>JBBQEY010000107.1:0-10762 GCA_038321425.1 Burkholderiales bacterium | reverse complement strand
CGGCATCGCCAAGGCGCAGGCCCTGAGCCGGCAGACGATGCGCAACATCCGCCAGAATCTCTTCTTCGCGTTTATCTACAACTTCGTCGGTGTGCCGATTGCAGCGGGCGTGCTCTATCCTGCGTTCGGCCTCCTGCTAAGTCCGATGATCGCCAGCGCGGCGATGAGCTTGAGTTCGGTATCGGTGATCGCGAACGCGTTGCGGCTTCGGACTGCGAAGGTCTAGGGGGGCTTCGACCGGCAACCAACAGACCTCGGTCAGACAACGAGGCGGCTTGGTCGGGTTCCATGATTGCTCATCTGACTCGTCTGCGCCGAAATACCTGCGCCCAGCACATCAAACGCTGCCCACAGAGCCGCGAGCGGCACAAGGTCCCGCGCGTCAGCAGGCGCTCACAAGATGCCATCTTCAAAACCGAACAGCTTTTTCGGCGACATGGTCAACACTTGGCGGCGATCTGCCGCATCCGGGACCCATCGATGCAGACAATGGACGATCGGCCCGTAATCGGTGCGCGTGTCGCGCTGGATGAACGGCCAATCCGCCCCCCAAACGATACGCTCTGGCGTGAAGGCTCTGATCAATGCTTCCACGAACGGATCCGCGTCAGAATGCGGCCATGGCTCTCGCGAAAATCGGAACGGGCCCGAGAGCTTGACCCATCCCGCGCCCTCCCTGCAGCGCAATCCCCTTCAGTCGACCTTGCGCGCGATCGAGTGCATCAAGAAGGCAGCGGTTGTCGGTGCCATAGGAGGTCGTCGGATTGACCACGACACCATGCGTAAATCCGTGTGCGTCCAGGACAGCAAGAAACTGATCTACCGTCCCCGCTTCTTGAGGAGGCGGTTTATAACCGGGACTGGACCCGTACGGGAAGCGCGCAACATCGAAAACGTGCGCGTGACTGTCAATTTGCATTGTCGCCTACCTGAAGGTTTCGTCGTTCAACAGTCGGGGACACAGACAAGAAACTCGTTGGCAGGCAACGTACGCGCGGCAAAAGTGGCATCATGCGGCCGACGTTGCGTCGTGTACAAAGTATTGGCCGAGGTGAGAACAGTCATTCCAGTCGAATGCTCGCGTTGCGGACAACTTGCGCTGAGCGGGCACTCTCGGTGCTCATGTATTCGCGAAAATCGCGCGGTGAGCTGGCGATAGGCTCGAAACCCAGCGTCCGGATCTTTTCTTGAACATCCGGCTGCGCCAGCGCCTTCTTCAGTTCGGCATGAAGCCGGGCAACAGTTGCCTCTGGCGTCCCGGCACGAACAACGATGCCATTCCAGATGAACGCTTCGAAGCCCGGCAGTCCGCCAGAAGCGACGGTCGGCAGCTTTGGCATCGATCGCGTCAAGTGGGCGGACGTGGTGCGGCGGTCAGGCGCCAAGGTTGATTGATGATTCGAAATTTTCAGGCAATCTGGCTCACGCTTGACGAACTGCGCTGCCGACGACATAAGCGGGATAAAGTGCCCGGGTCGCAGGCTTTGACGACCTCGACATCGCCGCGCAGATCGTCCCTGCGTTGATGACGCTTCGTGTGCCGCACTACGAAATCGGACGAAAGGCCGGCGAAGTGATCTGCGATCGCCTGGCTGGGCGCGGCGTTGCCAAAGTAAACTGATCTACAATGCCATGTCCCTCGAGAGCGCGCTGGCTCTCGATGATTGAATGGGCGCATACAACAAGAGGAACGGATGAAGACAACGAAGTCTCTCGAGGTGCTCGTCGCGGCGATGGTACTGGCGATGCCCCTGGCCGCGCACGCGGGCCAGGCGCAGATCGAGGCTACGCTCAACGGGCAGCCGTTCATCGCGATAAGCAAGTCGGGCACGTCGTTCGGCACGTCGGAATCCAAGACGGTCAACGGCGCTGGCGCGTCGGTGTCCGCCTATGTGCTTACCACCGGCGAGGTGCGCAGCAACGTTCAGCTCCTCGGCAATTTGCCCGCCACGGGCCGGGCCACGGTGGTGGCCGATCCCACGTGGCGGCTTACGCCGCCCGCAGGTGCGGCATTCGCGGGCGGCAAACTCATCGTGTACGCCGGCCTGGCGGGCGAGATCAGCGGCACCGCGGCCATGGACCTCTCGCTTCAGGTGGAGGCATCCACGCCGCAGTGGACCGCGATGGCGAGCAATGCGCGCCAGGTGGTAAACCAGCCCGGGCCCGAGGATGTGGAATTTGACGTCGTCGTGCCTCTGCCCGTCACGCTCAATCCAGCCGTGGGCATCACGATTAAGCCTACGCTCACGCTGCTCACCACGACCAGCATGCCGGCCAACAACGGCATTGCCCAGGTGCGCGTGGATTACGGCAAGGTCGTCGCGTTCACCGTGCTCGACGCGGCTGGCGCACAGGTCACGGGCTTCACCCTCGCCACCGGTGGAGCGCGCTTCATTCCGGAGCGCGCGCCGCCGCCGCCGTCCACGGCCAGGGCCATCGAGTACTACAACCCTGGTCTCGCACACTACTTCATCACCGCGAGCGCCGACGAGATCGCCAAGCTCGATTCGGGCGTGTTCAAGGGCTGGCAGCGCACGGGCGAGTCGTTCAACGTGTATCCCGCCGTAGCCGAGGGACGCGTGGCCGTATGCCGGTTCTTCTCCACGGCGTTCGGCGCCAAGAGCTCGCATTTCTACGCGCCTCGCGGGCTTGGCTGCGAAGCCGTGTTGCAGAACGCCGCCTGGGTCTTTGAGGGGGACGTGTTCTACACCTATCTGCCGGATGCGACCGGTACTTGTGCAGCGTCAAACCTGCCCGTATTTCGCCTCTACAACAACGGCCAGGGCGGGGCACCCAACCATCGCTTCACCATCAACGAGGCGGTGCGCAATCAGATGATCGCCGACGGCTGGGTGCCCGAGGGCAACGGCATCGGCGTGGGAATGTGCTCGCCGCCGTAACAGCGAATCGCGGCCGGCGCATGTCAGGGCTGCGGCATCGTCGCCGCGACGAGCCAGTCCACGACCGATTGCATTGCCTTTGTCGGCGTGTCGCCGCGCTGGAGGAAGGCGCGATACAGCCTGACCTGTACATGCGCACTGGTGCCTTCTTTGAACAGTGCAGGTATCCGCGCAAGCTCGCGCTCGCATTGCAGGGCTGCGGCATCCTCGGCTAGTTGATGCAGCAACGATTCGACGACGGCCTTGCACGAGCGGGCCGGGCTACCGTCGAGCGAAATGAACTCCGCGTCGAGTCCCAGGCGCTTGGCGCGCCAGCGGTTCTCGTCGATAAGGCG
Source organism: Burkholderiales bacterium (assembly GCA_038321425.1). Lineage (GTDB taxonomy): Bacteria > Pseudomonadota > Gammaproteobacteria > Burkholderiales > Casimicrobiaceae > VBCG01. The sequence continues at coordinate 7,527 of JBBQEY010000107.1, read as the reverse complement.
ACGCGTAAATGGCGTCCAATCCACCCCGAGGTCGGGATTGCGGCACAGCATGCGAATGAGGCAGCGATACAGCGCCGCAATGGCCAGCGTGTCGTCGAGCCGCGTGCAGGCATCGCAGATGCGAAGCTCCAGTGTTGGATAGCGCAATGCCGGCCGTATGGCCCACCAAAGGAAGCTCGCATCCTTGACCGCGCCGCCGGCGGCAAGCAACTCGACAAATCTTGCGTACTCCGCCTCATCTTTAAAGTAGTCCGGAACCCCGGTGCGCGGCCATTCGTCGTAGGCGGCCTGACGATAGCTGAGGAGCCCGGTGTTGCTGCGGTTCCAGAATGGCGATGAAGTGGACAAGGCGAGGAAGACCGGCAACCATGGCATCACCAGATTCATGAGTTTCACGCGGTCCACGTGCGGCGGCACCGCCACGTGGATGTGCAGGCCGCACAAAACGTTGCGCCGCGCGATGATCTGGAAGTCCTCCATGAGAGCACGATAGCGCTTGTTCGGCGTCTCGAGCTGCTCGCCCCACGCGCAGATCGGATGCGTGCCTGAGGCCAGTAGCCGCAGGTTTTTGTCCATCGCGATCTCCGCGACGCCGCTACGCAATCGCGCGAGTTCCTCGCGCGCCTGCTCGGCCCGCTCGAACACCGGCGAGACAATTTCGATCTGCGACCAAAGCAGTTCTGGCGCGATCGCATTGCCGAAGCGCCGACGGCATGCACTGAGAAACGACCGCGGGACCTCGACCGCGAGCGATCGGGACTTCGGATGCGCGAGGAAAAATTCTTCCTCGATTCCAAAGGTGTAGGAGAAACGTGTCAGATCATTCAACGTCAGGCTCCCCGGAAGGCAACTGCGCGTGAGCGCACTTCGTAATAACTATACCGAACTTTCATGCGAGCCCGTCCTCCCGGTGGCGATTCGCGCGTAAGCTATGCGATCGGCAATTGCCGCGGAGGTTTACCATGTCGCTGCGCACCCTGTTCCTGCTTGCCGTCGTTGCCGTCATTGCTGTCTTTGCCGCCATCAATTGGACGGCGTTCACGACGCCGACAACGCTTTCGCTCGTGTTTGCCAATGTCGAGGCGCCTCTCGGAATCGTGATGCTGGTCCTCACCGGGATGGTCGGGGTGCTATTCCTGACCTATGTCGTTTACCTGCAATCCACCATCCTTCTGGAATCCCGGCGGTACGCGCGCGAATTGGAGGCGCAAAGGAAGCTGGCGGATGAAGCCGAAGCTTCACGATTCACCGAACTGCGTAAGTTGTTGGAGGGTCGCAGCTCGGCGCTCGAGGCGGCGCTCGCGCAGTCACAATCGGCTCTGCAAAACCGTCTGGATGGAATCAGTGCCGACCTGAAGGCAACGGTCGAGCAGAGCGGCACCGTCCTTTCGGCCTATATCGGCGAGGTTGAGGACCGCCTCGAGCGCAAGCTGTCGAGCGCGCGAGGCACGCCTCCGTAGCAAATGCGTCATCGAACGTCCAGACTTCGTTGCGAGGCCGCAGCCCCTGGCGCATGCGCCAGCACCACTGCACCGTTACGTTCAATGTGGAATACCTTTCATGGAAATTGCGTGTGGCGATGGGAGAACATTCGCTGATGACTCCGACTTGCTCTTCCTCGGCCGCCGCATCAGCAGGTAGACGGCCGGTATGACGAACATCGAAAGCAGGGGGGCGGTGATCATGCCGCCGACCATGGGCGCCGCGATGCGTTGCATCACCTCGGATCCGGTTCCCGATCCAAACATGATCGGCAGCAGCCCGGCAACAATGACGGCGACTGTCATCGCCTTGGGGCGTACCCGCAAGACCGCACCATCACGAATGGCCTCCAGCAAGTCGGCGGTCGTGGCGTGCCCGGCCGCGAGGCGCGCGTCCCACGCGTTGCGCAGGTACAGCAGCATGATCACGCCAAACTCCGCAGACACGCCGGCCAGTGCGATGAATCCCACTGCACTGGCAATCGACACGTTGTGCCCAAGCAGGTAGAGCAGCCAGAACCCGCCGATCAGTGCGAACGGCAGGACCGCCATGATCAACAGCGCTTCGTCGAATCGCTTGAACGTGATGTACAGCAACACGAAGATGATCAGAAGCGTGAACGGCACCACCACCTTCAGCCTGGCCGTGGCGCGTTCCAGGAACTCGAACTGCCCGGACCACGATATCGCATAGCCCGCGGGCACCTTCACTTCAGCCGCGACCGCACGCTGCATGTCGACCACCGCCGATTTGAGGTCACGGCCGCGAATGTCCACGAACACCCATCCGGACAGTCTCGCGTTCTCGGATTTGAGCATCGGCGGGCCGTCGACGATGCGAATGTCGGCCACATCGGAAAGTACGATCTGCGCGCCCCGCTCCGTGACCACGGGCAGTTGCCGCAGCCGTTCGACCGAATCCCGCATTTCGCGCGGATACCGCAGATTGATGGGGTAGCGCGCCAAACCCTCGACGGTCTCGCCGATGTTCTCGCCGCCGACGGCGGACGAAACGACGGCCTGCACGTCCGCGATGTTCATACCGAATCGCGCCGCGCGGTCGCGGTCGATGTCCACGTCGATGTAGCGTCCGCCCGTCAGGCGCTCGGCCAGCGCCGAAGTCACCCCCGGCACTTGCTTGACCGCGCGTTCAATTTCGCCGGTAACGCGGTCGATTTCGGCCAGGCTGGCGCCGGACACCTTCACCCCGACCGGACTCTTGATGCCGGTCGCCATCATGTCGATTCGATTCCGGATGGGCGGCACCCAGATGTTGGTCAGCCCCGGCACCTTCACGATACGGTCCAACTCCTCGATCAACTTGTCCGGCGTCATCCCCGGCCGCCACTGTTCACGCGGCTTGAACTGAATCGCGGTCTCGAACATTTCCAGCGGCGCCGGGTCCGTGGCGGTCTCTGCCCGGCCTGCTTTGCCGAATACGGTCGCCACCTCGGGTATTGTCTTGATCAGCCGGTCCGTTTGTTGCAGCAATTCCGCCGCTTTGCCCGTCGATAGTCCAGGCAGCGCCGATGGCATGTAGAGGAGATCACCTTCGTCCATTGGTGGCATGAATTCGCCACCGACCTGCAGAACCGGCCACGCGGTCGCGGCAAGAATCAACGCGGCGACGGCCAAGGTGGCCTTGGGAAAGCGCAGGACCCGTTCCAGCAGCGGCCGGTAGATCGCGATCAGGAAGCGGTTCAGCGGATTGCTTTGCTCGTTGGGGATACGCCCACGAATCAGGTACCCCATCAACACCGGAACGAGCGTCACCGCCAGCCCGGCCGCTGCCGCCATCGCGTAGGTTTTGGTGAAGGCGAGGGGCGCGAAAAGGCGTCCTTCCTGCGCCTCCAGCGTAAACACCGGGATGAATGACAGCGTGATGATCAGCAGCGATATGAACAGCGCCGGTCCGACCTCCACGGCCGCGTCCTCGATCAGCTGCCATTGCGTTGCACCTTCCAGCTTTTGCCCTGGATTCTCGTGTTGCCAGCGTTCGATGTGCTTGTGCGCGTTCTCGATCATCACGATCGCCGCATCGACCATGGCACCGATGGCAATGGCAATACCTCCCAGCGACATGATGTTGGCGTTGATGCCCTGATACCGCATGACGATGAAGGCTGCCAGAATACCCAGCGGCAGCGAGACAATGGCGACAAACGCCGAGCGCAAGTGAAACAGAAACACCCAGCACACGAGCGCCACGACCAGAATTTCCTCGAGCAGTTTTTGGCCCAGGTTATCGACGGCGCGTTTGATCAACTCCGACCGGTCGTAGGTGGTCACGATCTCGACACCCGGAGGCAGACTCGACTTCAATGCGGCGAGCTTGGCCTTGACCGCGTCGATGGTCTCCAGCGCGTTCTTGCCGGAACGCATCACGACAATGCCGCCCGCGACCTCACCTTCCCCATCGAGTTCGGCAATGCCCCGGCGCATCTCCGGACCCAACTGAACCCGTGCCACATCACCGAGGCGGACGGACGTACCCGCATCGGTCGTGATGAGCGGAATCTTGCGCATGTCGTCCAGTGACTTCAAATAGCCCGATGCGCGCACCACGTACTCGGCTTCGCCCAATTCCAGCGATGAGCCTCCGGCCTCCTGATTGGATTTGCGAATGGCGTCCGTGATGCGCGCTTGCGTCAGGTTGTAGGCACGCAGGCGATCGGGATCGAGCACGATCTGATACTGCTTGACCATGCCGCCTACGCTGGCGACTTCGGACACGTTAGGCACCGACTTCAACTCGAACTTGAGGAACCAGTCCTGCAGCGAGCGCAATTCCGCCAGATCGCGCTTGCCGGTGCGGTCGACGATGGCGTATTCGAAGATCCATCCCACGCCCGTCGCATCCGGACCAAGCGACGCCTTTGCCGCGGAGGGCAACCGCGTCTGCACCTGACTCAAGTATTCCAGCACGCGCGAGCGCGCCCAATACGGATCGGTACCATCCTCGAAAATCACATAGACAAACGAATCACCAAAGTAGGAGAAGCCGCGCACGACTTTGGCGCCCGGCACCGACAGCATCGTCGTCGTCAGGGGATACGTGACCTGATTCTCGACAATCTGCGGCGCCTGCCCGGGCCAGGTGGTACGAACGATGACCTGCACGTCGGACAGGTCGGGCAGCGCATCGAGTGGCGTTTGCTTGACGGCCAACAGCCCCCACGCCGCCATCAGCGCGGTGGCCAGCAGGACGAGAACGCGATTGGCAATGGACCATCGGATCAGTCGCGCGATCATTGGACTTTTCCTTTGGGTATCGGCGCGATGGTGGTCAGCCGCGGTCCCTCGCTGCCCATCACGAACTCGAATTCCACGCGGTCACCACGTCTGACGTTAGGCGGACTTCCGCCTGCCGGATTCTTGAAGCTCATCGTCATGTCGCCCCACTGCAACGACGGGATCGGGCCGTGGTCGAGCAAGACATCGTCCTTGTCGACGGCGCGCACGACTGCCGTCCCCCGATGCCTGGGCAACATCTCGCCGCCGACTTTGGCGTCCCCCATGCGCGCCTCGAACGCGCTGAGGCTTGCCTCGGAGTCAATCAGGAACTGCCCGGACACAACCACCTGTTGCCCAAGCTCAAGACCGCGCTTGATTTCAGTTTGCCCATTGCTTTCGATGCCCGCTTCTACCGTGGCCGACCGGAATTTGCCGTCGCCCTCGGCCACCACCACCACGCTACGCTTGCCGGTCTGGATCACTGCTTCGCTCGGGACAAGCAACAACGGACGCCCGGCGAGTGCCGCGAAGTTGACTGTGACAAACATGCCGGGTGACAGCCGCCCTTGCGGGTTGGCCAGTTCAATCCGGGCTTTCAATGTGCGTGTACCGGGATCGACTTCCGGCAAGATCGCCTGCACGCGGCCTTTGAACACCGCATCCGCGACAGCGGGCGAGCGCGCTTCGACCGCCGTGCCAACACGGACCAGCGCCGTCTGACTTTCCGGGATCTCCGCATTGGCCCAAATGGTGCTGTTTCCATTGATTCGAAACAGCGTCGCACCAGGCATGACGGACATTCCCTCCCGCGCCATCAATTCCACCACCACGCCTCCGATCGGGGCGGCCAGCGTGAAGCGAGGCTGCACCTGGCCGGTGGCCTCGACACTGCGGACCTGCTCGTCGTTCATGCCGACCTGCCGCATCCGTTGTCGAGCGCCGTCGATCAAGCCGGACAGATCCGTCCCCTGCATCCGTCGCACGGACAGATATTCTTCCTGCGCAGCGACCCATTCGGGCACATAGATTTCCGCAAGCGCCTGGCCCTTTCTCACCGTGTCCAACGTTGCGCGCACGTACAGGCGCTCGATGAACCCCGCCGCACGCGCCTGGATCACCACCTGATCGCGTTCGTTCCATGCAATCGTGCCCACTGCCGCGAGATCGCGCTGCAACGAGCCGCTGACAACGGCTGCAGTGCGTATACCAAGGTTCTGCTGCACGCGAGGGCTGACATTGACCGTCCCCTGATCCTGTTCACTGCCCGCGTAGCGCGGCACCAGCATCATGTCCATGAATGGTGATTTGCCGGGCGCGTCGAAGTTCTTTCCGGGCACCATCGGGTCGTGGTAGTGGATGATTTTCTTGCCGAATAGCGGGTCCATGTCGCCCGCCTTCAATCCGTCCTTGATATGCCGGCGCGTGGCAGCCTCACCGGCGGCAATGTTGTCCGGTACGGCGGCGGGTGCGGCAGGCGCGACGGACGCCGGCGCTGGCGCGGTGCCCGCCGTCATGGTCATGCCACGATTCATGCCGAGTGAATACAGGCCGTATCCGCCCGCCGCAACGAGGCCAAGTGCGACCGCCAGGTACACCATCGAGACTGGTTTCACGGTTGCCTCCTCAAGCGTAGCTGGCTGCGCGTCACATGGTCCGAAGGGATCAGGAAATTGAGCTGCGCCCACAAGCGGGCCGTTTCCAGTTCCAGCTTCACCTTTTCGATGCCAGTATCAATTTCGCCGCGTCGCGCGTCGAGCACGCCGACGAGGGCGCCGCTGCCGCTTCGATACGCCGTCAACGCCGCCTGCGTGCGCTGCGCGGCGAGCGGGATCAGCGTTTCGCCATAACGGATCAAGCGCTCACGATTGCTTTGCCATTCCTGCAACATGACCTGGGCTTCCGCCGTGTGGGCGCGCAGCACTTCGTCACGTTGCGCGCGTGACTGATCGACCAGCGCCAACTTGGCGGCGACGTCACGATCCTGCCGATTGGTTGGATCCCATTGCAGCGGGATGGAGACGTTGATCGAGATCATGTTGGAGTAGTTTGGCCCCCGCTGGCTATACATCAGCGCGAGACTCCAGTCCGTGAGCTTGTTCGCGCGCGCTACGTCAACTTCTGCGGACGCCACGGCCTCCTGCCGGGTCAGCACCTCGATAGCCGGGTGATGCAGTAACTGCGCGTCCAGCGCAACCGATTGCAGGGAAACCACGTCGACTGCGGGCAGCGCACCCAGCGGCTCTGCTGCTGCGGTGCCGATCCAACGCGCGAGCATCGTTTTGGCGGTCAGGACTTGACGGTCGCTCTGCGCGATCCGGTCTTCAATCATGGCGGCCACAGCGCGAGCGGCAAAGACATCGGCCTGCGAACCTCGATTGCTTCGATAGGCCGCGTCGGCGGCGTCGATCTGTAACTTCGCCTCATCACGTTGCCGGACGAGCAACGCGCGGACTGCTTCCTGATAATAGCGATCAAGCCACGCCAAGGCGGTGTCGCGTTCCAGGTTGGCCAGTGCAAGTTCCCGTCCGGCTGCAGCACCTTCGGCCTCGCGCTCAAAGCGCGCTGAACGTGCCTTGCGCTTGTCTGCGCGGGTGAATTCCTGCATCAAGCCCACCGTGCCCATCGTCATGAAATCGTCGGTGAGACTGAAACGGTCGCTTTTCGTCACCGGGAGATTGTTGATGCCAACCGTCAACGTCGGGTCGGGCAGTTGGCCGGCCGCCACCGCAAGGTCCCGCGCCGCCGACGCCGCAGCGTCTTGCGCCACCAGCGCCTGTGAGCGGGTGCGCGCAAGTCGCAGCGCCTCTTCCAG
>JBBQEY010000106.1:0-10773 GCA_038321425.1 Burkholderiales bacterium | reverse complement strand
CGATGACGGACCGGCCAACGATCCGCTGGTGTTCTGCCGCGGGCAAGCCGCGGAGGGGCTGGCGTTGCTCACGCGCCACTTCGGCATCCACGGCTACGCCACGTCGGTGCACACCGCATGCGCGTCGGGCGGACAGGCGTTTGGCACGGCGCTGAAGCTGATTCGCCGCGGCCGCGTGGATCGCGTGCTGGCCGGCGGCTTCGACTCCATGATCAGTCCGATCGGCATTTCCGGGTTCTGCCTGCTGTCGGCGTTGTCGGCGGACAACGCGACGCCGCAACGCGCCAGCCGACCCTTCGACGCCACGCGCAATGGTTTCCTGTTGGGCGAGGGCGCAGGCTTCGTCGTGCTCGAGGAATGGGACATGGCGCGGGCGCGCGGCGCGCGCATCTATGCCGAACTGGCGGGCGACGGCAATTCCTTGTCGAGCTACCGGATCACCGATTCGCCACCCGATGGCGACGGCCCGATCCAGGCGATGCACCAGGCGCTGGGCGATGCCGGCGCCACACCCGCGGACATCGATTACATCAACGCGCATGGCACGTCCACCTCGATGAACGACCGCAGCGAAAGCGCGGCCATTCGCGCGGTGTTCGGCGCTGACGTCGCGCGGGTGGCCGTGAGCTCCACGAAGAGTACGATGGGCCATCTGATCGCCGCTGCCGGCGCGGTCGAGGGCGTGGTCTGCGCATTGGCCATTGCCCGCGGCGAAATTCCGATCAACGCCAACTACCGCGATCCCGATCCCGATTGCGATTTGAACCTGGTCGTCGATGCGCCGCGTCGGCAGCGCGTGCGGATGACGATGTCCAATTCCTTCGGCTTCGGCGGCTCGAACAGCTGCATCGTGATGCGCCATCCCGAAGAAGTCGATGGCCGCGACGGTTCGGGAGCGTCGCGATGAGCGCGGAGGTTACTCCGTTGAGCATCGTCAAGGTCGTCATCACCGGTACCGGCGCCGTGTGCGCGGCCGGCATGCAGCCGCAGGCCATCCTTGACACGATCCTCTCGGGCCAAAGCGCGATTGGTCCCATTCGCCAGTGGGATACGACGCAATGGCCTGCCACGCAGGCCGGCGAGATCGCCGACCTCGATCCGCGCAAGCTGGTGCCAGACCGCAAGCTGCACAAACTGATCCGCCGCACCGATCTCGTCGGCCTCTATGCCGCCAGCAGCGCGATCGCAGCTTCGGGTTTCGTCGCGTACCGTGATGCGCTGGCGCCGGACCAGGTCGCGCCGTACAACGATCGTACTGGCGCCATCGTCGGTTCCGGCGGCGGCAATTTCCAGAACCAGTACGATTTCTTTCCGCTGATGAGCGCAGCCGGCGGCGACTTGCCGTCATTCGGTCGCGAGCTTGCCGACAACGTGAATCCGATGTGGCTGCTGCGCACATTGCCCAACAACGTGCTGGGCCATGTTGGCATCCAGTACAACCTGAAGGGCACCAACGCCTGCATCACCAATCACAGCGTGGGCGGCTTGCTGGCGGTGATCGAGGCCATGGAGGCATTGCGTGCCGGCGAAGCCGATCGCGTCGTGGCCGTAGGGCACGAGACGCCGATCGAGCCGCAGATGGTGCTCTACTACCATCGCGTGGGCTTGCTGGCGAAGAACACGTTGCGGCCTTTCGATGCTGCCGGTGACGGCAGCCTGTTCGGCGAAGGTGCGGGCGCATTGATGCTCGAGACCGAAGCGTCCGCCAATGCGCGCGGCGCGTCGGTCATCGGCGAAGTGCTGGGCGGCGGCTATGCGAGTGAAGGTCAAGGCCTGCTGGCGATCCGCGCCGATGGCGACGGTCTCGTGCGGGCGATCGGCATGGCACTCGAGGACGCCGGCCTCGCGCCCGCCGACGTGGGCATGATCGTCGCGCATGCCAACGGTACGCGGCAATCCGATGCGTCGGAGGCTGCAGCCCTGCGCACGGTGTTCGGCAGCGCGATGCCGCCGGTCACCGGCTTCAAGTGGGCCTTCGGGCATCTTATTGCCGCCGCGGGCATCATTGAAACGGTGGTGGCGTTGGCGGCGCTCAAGTCGAACGTGGTGCCCGGCATCGCCACGCTGGCCAAACTCGACGATGCCTGTGCAGGCCTTGCCGTGTCCGCGCAGCCGCGTCCGCCGCGCAGCAACGTCGCGCTGGTGCTCTGCCGCGGCTTTGCGGGCACGAACGCGGCGTTGCTGGTGCGGACCGCATGACCACGGACGAGCATGCAAGCACGGCGCCACCGCCGGCGCAACGCTGCGGCATCGACTCGGTCGAGATCGCCCGTATCGAGCGACTGCTCCGCGAACATGCACCGGCCGACTTGCTGCGCTTCTTCACTGCGCAGGAGTTAGCCGACGCCGGCGTGGGCGAAGGCCGTGCCGCGAGTCTCGCCGCGCGCTTTGCTGCCAAGGAAGCCTGCGTCAAGCTCTTCCCGCGCGAAGCGGCGCTGATGCAGATCGAGCCTCATGACTTTTCCGTCGTGCGCGATGCGTATGGCGCGCCGCAGGCCGTGCTGGGTCCGCGCGCGGAGTTGCTGGCCGGAAGGCATCGCTTGGGGCCGATCGGTATTTCATTGACCCACGACCGCACCAGTGCATCGGCGGTGGCGATCGCGCAACCCGCGGTGACCCCGGTTCCTCTGGCCGGCAAGGTGATCTACCACCTGCTGCCGCTGCGGCGGCGGGTGATCCTCGACAATCTGCGCCGTGTCTATGGCCAGACGGTGGACGAGCCTGGCATCGTCGCGCTGGCGCAGGCGCACTACGGCCATTTGCGCCAGCTCTTCGGCGAGTTCCTGCGCTTCCGGTGGCTGTCGCTCGACCAGCAGCGCGCGATGGTCCGCATCGAGAACCTCGAGGCCTTCGTCGCGGCCTATGAGCAGGGCAAGGGCGTGCTGCTGCTGACCGGTCACTTCGGCAACTGGGAGGTGGCCACCGTCGCCGGGATTGGCGGCTTCCCCCAGATGCGCGGCCGCTTTCACTTCGTGCGCCGTGCACTGAAACCCGAGTGGTTCGACCGGCTCGTCACGCGCCGCTTCCAGAAGGCGGGCTTCGGCGTGCTGCCGAAACGCGGCTCGCTCGACCTGATGCTTGACCGCCTGGCGCAGGGCGACGCGATCGTGTTCGCGTTCGACCAGCATGCGAGCCCCCCCGATGGCATCCCCGTCGACTTCTTCGGCACGCCAGCGTGGACGTTCAAGAGCCTCGCCATCATTGCGCTGGCCACCGGGGCGCCGGTGCTGCCCGCCACCAGCTGGCGCGAGGCCAACGGACGCCATGTGTTGCGCTTCGAGGAGCCGATTCCCGCCGTGGATGACGCCAGCACCAACGAGGCCATCCGGATGACCACGCGCGCCTACAACGCGGCGATCGAACGGCTGGTGCTGCGCAGGCCAGAGCAATGGTACTGGGTGCACCGGCGCTGGAAGACCGTGGCGGTCAGCGCACGCCGCCGCAAACTGCACGCGGCGAACGCATGATGGAAATGCCCTCCTCGACGGCGGTGTTCGATGCGATGTTCTCGTGGAAGGCGACGTTCGTCTACGGCTACCTGGCGTGGGCGCTCTTCGTGCACTATCGCGGCCGCGAGCGGCACAAGTTCCACCGGCAGCTGACCGATCACTCGACAGTGATCGCCCCGTACAACGCGATCATGTACGCGTTCTCCGCGGTCCCCAATCGTCCCTTCATCGATGTCGCGAGGTTTCCGGAACTGGCGCCGCTGCGCGACAACTGGCAGATGATCCGCGACGAGGCGCTGAAGCTCTTCGACGAGGGCCACATCCGCGCGGCTGCAGGCTTCAACGATCTCGGCTTCAATTCGTTCTTCCGGCGCGGCTGGAAGCGGTTCTACTTGAAGTGGTACGACGCGCCGCTGGCCTCCGCGCGCGCGCTGTGTCCACGCACCGTGGCGCTGGTCGAAAGCATCCCTTCGATCAACGGTGCGATGTTTGCGATGCTGCCGGCCGGCGGCGATCTCGGCCGGCACCGCGATCCCTTCGCCGGGTCGCTGCGCTATCACTTGGGCCTCATCACGCCCAACAGCGAGAGCTGCCGGATCTTCGTCGATGGGCAGCCGTATCACTGGCGCGACGGCGAGGCGGTGATCTTCGACGAGACCTTTATCCACTGGGCGGAGAACCGCAGCGACCAGGACCGCCTGATCCTGTTCTGCGACGTCGAGCGGCCGCTGACCAACCGCGTGGTGGCGCGCCTCAATCACTGGATCAAGGGCACGCTGGTGCGCGCCAGCCAGACCGAGAACGAGGCAGGCGACAAGGTGGGATTTCTCAACCGCGCGTTCGGCTGGGCGTACTACCTGCGGTACCCGGGCAAGGCATTGAAGCGCTGGAACAAGTATGTGTACTACGCGACGAAGTGGCTGATCTTGATCCTCATCCTCTACGCGGTGTTCTTCTGGCGCAGCTGAACATGCGAGCCTGTCAAGCCCGCGCGCTGACAGCCACATCGTAGAATTCCAGCTTCAACCGACAGGATGCACCGATGCTTGAACTTCTGACCAGTCCCGAAGCCTGGATTGCATTCGCGACGCTGACTGCACTGGAGCTGGTGCTCGGCATCGACAACGTGATCTTCATCTCGATCCTCGTCGACAAGCTGCCGGTGCAGCAACGCGAGTTCGCGCGGCGCCTCGGTCTCTTCTTCGCGATGTTCATGCGCATCGGGCTGCTGCTGGTGCTGTCATGGCTGGTGGGGCTGACCGCGCCGCTCTTCACCGTGCTGAAGCAGGGCATCTCCGGGCGCGACCTGATCCTGATCCTGGGCGGACTCTTCCTGCTGTGGAAAAGCACGATGGAAATCCATCAGCTGATGGAAGGCACGGAGGGCCATTCCTCCAGCGCCGTGAAGGCCGCGTTCGGCGCCGTCATCGTTCAGATCATCATCATCGACCTCGTGTTCTCGTTCGACTCGATCATCACCGCTGTGGGCATGGTCAATGAGATTCCGATCATGGTGGCGGCGGTGGTGGTGTCCGTGGCGCTGATGATGCTGTTTGCCGGCCCGATCGGCCGCTTCGTGTCCGCCCATCCGACGGTCAAGATGCTCGCACTGACGTTCCTGTTCGTGATCGGCGTCGCGCTGATCGGCGAAGGCTTCGACAAGGCGGTGCCAAAGGGCTACATCTACTTCGCGATGGCGTTCTCCGTCTGCGTCGAGATGCTGAACCTGCGCGCGCGCCGCAACGCGGGCAGGCCGGTGCATCTCAACCAGGCCTACGTCGCGGAGACGACACCGTCAGCCGATGCGCCCGTTGTGGCGGCGGGCGAGCGGACTACTCGACCTTGATGTTGCGCTCAGCCACCACGCGCCGACAGCGGCGCGGCCACGGCCATCAGCGGGAGCGAGCAACGCAGCAACGCGTTTAGCCGCGCCCGACGAAGGGCATCTTCGTCGCCATCACCGTCATGAACTGCACGTTGGCATCGAGCGACAGGCTCGCCATGTAGACCACGGCGCTGGCGACATTGGCCACGTCCATCAACGGCTCGATGGCGATCTCGCCATTGGCCTGCGGCACGCCGCTCGCCATCTTGGCGGCCATCTCGGTGGCAGCATTGCCGATGTCGATCTGGCCGCACGCGATGTCGTACTTGCGGCCGTCGAGGGAGGTCGAGCGTGTGAGCCCCGTGACCGCATGCTTCGTGGCCGTGTATGGCGCGGAATTGGGACGCGGCGCATGGGCCGAGATCGAGCCATTGTTGATGATGCGCCCACCACGCGGCGACTGCGACTTCATCAGCAGGATGGCCTGCTGCGTGCACAGGAAGACGCCGGTGAGGTTGATATCGACGACATTACGCCATTGCTCGATCGTCAGTTCCTCGAGGCCCACTGGCGGCGCACCCACGCCCGCGTTGTTGAACAGCAGGTCGAGGCGGCTGAATTCGGCCTTGGTCTGCGCGAACAGTGCGGCGACCGACGCGGGGTCGGCCACGTTGGTGGGGATGGCGCGCGCATGGGCGGCCAGGTCGCCTGCGGTGGCAATGGCGGCATCCAGCGCGTCGCGGCGGCGGCCGGCGAACACGACCTTGTAGCCGGCCTTCAACAAGCCGATGGCGGCGGCCTTGCCGATGCCGGAGCCGGCGCCGGTGACGATGGCAATATTGTGCGGCGAACTCATGCGGTATCCAATCGAGCTAGGGACGAAGGGGACGGTGCTTCAGCAAATGGGGTGCCTCCGCGCACCACGGCATGCATTTTGCGGGTGGCTGTCCTGTTGCACAACCGTCGGCCGGTTGCGGACCGGGAACGCGGGGTCGGCGCGACGTGGTTAAGCGCGCAACAACGCGTGCAATGCAAAGTGCGACAGGTAGGTGGTCACGCGCGCGGACGCGGTTGCGCGCTCGGCGGCCGGGAGTGCCGCCGCCATGAGCGTCTCGAGTTGGTGATGCGTGCGCGTGCCATCGAGCGCCGCCAGCAGGCCGCGCGCCAGCGGATCCTCGATGCGCAGCGTCTCGTGGCGAAGGTTGGTCACGTCCGGTTGCCGCGCGATCTGCCAACGTACCAGCGCGCTGGCCTCGGGCCGCGAGGACGCCTGCGCAGCAAGTTCCGGTGGATGCACATGCAGGTCCACCATGCCGGCGTAGCAGGCATCCACCAGGATGGCGGCGGCGGATCGCGGCACGCCGGGTGACGTGCGGGCATGCCATGCCGTCGCGTCGGCCATCGTGATGGCGCGCGGCGCCTGCGCCACCAGCCATTGGAGAAGCGCGCGCACGGCGCGAACGTCAGGCGATCCTGCCGCTGGATCGCCGCCGAACGCCGTGCCTTCGGCCGCCGCGCGTACCAGCGCGATCGACGCCGCCGCATGCATGCCGGCGACCCGGGTGGCAATGGTGTTCACGTTCACCGGGGCGTCGGCGCGTCCCACGATCGACTGGCGGAAGCGTCGCAGCCGGGCGTAGTCGAGATACTGCTCGCGCGCCAGCAGGTCCATGCCCGCGACCCACTGGGCGATGCGCGGCGAGAGGCCCACGGGCGTCATCATCGACAACTTGGTTTCCGCGACAAAGGCGAGGTTGTGCCGTGCCAGCGCCGCGGTGAACTCGCGGAAATGGAACGGTTGATTCGGTACGGCGAGATCGTCGTGATAGAGCGCACTGTCGGACTTGGTGGCGAGCTTGCCGAATTCCGCGCGCAGCAGGCCGTCGGTTTCGTTCTGGGCTGCGGCGGGTTCCGCCAGCAGCGCGGCCAGGTTGCGGGCGGCGTCGAGCCGTTCGGCCGCAGTTGGCAGCGCGTCGACATGCGCATGCAGGATTTCCCACGTGGCCTGCCGCACATGGCAGCCCGGAAACGTATTGAAGCTCACGTACATCAGGCCGTGCGGCGACAGCCGCTTCGCCGCGAGCGTCAGCAGCGCTTCGCGGACCGGCTCGGGTACCCACGAATAGACGCCGTGCGCGATGATGTAGTCGAAGGTGTCGGACGCATCGAGCAGCGTCCGCAGGTCCTGCTGCAGCAGCGTGACGTTGGTCAGCCCAAGGTCGGCGGACGCGCGCGTGGCCGCCGCGATGGCCTGCCCGGACAGGTCGCATCCCGTGAATTGCGCGCGCGGCAACGTGGCCGCCATCGGCAACAGGTTCGCCCCGTCAGCGCACCCGATTTCAAGAACGTTGCAGGTGGCCACGCGCGGCGGGGTGCGGCCCAGCAACGTGGCGATCATCGCCAGGAACGCAGGGTGGGTCTGCGCGTGGGCCTGGGCCGCGTAGGCGATCGTGTCATAGCGGCCGGCCAGTTCCGCGGCGGAATCGGGAACGGCAGGCTGGACGGGATCGGCGGGCATGGACGGGGAGCGACGGTGCCTGGGACTTGGCGGGGCAGGAACCAGGCCGGAGCCGCGATTGTAGTGGAGACACGAGGAGTGACCACGACCGGTTGCGGCCGAACGCTGCGCGCTGGTAGGATCCCGACTATGACGTTGGCATATGGAGTCGCTCGTACGGAACGGTTCCGCCGATGGGGTTTGGCGGATGTGTTGGCATCGGTGGGCGCGGCATGAAGTGCACCATCTGCGGCGCGGCGACGATGCCCGGTGCCATGTTGTGCCGGCCGTGTCGCGCGGCGTTGAAGCGCGCGCGTTACGTCAGCGTGGTGGACGTGCCGCCGTCGTCAGTCATGCAGGCGCATGCGGCACGTGCGCGCCGCGGTGCATCGACTGGGGCCGGTGCCGCGAAGGCAGACAAGGAACGGTCCGGCCGTCCGGCACCGTCCCCGTCGCCGGTCCGGCACGCGTGGGTACGCTCGCTGCTGCTGGGCGGTGGCGCCATCGTCGCACTGGGAACGATCGCGTGGTTCGGACAAGTCAGGCAACCGGCTGCGTCCACGGCGAAAGCGCCTGCAATGGTCCCCCGGCCCGCGATGCCGCCACTGCTGACCGCGCCGACGCCGGCGTCCGCAACTGTCAATGCCGCCATCGACACGACGCCGGCAACGCCGGCATCGTCCGCCACTTCCGCGCGCACCATCGTCAACACGGAGGGCGCCGTCGCGCCCCATGTGGCCCGGCCTGCGGGGGCGACAGCCAACGTGCGCAGAACGGAGTCGCGGGCCGCTACCGCGCGTTATGCGCCACCCACTGCGCCGAACGCCACCAACGCGATGCTGAGCACAGGTCCGGGTGCCGAGGGTTTCGGCCTCGATGCGCCGCCGTTGCCGGCAGTGGTGGTGCCCGCCCCGCGCGTCGTGGCCGCGCCGCCTCCACCGCGCGACCGGTGGCAGACGATGGGTGATGAACGTGCGCGCTGCGATCGCGAAGGCGGCTTCTCCGGCTTCCTCTGCGACCAGAGGGTGCGCATCACGTCCTGCGAAGGTTATTGGGGCAGCGTGCCGCAATGCCCGCTGCCGCCGGAAAATCCGCGCTAGCGTGTGGCGATGCGCACGAGGTGTTCCGCCAGCGGTTCGAGATAACCGGGATGCCGGTGATGTCGTGGTGGTTGGCGCCATCGACCGGCAGCATCATGGTCGGCGCGCGTGCCAGAGCACGCAATTGAGGCTTGCCCCTCCCGGCACCGGGACGCGCATTTCGGTGAAGGGTACGTCGAAGCGAAACTGACGAAGCAGGTAGACTTGCGCACTTTCCGATGCGCGAAATTCCTCCACCCTCCGCCGCCGCGGCGAGCGCTGACGCCGCGGCCACACGTGCCGCCTTCCGACTGGTCTTCCCCGGCGTCATGGTGGCGATGTTCCTCGCCGCCGCCGATCAGACCATCCTGGCCAGCGCGCTGCCGTCGATCGCGGCGGAGCAGGGGGCACTGGCGGACCTGTCGTGGGTCGTCGTGGCGCCGGCCGCACCTCGCCTGCGAATTCACGCCCTCGACATCCCGGGCGCTGTGCTCCTTTCCATCGCGACCACGTGCCTGCTGTTCGCACTGACATCGGGCGGCCATCGCTTCGCATGGTGGTCATGGCAACTGCCTGCATTGTTCGCGACTGCGGTGGCCGGCTTTGTGTTGCTGTTCGCATGGGAGCGGCGCCATCCCGACCCCGTGATCCCCGTGCGGTTGCTGGCGATGCCTGCGATCGTCCGTTCTGACGTGGTGGTGATGTGCTTCGCCGCGGTGATGTTTCCGTTCATCGTGTACCTGCCGCTCTATTTGCAACTTGGCCGCGGGATGGGGATTGGTGCATCCGGAGCGAGTCTGCTGCCGGTTACTCTGGCGCAGGTGGTGTCCTCAGCCGTCACGGGCCGGCTTGTCACTTTTACCGGCCGCGTGACGATCTTCCCGAAATTGGGGCTGTCGGTCGCCACCTGTGCGTTGCTGGCGCTCGCCGTCGTCGCCGGGTCCGGCGCGGGCAGCGT
Organism: Burkholderiales bacterium; assembly: GCA_038321425.1. Classification (GTDB taxonomy): domain Bacteria; phylum Pseudomonadota; class Gammaproteobacteria; order Burkholderiales; family Casimicrobiaceae; genus VBCG01. Next base: position 965 of record JBBQEY010000106.1, on the reverse strand, counting down.
GCCGATGCCAGCGTTCATGGCGCTGACCATGGGGGTGGGCATCGGGCTCGGCATGGTGATGCCACCCACTCAGGTCACCGTGCAGATGGCCGCCGGGCGCGACGCGCTGGGGGTGGCGACCGGTCTCATCTCGCTGGCGCGCGCCCTGGGTGGCGCGTGCGGCGTGGCGCTGGCCGGTGCGCTTCTGTTCTCGCTGATCGACGCGCCCGCCGATGGCGCCGCGACCGTGCTGCATCGCGCACTGGAAGGCGGAGTCGGCACGTTGACAGCCATGCCCGAAGCGCTGCGTACGGAACTGGCCGGGCGCATCGGCGGCGCGTATCGCGCCGTCTTCATGCTGCTGGCAGGGTTTGCGGCGATGGGAGCCGCGATGGCGTGGACGATTCCAACGAGTGACTGGAAGCGCTGAAGAAATGCGCCGCCAGTCCTGCCTTCGGGCGATGCAGGATTACCTGAAGCCGGTCACGATGCCCGGATTGCGGGGTGCGCCCAGGTTGGTTGCAATCGCCGGCTTCAGCTGCATGACGATTTCGTCCACGGTGGCCGTGGTTTGGCCGGTGGTCGCCGAGATGTAGCCGACGGGGCGGCAATTCTCGAATTCGGCGAACAGCAACAGTTGGCCGCGCTGGCGCAACGCCGCGCGCTCCGGCGATTGCGCGGGTCCCAAGTCGAAAGGTGGCATCACGTCGCGGTAGATCACGACATCATTCTTGTCGATGACAAGGAAACACGGCACCGCCACGGCCGGACCGGCGATGGCTAGGAACGTTGCAGTCACCAGCGATGCTACGACGGTGGTACGCATGCAGCCTCCGGCAGGGGTGCCGGCCATGCGCCTGCGCGCGGGCCAGCCGATGCCACATGGTAGCCGCCGGGTGGGGGTATTGGCTAGTGCCCGAGCCCGGGCCGTCACGCGGGCCCGAACGCCCGCGTCAGGGCGTACCCGGCGGTCGCGGAGGCCGCGG
>JBBQEY010000105.1:0-10787 GCA_038321425.1 Burkholderiales bacterium | reverse complement strand
TACCTCAATCGCCGCAATCAGCGCCGCGGCAGGCCACCGGTGGAACCCATCTACCGCGAGGCTGACGCCGAGCGGACGATGAAGCTCTTCCAAACCGTGAAGCTCAGCGACGTCGTTGCGGTCGCGCCCGGGATCACCGCGCGCTACTGGGAGGCCGGCCACATTCTCGGCTCCGCCTCCATCGAGGTCATCGTCGAAGCAACCGATGGACCACTGCACATCCTGTTTTCGGGTGACCTGGGGCCGGGCGGCCGCGATTATTCGCCCGACCCCGCAGGCCCGGCGGGTGTCGACCACCTGATCGTCGAGTCCACGTACGGCAATCGCGAACGCATTGAAATCGATCCCGCGACGCGCCGCCGCATGCTTGCGGACGAACTGCGCGAGGCGCAGGCTGCCGGTGGTCCGATGCTGATTCCGGCGTTCGCCGTCGAGCGCACGCAAGAACTCCTGGCCGACCTGCTGACGATGATGGACGACGGCAGTGTGCCGGAGACCTTGATCTTTCTCGACTCGCCCCTTGCCATCGAGGCCTGCGAGGTGTTTCAGAAGCGCGGCTGGAACCGCAGCAGCCGGCGCAATCCCTTCGAAAACGTACGTGCGTCGGCGCGACTCAAGTTCTTGAGCAAGGCGGCCGACAGCAACGGGATCGAGCGCCTGCGCGGATGGCACATCATCATGGCCGGCAGCGGCATGTGCGATGCGGGCCGCATTCGCAGACATTTGAAGCGCCTGCTGTGGCGCCGCGAAACCACAGTGCTGCTGGCCGGCTTTCAAGCGATGGGCACGTTGGGACGGCTGCTGCAGGACGGCGCCAGCCGGGTTCGCATCCAGGGCGAGGAAATCAACGTCAAGGCACGCATCCGAGCCCTTGATGTCTACTCGGGGCACGCCGATGCCACGGGCCTCACCGCATGGGTGCAGGCGCGCCAGCCTGTGGCAGGTAGCGTGTTTCTCGCTCATGGAGAGCCGGACGCGCTGCGGGGCCTGCGCGACCGGTTGACCACCGTCGGCTTTGTTGCGGACACCATCACGATTCCCGCCATTGACGCGAGTTACGCGCTGCGCAAGTCCGGTATCGTTGCCATGCCTTCCGGCAGCACTCGAATTGCTCCGGCAGCGGCTGCGGCGCTCGACTGGCACAATGATCGCGCGCGCTTTCTGCTGCAACTTGACGAAATGCTGGAGCAGGCACCCGACGTCGCTACCCGGCGCACGCTGTTGATGCGATTGACCCGCGCGCTCGACAGCAGCGCCTAGCCATCACACCCACCCCCGTGCCCGCTCTCCGCATCTCGCGCTCCATGCTCGCGTTCATCGCGGCGGGCATCATCGCGGTCCTGGCGGTGGCCTACGTCAGCTGGCGTGCCCCTGCCGTGGACCTCGTCCGGATCGAAAACACGCGCCTCACGCAATCCGTCGTGGTCAGCGGACGCATCCTGGCACCGGCCAAATCCGACATCGGCGCCACCATCACCGGTCGCGTGCAAGGCGTCGCCGTCGACGAAGGTGCCCATGTCAGTGCCGGTACGCTGTTGATCGAACTCGAACAGTCCGAGCTCACGGCTGCGCTCGCGCAGGCGCGTGCCACCGAAGCGGCGGCCCAGACGCGGATCCAGCAATGGCGCGACGTCGGGGCACCCAACGCGCAACAGCTGCAGGCCCAGGCCGAAGCCAACTATCGCGTGGCCGAACGCGACGCGGGACGCCAGGAACAATTGTTCAAACAGGGCTTCATCGGCGAAGCGCGCGTCGACGAGTCACGTCGCGCCGTCGCCGTGTCCAGAAGCCAGCTCGAAGCGGCGAAGTCCACCGCGATCGGCAACAGCGCGACCGGTGCGGAGCGCCGCCTGCTCGAGGACCAGCTGATGCAGGCGCGCGCCGCGCGCGATGCCGCCGCGGCCAAACTCGCGCAGACGAAAATCCTGGCGCCCGCCGCCGGCATCATCCTTGACCGGACAGTGGAGCCCGGCGACATCGTGCAGCCAGGTAAGCGGCTGATGGTGCTTGCCCAGGACGGTCCTACGCGGCTGATAGCGCTGATCGACGAAAAGAATCTCGCGTCGGTGCGGGTCGGGCAATCGGCCTTCGCCGCAGCGGATGCGTTTCCCGGCCAACGCTTTGCCGCCACGCTCGACTACCTGTCGCCGGGAATCGACGCTCAGCGCGGCACGGTCGAGGCTAAGTTCGGCGTGGCCGCCCCACCCCCATTCCTGCGTTCAGACATGACGGTTTCAATTGATATCGGCGTCGCCGACAAGGACAACGCCGCCGTGGTTCCCACCGGGGCCGTGCGCGATGCGGCGTTGCCCGAGCCCTGGTTGCTCGTGCTGCGCAATGGTCGCGCCGAACGCATCGCCGTACGCCTCGGCGTGCGCTCCACCGCCCGTACCGAGATCCTGAGTGGCGCGGGCGCCGGCGATGAGATCATCGTCACGCCGGGGATCGAGCCGGGCCAGCGCGTGCGCGCGCGCTGACCACGGACAGCATCACGATGCCCTTCGAATGGGTCGTAGCGTTGCGCTTTTTGCGCGAGGGACGCTTTCAAACCGCGCTGATCGTCAGCGGTGTGGCGGCCGGTGTCGCGGTATTCATTTTCATCACCGCACTCGTCAACGGCCTGCAGGCCAACACCATACGTCGCACCCTCGGTACTCAGGCGCATATTGTGGTGCGCCCGATTGAAGAAATAGCGCAAGTCCAGCGTTCCGTTCCGCCCGGGACCGCGTCCATACCCAAAATCGAGGCTCGCGCGCAACGGCTTCGCTCCATCGATCAATGGCAACTGCTGGAGCAGGACCTCGCGCGCACCCCCGGCGTGGTCGACGTTTCGCCGATGGCGACAGGGCCGGGATTTGCCGTTCGCGGCGACGCCAGCAAGGCCGTCGCCATCATCGGCGTCGACCCCGTTCGCTACAACCGCATCGTCGCCATCGGTGACAAATTGGTCGGCGGCGAATTCCGTGTGCAGCCTGGCGAAGCGGTGCTCGGCCGTGAGCTTGCCGCCGATCTGGGCATCGGCGTCGGCGACCGGGTTCGCCTCATCACGACCGAAAACGAGGCTGTGACTGGCGACACGTTGACTGTTACCGGCATCGTCGATCTCGGTGTCCGTGACCTCAATCGCCGCACGGTCTACGTGGGCTTGCGCACCGCGCAGAGCCTGCTGTCCCTGCCCGGCGGTGTTTCACAGCTCGATCTCACGGTCACCGACCTGTTCGACGCCGAACGTATCGCGGCGGCGCTGGCGGCCACGACCGGCCTCACCGTCGATTCGTGGATGAAAACCAATGCGCAACTGCTGGCAGCGATCAACGCCCAGACCATCACCACGCGGATGATCCGGCTGTTTGTCGTCGTAATCGTGGTGCTGGGCATCGCCAGCGTCCTGGTGGTGTCGGTCGTGCAGAAGCGCCGCGAGATCGGCATTCTGCGCGCGATGGGGGCGCCGCGTGCCAGAATCCGGCGCGTGTTCCTGCTGCAAGGCGCGATGGTCGCGCTGAGTGGATCGATTATCGGCTGTGCGCTTGCCGCTACGATGATCGTGGTCTTCCTCAAATTGGCACGCAATGCCGATGGCACGCCGCTCTTCGAACTCGCCATCTCGCCCGAGTTGTTCGTGATTGCCACGGTCGGGGCCATCGTGTGCGGCGTCCTGGCGGCCGTTGCGCCAGCGCAACGTGCTGCAGCACTCGATCCCGCACAGGCGATCCGGATGTAGCGATGACGTCGCCACTGATCGAACTTGCCGGCATCCGCAAAAGCTATGGCACCGGAACCGAGGTCGAGGTCGAGGTGCTGCACGGCATCGACCTCGCATTACATGCCGGCGAGTTCGCCGCACTGATCGGGCCGTCGGGCTCGGGCAAGTCCACGCTGCTCAACCTGATCGGCCTGCTGGAGCCGCCGACCGCCGGGTCCTACCGTCTTCTGGGCCAGGAGACGTCCGCACTGTCCGATGACGCCATCACCGCACTGCGCGGAAATGCGATCGGCTTTGTGTTCCAGTTTCACCATTTGCTGCCGGCCTTCACCGCCACCGAAAACGTCCTGTTGCCGCGACTCATCGCGGCGGGACCCGTGACGGCCCAACAGCGCGAAGGCGCCCGTGATCTGTTGCGGGAAGCGGGGCTCGGCGACCGGCTTGACTACCTTCCCCGCAAGCTTTCCGGTGGCCAGCAGCAGCGTGTGGCCATCGCGCGGTCCTTGGCACTCGGGTCGCCGCTGGTGCTGGCTGACGAGCCTACGGGCAACCTCGATACCCACTCGGCCGACGGCATCTTTGCGCTGATGCGACGGTTCAACCGCGAACGTGGCACGGCGTTCCTGATCGTGACGCACGATCCGCGATTGGCGCAGCGCTGTGATCGAATCATCGAATTGGTCGACGGTCGGATCTCCAGCGATCGCGTGAATGAAGTATCGTTGGTCACGACCTAGCAATGCGGTCGTGTCAGCGGAGCGGGATACACGCTGGTGCAGGTTGACCTCGATCAACCCGCCGCCCGGCAAAACCTGCCATGATGGATACGAAGGAGGCACCGCCATGAGTATTCACCTTACGCTGGCCCAACGCGCAATCATCGAAGCCGAGCTGGAGCAGCGGCAGATCGACCTCGAAAAGCAGATTTCCGGTGAGCTCGGCGGTCTTTCGCGCGTAGAACACGCGCGTGAGGTCTTGCTGCAGGATGACGACGATGCCCCCGCCCGCGATGCCGATCGTGAGGTCGATCTGGCTCGCAGCGACCAGGACATCGACGAATTGCGCGCAGTCAAGGATGCGCTGATCCGACTGCGTACGTCCGTTTTCGGGATCTGCAAGGATTGCAGTGCCGAGATTCCTTTCGACCGGTTGCAGCACAGCCCTCAGGTGCTGCGTTGCATCGCCTGCCAATCGGCCTTCGAAGCAAGACAGGGAAACGGACCGCACGCCACGATCTGAGTTCCAGCGCGGCCCTCACCGGGGCCTGAGTTTGCACTTCACCCGTTCATGGCAGGATATCCCCGATGACCATCCCACTGAGCCGCAACTGATCGCGTTGGCACGCAAATACTTTCTGCGCTACGACAAGATGGCAGGGCCGCCATTGTCGACCTGATCGGAAGGGATTCGCACTCCCCGACCCCCTGCAGCTGATCCGGATTCCATGGGGCGCTGGCCCCCCGAGCTGTACCACGGGTCAGGGTGATGTAGGTGGGGTCCCTCAATTCCTTCGCAGATAGCGAATGGCGACGAGCCCTGTCAACACCATCATGAGGAAGAGACTCCACTCCGAGAGCGTGGGAATGGGCTCGTTCGAAGTGCCGCCAACCGACAGCGCCATGCCCAGCATCGCCGTACAACCGGCTGCATCGGTCGCCGTAATCGTGAAACTAAAATTGCCCGTAGCGGTAGTCGTGCCGGTGATCGCGCCCGTTGCTGCGTTGAGCGACAAACCGGTCGGCAACGCTCCGCTGGTGACGGAATACGTGTACGGCGGCGTTCCGCCGCTGGCCGTGACCGACTGGTTGTATGCGATCCCGGCGAAAGGCGCCGGCAATGTGGACGGACTGAGCAAAATGGCAGGGCAGACGACCGCGGGTATCACGATGATGTAGGACGTGCTCCCCGGACAGCCGTTGTTGTCCGTGGCAATAATGGTGAAACTGAAACTCCCGGCTGCCGTCGGAATTCCGGTGATGGCACCCGTCGCCGAATTAAGCGTCATTCCGGCTGGGAGTGACCCCGATGACACGGCATAGGTATACGGCGCAGTGCCACCGGATGCGACTACGACCTGGCTGTAAGCGCTTCCGATCTGCCCATTCGGCAGCATGACCGGACTAAGCGTGATCGCGGGGCACGCTGTCGCCGCAATCACCATGGAGTACAGGCGACTGCCAGGACACCCGTTGCTATCAGTCGCGGTGATGGTGAAGTTAAAGGTGCCGAACGCGGTCGGCGTACCCGTAATCGCACCTGTAGCGGGATTGAGCGACAAGCCGGCCGGAAGCGTCCCGCCGGACACGGCGTAGGTGTAAGGCGCGGCGCCGCCGCTGGCGGTGACTGCCTGGTTGTAGGCAGTCCCGACAACACCGTTGGGCAGCGTGGCCGGATTGAGCAAAATGGCAGGGCAGACGACCGCGGGAATCACGATGATGTAGGGCCTGCTCCCCGGGCAGCCGTTGTTGTCCGTGGCGGTAATGGTGAAACCGAAACTCCCGGCCGCCGTCGGAACTCCAGTGATGGCACCCGTCGCTGGATTGAGCGTCACTCCGCCGGGGAGGGACCCCGCTGACACGGCATAGGTATACGGCGCAATGCCGCCGGATGCGACTACCACCTGGCTGTAAGCACTGCCAATTTGCCCGCTCGGCAGCGCGACGGGATCGAGCATGACCGCGGGGCACGCTGCCGCCGCAATCACCATGGAGTAGAGGCGACTGCCAGGACACCCGTTGCTGTCAGTAGCGGTGATCGTGAAGTTAAAGGTGCCGAACGCGGTCGGCGTACCCGTAATCGCACCCGTGGCGGGATCGAGTGACAGGCCGGCCGAAAGCGTCCCGCTGGACACGGCATAGGTGTAGGGCGCGGCGCCACCGCTGGCGGTAACTGCCTGGTTGTAGGCAACCCCGACAACACCGTTGGGCAGCGTGGCCGGATTCACCGTGATCGTGGGGCAGACAACCGGCGCACCGGCGCATCCGGCGATGCTGTTGCCCGCCAACGTAACCGCACCGTTGCGCGCCAGCGCCCGCCCGAACAAACTGGCGCCGGTGTTGAGGGTGATGCTCGCAAGCGCGAGAATGTTCCCCGCGAACGCAGTGGTCGTGCCGAGCGTTGCGGAACTGCCAACCTGCCAATAGACGTTGCAGGCCGAACCGCCATTGATCACGACCACCGATGAGCCGCTCGCAGTCGTGAGCGTGCTTCCGATCTTGAAGATGAAGAGTGCATTGGGGTTTCCCTGCGCATCGAGGGTAAGCGTTCCCGTCAACTGGGCCGACGACGAGAATCCGTAGACACCCGGCGTAAGCGTGAGCCCGCCGAGGTCCGTTCCGGTCAGGTCGACCAGAGTAGGCGTGCCGGCAAGGGCGTTGTACGCGGTGGTTACGTCGATCTGTGCCTGTGCCGCGACCGCAGTGGCCGAGTGGATGACGCCCGGTGGCGTGACGGTACCCGGGGGAAAGCCCGTGACCGCGCTCCCCGGACTGACACCCAGGTTCCCGGTCACGACACTTGCACCGACATTGGAAACCGCCGAGCCCGCCAAGACGCCGAAGCTGTTCGCCGTTCCCAGTGAAATCTGCGCGGATGCGGGCAGAGATGAAAGCAGAAGGGCGGCCGATCCGGCTACGAGCAGGAGGCTACGCCAGAAGACTCGACACTGTATTTTTGTTGTTACTCGCATGGTGCCCTCCGCTTGTAGGCCCTCGCCGGCGATTTTCCGGTCTGCTGCCGCCGCCGCAACCATATTGAGCTGGCGCCACTGGTGTCTGTGCGGTATCGCACATATAGGCACGGAAATCCACGCGAATCTGTGCTTGGCGGCAGAAAACGCCGACGCGGTGATGTAATACCGCTCACGTGGTTGCCGGGTACCGATGCAATGGTGCGTCCGGTTCCCGGGCGGGCGAACGGACGCTCTGCGAACGGTAGCGACCGTCGCTCTGGTCGTCTGTGCGGTACCGCACGCGAGACTGAAAACGGATGCCCAAAGGGAAGTCGCGGGCGCCCCGGTCGAGGACGTCGAATCAGCGCTTGGCAAACGCCGCGCGCATGACATTCGAGCACAGCACCAACGACGGTGTCCCAGGAAACAATGACCAAAGTTATCATGCTCAACTGTGTCACCGTCGTCGCCCCGCACGTTATCGATCGTTCCGCGCCTGGTCTTAGGCGCCGTTGCGTCGGCAAGCGCGTACAGCACGACCGCCGCATGGTCCGTTCCCTACGAATCTTGGGTTGCCGTTGCCACGGTCCAGCTCATGACCGCCGGACCAGACTCCGCAGCGCGTCCGACCGCTGCCGCGCCAAGGTGAACTCGCCCTGCTCGACCAACGCCTGCAGGTCGACGAACGCCTCTGCAACCTGCTCCGCGCGCGATGCCAGGCGTTGTGTCCGCCGCAGGAAGCTGCCCAGCATCTCGTCCAACTGGGCGGGCCGGAAAGCAGCAGGAATGATGAGTTGCAGGGTCAGGTCGTCGAACTCGACGACGGAACGCATCACCGGCGACGGGCGAACGACGCGCTCCGGAAGCGGCGAGGTGTGGAAGTAAACCGTGACACGCGCTGTGCGGTAGCCCACGACCCGCGTCGACACGCCGTCGACCGCCTGCATTGTGGCGAGCTTGCGTCTCCCTGCCGGTGCCGCCGCAACGGCGGCGATGGCCGTGGCGGCGCTGCGAGCGGTGGTCGCAGCGGCGCTGGCGAGTTGCCGTCCGCTTTCCAGCATCTCGATGGTGCCTTCGAGGTCGGCCTCGGGTTTGCGGCGCTCGAGCGCCAGTACGTTGACGCGCGCCTGCTGCGCGTAGGCCTGCAACTCGTCGATGCTGAAGAGGTGGGGGTACGTCGCGTGGAACGGTTGAGAGGTCTCGCGGTTGGCGATCCAACCGAGGAACAGATTGTCGACGCCCTGCGTGAGGGCGTGGAAATTCCGGGCGTGCTGGATCTCGTGCGCGAGATAGTCCGAGACGGTTCCGGAGGCGATTTCCTGCGTTGACATCAGGAGCTCGTGCGTATCCTCGTCATACAGCGCCCCTGCGTCCTCTTCCTTGAGCGCGTGCGGGTCGAACAGCAGCGCAACTCCGCCGACGTTGCGGCGGAGAGTCCACGCGAGGCTGTTGAGGCGCGATTTCCCGCGGACGGGCGCGATCACGATCGCGTCGCGGCCGCCGCCGGCCGGCGACCAGGCGACGCCGTAGCGGGTGAGCAGTTCGCCGGCGGTGGCGACGGCCGCGCGGGTCTGCTGCTCCCGGGGCGCGCCAGGTGCCGCTTCCATGGCGTCGATGGCACCGCGAAAGGCCTGCTCCGCGGCGGCTCGGGGGGTGGTCTCGACTGCCGTTGCAGCCGCCGGGCTGACCGAGCGGAACGTGACGACGAGGCCAACCAGGAGAACGCCCAGCAGAGCGGGCCCTCCGGGGAACGGTGAGCTCGTACGAAATCCGGGCGTCGGTGAGTTCGTGTCCGTTCTCCACGCTCGCTCGTCACTGGCAGGTTTTAACGCCAACTGTCAGGGTGGGGTCGGGTAACGATAGATCGCGGCAAGACCGGTGTCGGTAGGCATGCGGTCCGTAGGCACGATCACGACTTTACCGCCCGTGACAAGCACGCGCTGGGCCAGGTCGTCCAGGACATCGTCCACGGCAGGATCCGTCATGTCGCTGGAACACTGTACGTCGCCAGTGGCAACGTCAAGGCGCCCTGGTATTGCTCGCTCGGCCTGCAGAAGTAGTGTATCGATCCGGCCGGACGCTGCGGCCTGTGCAACCTGCGGAAGTCGATCGTCGCCTCGCTGCGCCGAACGCGCGGCGCCGAAGCGCTCGACCAATTGCGCGAGGCGATCAATATAGAATGGCTCCATCACTTTCCATGCGCGCGCTCGCAGCTCATCGGGCGCCAGCGTGTCCGCATTCACTTCAATGCCCTTGGCAACAAGGTGCGGGTTATAGCTGATCGCATGAAACGGAGCGTGGTATTCGGGCAGTGCAGCCAGGATGAGCGGCAGACCCGATGGCTTCGAGTGAAGTTCGAGTATGGCTTTGTCCACCGCGCGGAAAAAGCGCTCCGTGTCCTTCTCGATTTCATCTTTCTTCGAGCCATGGCCATGGCCGTGTCCGCCGGTTTTAGCACCCCCTGGACCGCGGCTCGCGCCCGCTCCATCGACGGGACCGGTGCCGTACGAGTGAACCTGCCCTTCCGCCGTCGTGAGCTCCTCGCCTAGCGCATCGGTAATGGTCGATGGCACGCCTGGCGACAAGGCGATTTCGTCAAGGACGTCGCGATTGCCTTCGAACAGACGAATGTCACGGCGATTCACACTAAGCACCTGGTATCGATCGGCCGACTGCACGATGCGGAGTAAGGGCTTGACGTGGAAACTCTCCGCTACGACGAGCAGCTCTGCCACTGGACGCTGCAGATGCACGAGTCGAAACTGCTCAGGTCCCACGAATATCGCCAACCCATCATGGGTGTGATTCCAGAAATCGGCATCATCGGCCAGCGCCCGAAGTGGCGCCAGAATCGGGTCGATCGCATTTGCTTCCAGGACTCGACCGAGCGACGTCTCTGCCTCCTTCACCAGGTTGCGAAATCGGATAGGATCCTGCTGGTTTTCCGGGTGGCGCCGAGGGGTCGGTTGGTAGAGCGAGACGCAGAAGCGCTCATTGCGGGTGGTGAGGAGGCTCTGCAAGTCGTTGGGATCGATCATGATTGGTGTCCTGGCGCAATCGCGGTCGCCACCGCGTTAGGAGGCGTCGTCCGGCGGGGTCAAAGCGGTGTGCCGACTCGATTCACGCTTGTTGAAGATCTTCTCGAGCACGCGCAGCAGCTTTTCCGAGGCGCCGTCCGCGGCTTCGGCGACGGTGGGCGCCGCATGACTAGCGGAGACGGGTTGCATTCCAGCAACGCGCGCTTCCATCAGGCACTGTTTGTCGCGTCCCCCTGCCTTGTCGCTGTTGACGTCGGCAAGATGCACTTCGATCCGCGTGACGCGGTCGGCGTAGCGTTCGAGCACACGATGCAGGTCCGCTTCGATTCTTCGGGCGAGGTCTGGCGAACCTACCAGGTGATTGTCGGTGTTGAGC
>JBBQEY010000104.1:0-10806 GCA_038321425.1 Burkholderiales bacterium | reverse complement strand
AGCCAGTCCTCCAGCCACAGCACGGCGTCGAGGTCGAGGTGATTGGTGGGCTCATCGAGCAGCAGGAGGTCGGAGCGACACATCAGCGCCTGCGCGAGATTCAACCGCATCCGCCAACCGCCGGAGAAACGATTGACCGTGTCCCCGTGGCGGTCGTCGGCGAAGCCGAGACCCGCCAGCAACGTGGCTGCACGCGCACGCGCCGAATAGCCGCCGATGATCTCGTAGCGTTGATGCAGCTCGGCCAACGCTTCGCCGCTATGGTCGGGATCGTGTTCTGCCGCGGCCAGCGCGGCCTCCACTTCGCGCAGCTCGCGATCGCCGTCCAGCACGAAGTCCATCGCCGTCACATCCACGGGGGGCGTTTCCTGCGCGACGTGCGCGATGGTCCAGGCGGCTGGCAGGTCGATTGCGCCCGCGTCCGGAATGAGGTCGTGCAGCAGCGCGGCGAAGAGGCTCGACTTGCCGCAGCCGTTCGAGCCTACCAGGCCGCGTTTCTGCCCGGGGTGCACGGTGAGGTTGGCGCCTTCGAGCAGGCGCTTCGCGCCGCGGGCCAACGTCAGGTTCGTGATGCGCAACATGGTCAGCGCAATTCGAAGTCGTAGTCGATGATCAGCGGCGCATGATCGGAGAAGCGCTTCGCCTTGTAGATCGAGGCTGCGTGCGCGGTCGCCGCAATGCCCGGCGTCGCGATCTGGTAGTCGAGGCGCCACCCCACGTTCTTGACCCACGACTGGCCGCGGTTCGACCACCACGTGTACTGGTGGGGGCGGACATCCACCTTGCGGAACACATCGACAAAGCCCAGCTCCCCGAAGATCTGCGTCAGCCATGCGCGCTCTTCCGGCAGGAAGCCCGAGTTTTTCTGGTTGCTGCGCCAGTTGGCGAGATCGATGTTCTGGTGCGCGATGTTCCAGTCGCCGCACAGGATGATCTCGCGACCGGACTTGCGCAACGTCGCGAGATGCGGAAGGAATTCGGCCAGGAAACGAAACTTGGACGCCTGCCGGTGCGGTCCGCTGGACCCCGACGGCAGGTAGACGCTGATGACCGATAGATCGCGGAAATCCGCGCGCAGGTAGCGACCCTCGCTGTCGAATTCGGCGCTGCCGAAGCCCTGCGCGAACGTGGCTGCTGCCCGCGTGTAGATGCCCACGCCGGCATAGCCCGCCTTCTGCGCCGCGTGAAAGCCGGCCGTGCATTGGCGCGGCGCGCGTAGCGGCGCGGGAATCTCGGCATCGCCGGCGCGAACTTCCTGCATGCACACGACGTCCCACGGATGGCTGCGGGAGAGCCAGTTGCCGAGGCCTTTGCGGTCAGCCGCGCGGATGCCGTTGACGTTAAGAGAGATGACTCGCATGGCTTTGCGAAAAGCCGCCGAGTGTACAGGACGGGCGCCGGGACGCCGGAGGCCATGACCTGGCCCATGCAATTGCGGAACATTCGCGTCGCCGACCCTTGGAAGCGCAGGTACAATGTTGGAAAAATCAGAACAAAATCAGGACCATGAGCAATTTTCGGCAAGAATTCCTGGCATTTGCGCTGGCACGCGACGTGCTTCGCTTTGGACAGTTCACTACCAAGGCAGGACGCAAGACTCCCTATTTCTTCAATGCCGGATTGTTCAATGACGGCGAAAGCCTGCGGCGCCTCGGACGCTTCTATGGCGACGCGTTGCTGGCCTCCGGGATCGGTTGCGATCAACTCTTCGGTCCGGCGTACAAGGGGATCACCCTGGCCGCCGCGACCGCTATCGCCCTTACCGAAAAAGGTCACAATTTGCCGTTCAGCTTCAATCGCAAGGAAGCGAAGGACCACGGCGAAGGCGGGACCATCGTCGGCGCACCATTGGCGGGTCGTGTGGTGATCGTCGACGACGTCATCACCGCCGGCACCTCGGTCCGCGAATCAGTAGCCATCATCCGCGCCAAGGGCGCGACGCCGTCCGGGGTCCTGATTGCCCTCGACCGGATGGAACGCGGCCAGGGCACGCAATCGGCAGTGGACGAAGTCCGGACCATGTTCGACATTCCCGTCGCGGCCATCGCCACGCTCGACGACCTGATGCAGTTCATCGCCGGCAACCCGGCGCTCGAAACCCATGCGGCCGCGGTAGCGGACTACCGCGCGCAGTACGGCACCGCCTGACCTTCAGGCACTATTCCACTGCCATGACTGCGCCCATCCGCCGACCGCCGCCGAAGTCCCTGGTGATGCCCACGCCGCCCGCGTTGCCCCCGTCCCGCGGCCTTTCCGCTGCCGGTGCGGGTGGCCTCGGGCACCAAGTGCTAGCGCTGCTGCTCATCGCGGTGGCCGTCGTATTCATTGGCATTCCACGAGTGCAAGCGGCCACTTACAAGTGGACCGACGAAAGGGGAGTCGTCCACTACACCGACAAGATTCCTCCGGAAGCCCTGAACAAGGGCAACGTCGAATTGAACAAGCAGGGCGTGACGGTCAAGCGCACCGAACCCGCGCTTACGCCGGAGCAACGCCGCGCCCGGGAAATCGAGGAAGACCGCGCCCGCCAACTGGCCAAGGAACGCGAGATCATCGAGCGCCGCGACAAGGCGCTGCTGTCCACCTACACGATGGAAAGCGAAATCGACCTCGCGCGCAGGCGCGCGCTCAACACCATTGACGCGCAGATCCAGTCCGCCACCAGCTATTCCGCGCTGCTCAACAAGCGCAAGGCCGAGCTCGACGCGCGCAAGGCCGCAACGGGTGACAAAGGCGTGCCGGCGGTGGTCGAACGCGAACTCACGAACATCAACGTCACGTTGACGGGCCAGGCCGAGCTGATCACGACCAAACAGCGCGAAATGCTGGTCGTGGGCGCGCGCTACGACACCGACAAGAAGCGCTGGCAGGAATTGCGCGCGGCCACCGAGGCCAGCATGCGCGGCGCCAGCAACGTCGTACCCGCGACGACGACCACGCCGGCGAAATAGGCACCGCACGCGGCCACCCGGCGTGGCCCGGCGGCCGACCTGCACACCTGCGATAATCGCGTCTTTGCGCGTCGCGATCGGTTGTCTCCATGGCCCAGTACGTCTACACGATGAACCGCGTGGGGAAGATCGTTCCCCCCAAGCGCGTCATCCTCAAGGATATTTCGCTGTCGTTCTTCCCCGGCGCCAAGATCGGCGTGCTGGGCCTGAACGGTTCCGGCAAGTCGAGCCTGCTGAAGATCATGGCCGGCGAGGACCGCGAATTCGAAGGTGAAGCCGTGCCGATGCCGAACATGCGCATTGGCTACCTGCCGCAGGAACCGCAGCTGGCGCCCGAGCAGACGGTGCGCGAAGCGGTGGAACTCGGCATGGGCGACGTGCTGGCGGCCAAGGCGGCGCTGGAAAAAGTCTACGCCGACTACGCGGAAGCCGACGCCGACTTCGATGCGCTCGCCACCGAACAGGCGCGTCTCGAGGCCATCATCGCCGCCTCCGGCGCCGACTCCGACCTGCAAATGGAAATCGCCGCCGACGCGCTGCGGCTCCCCCCGTGGGACGCCAGGATCGGCAACCTCTCCGGCGGCGAGAAGCGCCGCGTCGCGCTGTGTCGCCTGCTGCTCGAGAAGCCCGACATGCTGCTTCTCGACGAGCCCACCAACCATCTCGACGCGGAAAGCGTGGAGTGGCTGGAAAAATTCCTCGAGAAGTTTCCCGGCACCGTGATCGCGGTGACCCACGATCGCTACTTCCTCGACAACGCGGCCGAGTGGATCCTGGAACTCGACCGCGGCTATGGCATCCCGTGGAAAGGCAACTACAGTTCGTGGCTGGAGCAGAAGGAAGCGCGCCTCAAGACCGAGGCCAAGCAGGAAGGCGCGCGGATCAAGGCCATGCAGACCGAACTGGAGTGGGTGCGCAGCAACCCCAAGGCGCGGCAATCGAAGAGCAAGGCGCGGATCGCGCGCTTCGAGGAACTGTCGTCGCATGAACACCAGAAGCGCAACGAGACGCAGGAAATCTTCATCCCGGTGGCGGAGCGCCTGGGCAACAACGTCATCGAGTTCAAGAACGTCCGCAAGGCCTACGGCGAGCGGCTGCTGATCGACGATCTCTCATTCAACATTCCGCCGGGTGCCATCGTCGGCATCATCGGACCCAATGGCGCGGGCAAGTCCACGCTGTTCCGCATGCTGACGGGCCGCGAGAAGCCCGATGCCGGCGAGATCGTCATCGGCTCCACCGTGCAGATGGTCGCGGTGGACCAGACGCGCGAATCGCTGCCCAACGACAAGAGCGTATTCGAGGCCATCTCCAACGGCCAGGACATCCTTACCGTCGGGCGCTTCGAGATGCCTTCGCGTGCCTATCTCGGCCGCTTCAACTTCAAGGGTGGCGACCAGCAGAAGATTGTCGGCAACCTATCCGGCGGCGAACGCGGGCGCCTCCATCTTGCCGCCACGCTGTTGAAGGGCGGCAACGTGTTGCTGCTGGACGAACCCTCCAACGACCTCGACGTGGAAACGCTGCGCGCCTTGGAAGATGCGCTGCTCGAATTCGCCGGCAGCGCACTGGTGATCTCGCATGACCGCTGGTTCCTCGATCGCATCGCCACGCATATCCTGGCGGCGGAAGGGGACTCGCAGTGGTCGTTCTTCGAAGGCAACTACCAGGAATACGAGGCGGACAAGCGCAAGCGTCTCGGCGAGGAAGGGGCCAAGCCCAAACGCATCCGCTACAAGGCGCTGATGTCATGACAATGTTGCTGTGGATCGTCGCGGTGATGCTGATCGTCGTCGGCGTGATCGGGACCGTGCTGCCTGCGCTGCCGGGCGTGATCCTGGTCTTCGGCGGGATCGCGCTGGCGGGTTGGATCGACGACTTCACACGTATCCCGGTGTGGCTGATCGTGATCCTCGGTGTGTTGACCGCGCTGGCGTGGATGGTGGATTACGCGGCCGCAGCGATGGGGGCGAAGCGTGCCGGCGCCAGCAAGTACGCGATCATCGGCGCCACGATCGGCACGCTGCTCGGCATCTTCACCGGCCTGTGGGGCTTGCTGTTCATGCCGCTCTTGGGTGCCGCCATCGGCGAGTTCATCGCGCAACGCGATGTGCGCCTGGCCGGCAGGGTGGGGTTCGCCACATGGATCGGCCTGCTTCTGGGCACCGCGATCAAGATCGCGATCGTGTTCACGATGGTGGGCATCTTCATCGTCGCGCTCGTGCTTTGACCGCCGGCGCCGGCGTGCGGAGTTGCCGTCTTGGCCATGGCGTCCGCGCGCTACCGCGGCGACTATTTGGGACGCGGACGCGGTTCCTTGGCCGCCGGCACGACGAGCTTGCCCTGGCGCAACAACTTGACGCCAGCAGCCAGCGCCTTGGCCACCAAACGCACTTCATCCTGCACCGCAGTGTCCTTGTCGAGTGTGTCGTGGCTGGTCGCATAGGGCTCGTAGTAACCGATGTAGCGATCAAGCTGGGACTTGGTGCCCGCGGCAATGAGCCCCATCCAATCGAGCCAGTCCGCCAGCGCCAACCGCACCCGCTCGGTGCCAGCAACGTCTCCGTGCACGACCAGTCCGTAGACGCGCCCCGCCAGATGTTTCGGGTAAGCCCAACCCGACAACTCAAGCGCCTTGGCCTCCGCCGCGTTCTTGCCGGATGTCGACGTCACGTCAGGGTTGCCACCGTCGGCGCAAACCAGGCGATCGATCATCAGCTTCAACACACTGGGCGCCTGGTACCAATGCACGGGCGTCACGATCAGGACGCCATGCGCTGCGGTCCATCGCTCGTAGATCTCCGCCATCCAGTCATTGGTCTGGCCCAGCGAGTGATTGGGATAGCAACTGCACGGCCAATGGCAAAGCGGCATTGCGGTCGACGGGCAGCCCTTGCACGGATGAATGTTGCGGCCATACTCCGACGTCACGAGGCTCAAGTCGAGCAGGTCAGTGTCGAGACCCGCCCGCTTCAGCACCTTGATCGCAATATGCGCAATGCGAAAAGATTTGGACATCTCGCCGGGACACGTGCCGTCGTTGCGTGGCGAACCGCAGATCACGAGTACGCGCGGGCGTGTCTGCGGATCCTTTTGCGTCGACTCCGCAGTTTTCAATCTCGCTCGCGTGCCCAGCCACTCCACCGATGCCTGATAGTCGGGCTTTGCGAACCCCGCACCGGCGGCATGAGTGACCGGCGCCTTGCGGCCGTCGGCGTAGGCCTCCCACGCGATGGTTTCCACGCGCGCCAAGTCGGGGCCTACCGTTGCGAACGCGAGATCGGCATGTCCTTGCGCAAAGCGCGAACCAAATTGCTGGCGCGACAACGTAGGTGTCGCCTGACCTTTGCGAATCTTCAGACGCATGCATTCACCATGCGGAGCGCTTCTTGGACGTCGTTGCAGGTGGTGATGGGTCAACGGGGGCAAGCATATCGTTACAAGCTTTCACCAAGTTCACCATCACCGGTAGGCCATTTTGTATTGTCCGCATGTAGGACCTTGGCGCCGGCGAGCGCAGGACTCGTCCTACCGTTGGGGGGTATAAGCGGAACGATCTTCCGCCGCGAGTGGTGCCATTCCCGATGACTCCGGTGCCGCACGCCACATCTGCGTAAATCGAACCAGCTCGTCCAGCCACCGTAGGCGCTCAATGAGCGGGACGCGTGCATAGGCTTGCAGGCGTTCGTCCGAAATGACGTGCTGAATATTGGCGTCGGCACGCATCAGGTCAGTCCGAGTCGCTTCAGTGACTCCAACGCTCGGATATCCGCAAGATCGAGCGGTCGCCCTGCTGCCCGTTTCATGATGATGAGATCGTTGATCGACGCCACGGGAATGGGGATGCCCTCGACCTCTTTGACGATTGCATTCCGCGACAATTCATCAAACTCCACGGGCAAGGACGTCAACAGATCGACAACCGGTCCGTGACCGGATCGAGGTCGCAATCCGAATGCCACCATGTTCTTTTCCAAGCGCCAGCGTGCCAAGTTTGCGGGGTCGCCAGCATCACGCAATGATACCGGTGCCACCGGAATCAGCTGGAGTTGTTCGGCGGCATCCAAAGTGGCGCCGAGGTTGTCGCGGTCCAGCGCGACGGCGAGATCGACGTCCATCGTTGCGCGTTCAACGCCATGAAGATTCAACGCAAGCCCGCCCACCAGCACGTAACGAGCCCGGTGTTCAGTCAGTGCGCGGAACAGATCGACATAGAACATTCTGACCTCGGGGCGATGATGCCACCAAAGCTAACCCAGCCTCGACTTCAATGTCGCATTGACCTGCGCGGGATTGGCCTTGCCCTTGGAGGCGGCCATCACCTTCCCGACCAATGCGTTGAAGGCCTTCTCCTTGCCGGCGCGCACTTCGGCGACGATGGCAGGATTGGCGGCAATGGCCTCATCGACGATCTTCGCGATGGCGCCTTCGTCGGAGATCTGGCGAAGGCCGCGAGCCTCGATGATCGTGTCGGCCGCGTTGTCGCCCGACGCTTCGCCATTCCACATCGCGTCGAACACATCCTTCGCGATCTTGCCGGAGATGGTGCCATCGGCGATGCGCTTCAGCAGCTCGGCGAGCTGCGCAGCACTCACTGGCGATTGCGCAATGCCGGTTTCCGCCTTGTTGAGCGCGGCGGAGACTTCACCCAGCACCCAGTTGGCGGCGATCTTCGCGCGGCCGGGGAGCGCCTTCGCAGTGTGCTCGAAGTACGCGCACAGTTCACGATCGGCCGTAAGCGTCGCGGCATCTGCCGCAGGCAGGCCGTACTGCGCCACGAACCGCGCCTTCATCGCCGCCGGCAACTCCGGCATCGACGCCTTCACCTGTGCGACCCACGCCGGCGCAATCGTCAGCGGCGGCAGGTCGGGGTCCGGGAAATAACGATAATCCTGCGCGTCCTCCTTGCTGCGCATCGAGCGTGTCTCGCGCTTGTCCGGATCGTACAGCCGCGTTTCCTGCACGACGCGGCCGCCGTCCTCGAGCAGCTCGATCTGCCGGCGCACCTCGAACTCGATGGCCTCCTGCATGAAGCGGAAGCTGTTGAGGTTCTTGATCTCGCAACGCGTGCCCAGGGCTTCACCCTCGCGGCGCACCGAGACGTTGGCGTCGCAGCGGAAGCTGCCTTCCTGCATGTTGCCATCGCAGATGCCGATCCAGCGCACCAATCCGTGCAGCGCCTTGGCGTAGGCCACGGCTTCGTCAGCGCTGCGTAACACCGGTTCGGTGACGATCTCGAGCAGCGGCGTGCCGGCGCGGTTGAGGTCGATACCGGACATGCCTTGAAAGTCTTCGTGCAGCGACTTGCCGGCGTCCTCCTCCAGGTGTGCGCGCGTCAACTCGACGAAGAACTCGCCGCGCGTGGGCGATACGATGGACACGCCGCCGCCCACGACCACCGGGATCTCGTACTGCGAGATCTGGTAGCCCTTCGGCAGATCCGGGTAGAAATAATTCTTGCGCGCGAAAACGCTGCGCGCGCTGATGATGCCGCCCACGGCCAGGCCGAAGCGGATCGCGCGCAGGACGGCGCCACGGTTCAACACCGGCAGCACGCCCGGCAACGCAATGTCCACCGCCGACGCCTGTGTGTTGGGTGCGGCGCCGAACGCGGTCGACGCGCCCGAGAAAATCTTCGATACGGTGGAAAGCTGCGCGTGCGTTTCCAGACCGATGACGGTTTCCCAGGTCATGGCGCAGCCCCTTCCAGACCACCTGCAAGATCGGAGGGCGCCCGCTCATGCCAGTCCGTCGCCTGCTGGAAACGATGCGCGACATTGAGCAACCGCGCCTCGGTGAAATAGTTGGACTGGATCTGCATGCCGATGGGCAGGCCGCGGCGATCGAAGCCGACAGGGATCGAGATCGCCGGCGCGCCAGTTAGGTTGGCGGCGATCGTGAAGATGTCGTTCAGGTACATCTGCACCGGGTCGTCCGTCTTGTCGCCGATCTTGAACGCCGGCGCGGGGGCGGTCGGCCCCATGATCATGTCGCATTGCTGGTACGCGCGCGTGAAATCCTCCGCGATCAGGCGGCGTACCTGTTGCGCTTTCAGGTAATACGCATCGTAGTAGCCGTGCGACAGCACATACGTGCCGGTGAGGATGCGGCGCTTCACTTCCGCGCCGAAGCCTTCGGCGCGGGACTTCTTGTACATGTCGAGAAGGTCGGTATATTCGGCGGCGCGATGGCCGTAGCGCACGCCGTCGAAGCGCGACAGGTTCGACGAGGCCTCGGCCGGCGCGATGACGTAGTACACGGGTACTGATAGCTTGACGTTGGGCAACCCGATGTCGACTGTCACCGCGCCCAGCTTGCGGTATTCGGCGAGCGCGGCATCGATGGCGGACGCCACATCCGGGTCGACGCCGGCGCCAAAATATTCGCGCGGCAGCCCGATGCGCAGTCCCGCGAGCGGCTGCCCCAGGTCGCGCGTGTAATCCTCGCGCGGGCGATCGAGCGACGTCGAGTCGCGCGGATCATGCCCCGCCATCGCGTTCAGCATCAGGCCGCAATCTTCCGCGGTGCGCGCGAACATGCCAGGCGTGTCGAGGCTGGACGCAAACGCAATCAACCCGTAGCGCGAGCACGTCCCGTACGTGGGCTTCAAGCCGCAGATGCCGGTGAGCGACGCGGGCTGGCGAATGGAGCCGCCGGTATCGGTGCCGGTTGCGGCGGGCAGCAGCCGCGCTGCCACCGAGGCTGCCGAACCACCGGAACTGCCACCCGGCACATACGCCAAGTTCCACGGATTGCGCACCGGGCCGAAATGCGACGTCTCGTTGGACGAACCCATCGCAAACTCGTCCATGTTGGTCTTGCCAAGCAGCACCGTGCCGGCGTTCTTCAACCCGGTGACCACGTGCGCGTCGTAAGGGGCGACGAAATTGGCCAGCATCTTCGAGCTGCAGGTGGTCTTCAGCCCGGCCGTCATCATTACATCCTTGTGCGCGATGGGCACGCCGGCCAGCGGCGGCGGGTTGTCGGTGGCCAGCAGGCCGTCGGCGACGCGCGCCTGCGCCAATGCGCCTTCGCGGTCGATGGTGACGAACGCATTCAGCGAGGCTTGCGCGGCCTCGACGCGATACAGCAGGGCTTCCGTCAACTCAACGCTGGAGAGCTTGCGCGCGCGCAGCGCGGCGGACAGGCCGGCAACGGTGGTGGCAACGATTTCGTCAGCCATGGCCTACTCCACCACGCGGGGAACGAGATACAGGCCATCCTCGACCGCCGGCGCCACGCTCTGGAACAGCGCGCGCTGGTCGACGGCGGTGACGGCATCGTCGCGCAGCGGTAGCATCACGTCCTGCGCGTGCGCCATTGGCACGATGCCGGCGGTGTCGACCGCCTGCAGCTCGTTGATCATCGCGAAGATGGCCTCGAGCTTGCGGTGGACTTCTGCGGCGGCGGTAGCATCGATCTCGATGCGCGCCAGATGGGCGATGCGGTGGACGTCGTCGAGGGTCAGGGCCATGGCGCGGGGCCGAACATGTCGGCCATGCATGCGATCCTGGCGGCGGGGGCGGCCAAGGATCTGGGGTTCAAAGGAAACCGGGACGGGACAGGCGCGCTGCCGTTGAACCGTAAAACGGCAAAAAACCGCGCCAAATCAGTGCTGAAGACCACGTGCAATGCTATCATAATCGACAATCTTTTGAGCACCCGCACCCCAGCGTCGCGCGGGTTTCGCCCCACCTCCGGGCCGCGCCACCCCGCGGCCCCAATCTGTCAGGTTTGCTGCATTCATGTTCGAGTTCTTCAAAGGTTATTTCGGCAGCGATCTCGCAATCGACCTCGGCACCGCCAACACGCTGATCTATGTGCGTGGCAAGGGCATCGTGCTGAACGAGCCGTC
>JBBQEY010000103.1:0-10808 GCA_038321425.1 Burkholderiales bacterium | reverse complement strand
CATCTACGAGCTGTTCCCCGTGGCGGCGCTGATCGGCACGCTGATGGCCATCGCGCAGCTCGTCGCCAATTCCGAGTTCACGGTCATGCGTGCTTCGGGCGCGTCGACGGTGCAGATCGGCTGGGCGGTTGTCCGCGTGGGCATTCCGCTGGCCATCGCCACGTTCCTGGCCGGCGAATACGTCGCGCCACCGGCGGAGCGCCTGGCACAGAACATCCGCGCTGCGGCCATGGGCAACACGACGGGCGTGGTCGCACAGCAGTTCGAATCGGGCTTCTGGTTCAAGCAGGACCGAACATTCGTCAATATCCGCACCGTGCTGTCCGACATGACATTGGTAGGCGTGCGCATCTACGAGTTCGACCGGGACTTGCGGCTCACCTCGGTGCGAAGCGCCGAGACCGGACGCTTTGCGGGCGATGGCCGCTGGAACCTGGCGCAGGTGAAGATCACGGACCTCGGCAAGGACACGGCGACCGTATCGTCGCTGCCGGCATGGACGTGGCAGACCGTGCTGCAGCCATCAATTCTCACCGTGTACCAGGTGGCGCCCGAACGCCTGTCGCTGTCGACGCTGTACGACAACATCCGCGTACTGGACCTCGGCGCGCAGAAGACTTCACGCTTCGAGATCGCGTTCTGGTCGAAGATCCTCTATCCGGTGGCCGTGATCGTCATGATGCTGCTGGCACTGCCGTTCGCGCAGTTCCAGCGCCGCCAGGGAGGCATCGGCTTCCGGATCTTTGCCGGCACGATGCTGGGACTTGCGTTCTGGCTGATCGGGCGCCTCTTCTCCTATCTCGGCGTGCTCAACGACTGGTCGCCACTCTTCTCCGCAGCTTTCCCCCTGGGCGTGTTCCTGACCCTGGCACTGGCGATGCAGTATTGGGTTGAACGCCGATAGTCTCGGGCGTGCAAGCCGACCTTGTAGGTCCTGTAGGCGAGGCTTCAGCCTCGCAGGGTCAATGCGGCGCCATACCCGCGAGGCTGAAGCCTCGCCTACAGAGCATCCAGGCATTGGCGGCCGAATGTAAACAAAGGGGCCAGGTTCGATTTTTTAATCGAGCCTGGCCCCTTTGTTCAGGCATTGGCGGCTGAATGAAAAAAGCCCGGCGCGAGCCGGGCTTTTTTTGTACTGCCAGTACGCAAGGCATCAGGCTGCGACGGCCTCGGGGGCAACCTCATTTGCCACCTCATTTGCAACCACACGCGCGTACTTGTTCTGCTTGGCGCCCTTGACGTGATAGTGGACATGGCCGTCGACCAACGCGAACAGCGTGTGGTCCTTGCCGATGCCGACGTTGACGCCCGGGTGAATCAGCGTGCCGCGCTGGCGCACAATGATGCCGCCGGCGCGGATGACTTCGCCGCCGTAAACTTTGGTGCCGAGACGCTTCGAGTGCGAATCGCGGCCGTTGCGGGAACTGCCGCCTGCCTTTTTATGAGCCATGGTCGTGTCGTCCTGGTTGACCGTCAGCCGACGATCGCGTCGATCTTCAATTCGGTGTAGTTCTGCCGATGCCCCTGGTGCTTCTGGTAGTGCTTGCGGCGGCGCATCTTGAAAATCTTCACCTTCACGCCTCGACCGTGCGAGACGACGGTTGCCTGCACCGTCGCGCCTG
This sequence comes from Burkholderiales bacterium, assembly GCA_038321425.1. Lineage (GTDB taxonomy): Bacteria > Pseudomonadota > Gammaproteobacteria > Burkholderiales > Casimicrobiaceae > VBCG01. The sequence goes on along the minus strand of JBBQEY010000103.1, from coordinate 9,186 downwards.
CGACGGTGGGTTGACCCAGACGGACGCCTTCGCCTTCCCCGACCATCAACACCTGATCGAGAATGACTTGCGCGCCCACGTCCGCCGGTATCTGTTCTACCTTGAGTTTTTCACCGATGGCAACCTTGTACTGCTTGCCGCCGGTTTTTATGACCGCGTACATGAGAGACTCCAATCGCTGACGTTACTTGTTTGCCGTTGCTAGTGCATCGCGTTGCCCAGCTCGAAGAGCAGCTAGACCACACGCCGCCTGTTCCTGTGCCGCAAGTCCTGCCCCGACATGCGAAGAAGCAAGGGCCCGGCAAACACAGGAAAGCCTTGAATTATAAGGCGCAATCGACAAACCTGTCAAACCACGCGTCACAGGCTGTCCCAATGCCGGAGTTCCGGCCCAGCGCCCCGTCCGGAGGGAAAGTCCAGCCGGACGCGCATCGTCGATCCGGTAGAATTCTTCCGGCCGACCAACGGTCTATCCCGGGCAGGTGGGCCGCCGCAAAACACGGCGTCCGGGCCGCGCATTGGCCCGCGCTCGCCCCATTTCCCAGCCTTTGCCCCCTACGGAGTCCGCCGCTTTGACCGTCCCCTTCCTGCAACCGGTGATCGGCGCCGACATGGACGCGGTCGACCGCGTCCTGCGCGGTGCGCTCGACTCCGACGTGGTGCTGATCCGGCAGGTGGCCGAGTACATCGTTGGCGGCGGCGGCAAACGGCTGCGCCCGGCGCTGCTTCTTCTGACCGCGGGAGCCACTGGCTACAAGGGCATCGACCACCACACGATGGCGGCCGTCGTGGAGATGATCCACACGGCCACGCTGCTGCATGACGACGTCGTGGACGAATCCGACATGCGCCGCGGCCATGCCACGGCCAACGCGCAGTTCGGCAATGCCGCATCGGTGCTGGTGGGAGATTTCCTGTATTCGCGAGCGTTCCAGCTGATGGTAGCGCTGGCGCGGATGCCGGTGCTGCAGATCCTTGCCGACGCGACCAATGCGATCGCCGAAGGCGAAGTGCTGCAACTTATGCACGCCGGCAATGCCGACCTTACGGAAGACGCCTATTTCGAGGTGATCCAGCGCAAGACCGCCAAGCTCTTCGAAGCCTCTGCCCGGCTCGGCGCGGTCCTGGGCGGCGCCACCCCCGAAGTCGAAATCGCGCTCGGCCGCTACGGCATGCATCTTGGCACCGCGTTCCAACTGATCGACGATGTGCTCGACTACTCGGGAAACGCCGACGCGATCGGGAAAAACCTCGGCGACGACCTGGCCGAGGGCAAAATGACGCTGCCCCTGATCCGTGCGCTGGCCGTCGGCAACCCGGACGACGCAGCGCTGATCCGGCACGCGGTCAACGGTGGCGGATTGGCCGACTTTGCGGGCGTCATGGGCGCCATCGAGCGCACCGGCGCCTTGGTCTACGCCCGGCAACGCACGGACGCGGAAATCATCCGGGCCGCCGAATGCCTGGCACCCCTACCCCCTTCGACGCACCGGCAAAGTCTGCTAGAATTGACGTCCTTCGCGGCGCAGCGGACGTATTGAACCCCCCGCGCGGCGAACTTCGCGATGCACGCCTACGGCGTGCTCCCGCCGCGAACAATCTGCATCAGGTACTCGGGGTGTAGCTTAGCCTGGTAGAGCGCTACGTTCGGGACGTAGAGGCCGGAGGTTCAAATCCTCTCACCCCGACCAGACACCGCATTCAACGCCGGAACCCGGCGGCGTTGTCACTTCCGGCGTTGGCAAACCGTACGTAGCGTCTCATGCGGCTGCAAACAGCCGCCACTCGCCCGGCACCCCTTTGAGCGTATGCGCGCCACGATCGTCGAAGCGCAGACCGGCGCCGGCGACAAGATCCTTGACGGTGCTGGACACCAGCGTTTCACCCGTAGCGGCGATTGCCGCCACCCGCGCGCAAATGTGGACAGCGATGCCGCCGACATCGTCGCCGTCGAGTTCGATTTCGCCGGTATGAACACCCGCCCGTATCGCAATGCCGAGCGGTTGCAATGCTTCGCGCATCGCCGCAGCGCAGCGCACTGCGCGCGCCGGCCCGTCGAAGGTAGCGAGAAAGCCATCACCCGAAGTATTGACCTCGCGGCCCCGAAAGCGTGCGATCTCCGCGCGCGCGATGGTGTGATGTCGCCCGAGCAGGTCGCGCCAATCGCGGTCGCCCATTCGCGCCGCCGTTTCGGTGGACCCGACGATGTCGGTGAACATGACAGTTGCAAGAACGCGCTCGTACTCCGGCGCGGGTCGGATCCCGGTCAGGAATTCCTGCATTTCATCAAGGAAAAGGCTCTGGTCCCCGATCCAAGGCAGGTGATCATCGCCTGGCAGTTCGATGAATTTTGCGCCGGGAATTCGCGCGGCGATGTAACGTCCCTCCTCGACATTGACGTCCTGATCACCGGTGCGATGCATGACCAAGGTGGGGACTCGAATCGTCTGCAGAATGCTGCGGATGTCGATTTGCGTGTTCATGCGCAGCAACGCGACGGCTGCTCCCGGGCTGGCCGCGCGGCGCATATAGGTGGCCACGCGTTCGACATACGCGAGATCACCAACCTTGCCTGGCGCATAGTGGGCAACATCCATCAGGTTGCCCCACTCACGTTCGACAAACTTGCATTCCGCCTCGCGCTTCTCGGGCGTGGGCGCCCACGGATAGTCCGGGCTCCAGATGCGTTTGGCAAACGTATGCGCCAACACCAATGCACGTGTGCGCTCGGGATGCATGGCCGCGAACAATGCCGCCATGTTGCCGCCCTCTGAAAAGCCGAACAGCGCCGGCCGCTCGGAGCCTACCGCGTCCATGACAACTCGCAGGTCGTCCATCCGCTCCTCGAGCGTCGGCAGCTTGTCGTTGGGCACGCGGTCGGACAACCCCGTACCGCGTTTGTCGAACACGATGAGGCGGGAGAACGAAGCCAGGCGCCCGAGGAAGCGAGCCAGATCGGGTTCCTCCCACGCCAATTCGACATGCGAAACCCAGCCGGGGATGTACACGAGGTCGAACGGCCCTTCGCCGATGACCTGATACGCAATATGCAAATCACCGCTGCGTGCGTACTGGGTCCTGGGAGTCATGCTGTATCCGGGGTCGGGAATGACGTCGCCATGCCTGAACCTGCGGGCGTACTCGCAATGTAGCACCAGTTTTTCAGGATGCCGCGAACATGACGGGTCCGAAGAAGCCCGGCACGTCAACATCTTTCAACCATCGGAAAGGGCCGGCGTTGCCGTTTTCTGCTGGTAGAGTCGTGGCCATGCCAAAAAACATCAGCCTCATCGGCGCCCCCACCGACATTGGCGCCGGCGCGCGCGGAGCCAGCATGGGCCCTGAGGCCCTGCGCGTGGCGGGCCTCCAATCCGCGCTCGAGAGCCACGGGGTCGAGGTGCACGACCGCGGCAACTTGAGCGGCCCGCCGAATCCATGGCTGCCGCCGGTGGACGGTTATCGACACCTGCCAGAAGTGATCGCGTGGAACGAAGCCGTGCATGCGGCCGTGTATGCGGAACTTGGGGCCGGCGCGCTTCCCGTCCTGCTCGGCGGGGATCATTCCCTCGCCATCGGCTCGATCAGCGCCGTGGCCCGTCATTGCCGCGACACGCAACGCAAGTTGCGCATCCTGTGGCTCGACGCCCACGCCGATTTCAACACCAGCGTACTCACGCCCAGCGGCAACCTCCACGGGATGCCCGTGGCGTGCCTGTGCGGCAGCGGTCCGCGCGCACTCGTCGAGATCGGTGGTACCGTTCCCGCGATCAATCCGAAGTGGGTGCGAGAGATCGGCATTCGCAGCGTGGATGCGGGCGAGAAGAAGCTGGTACACGAAGTGGACCTCGAGGTCTTCGACATGCGCACCATCGACGAAATGGGCATGCGCGAGGTCATGCAACTCGCGTTGGGTACGATGGATTCACGCACCCACTTGCACGTGAGCTTCGACGTCGATTTCCTTGACCCGGACATCGCGCCGGGTGTGGGCACGACCATGCGGGGCGGTCCCACGTACCGCGAGGCGCAGCTTTGCATGGAGATGATTGCCGACACCCGGCAGCTTGCGTCGCTCGACCTGATGGAACTGAATCCGGCGTTCGACGTGCGCAACCGCACGGCCGAAGTCACGGTCGATCTCGTCGAGTCGTTGTTCGGCAAGAGCACGCTGATGCGGAAGTAGCCAGCGCCGCCGCAAGCGCGCTGCCGTGCTTTCACTACAGCATCGGCAGGTCCAGCCCCTTCGCCTTCGCGACCTCGATGGCGATCGGATAACCCGCATCCGCGTGCCGCATTACGCCCGTGGCCGGGTCATTCCACAGTACACGCGCAATCCGCTTCGCTGCGGCCTCGGTGCCATCGCATACGATGACCACGCCCGAATGCTGCGAGTACCCCATGCCCACGCCGCCCCCGTGATGCAGTGACACCCACGTGGCGCCGCCCGCGGTGTTGAGCAGTGCGTTCAGCAACGGCCAATCCGACACCGCGTCCGAACCATCCCGCATCGACTCGGTTTCCCGATTGGGGCTCGCCACGCTACCAGTGTCGAGATGGTCACGGCCGATCACGATTGGCGCCTTCAGTTCGCCGCACGCCACCATCTCGTTGAACGCGAGGCCGGCGCGATGGCGCTCGCCCAGGCCCAGCCAGCAGATGCGCGCGGGCAGGCCCTGGAACGCGATGCGTTCGCCCGCCATGTCGAGCCAGCGGTGCAGATGCGCGTTGTCGGGAAAGAGATCCTTTACCTTGCGATCGGTCTTGTGGATGTCCTCCGCGTCGCCGGAGAGCGCCACCCAGCGGAACGGTCCTTTGCCCGCGCAGAAGAGCGGCCGGATGTATGCGGGTACGAAGCCCGGAAAATCGAAAGCGTTGCTGACCCCTTCGTCGAACGCCACCTGCCGGATGTTGTTGCCGTAGTCGAACGTCGGAATGCCTTGCGCGTGAAACCCGAGCATCGCCTCCACGTGCGCCTTGATCGATTGCTTCGCAGCATGAGTCAGCGTCGTATGTTGCGAAGGATCACGCTGGGCGGCGAGCCATCGTTCCACGGTCCATCCCGCCGGCAGGTAGCCGTTGATGAGGTCGTGCGCCGATGTCTGGTCCGTCACCATGTGCGGCTTCACACCACGCCGCACGAGTTCGGGCAGGATTTCCGCCGCGTTGCCGACGAGGCCCACGCTGACCGGCTTCCGTTCCGCGGCCGCGCGCGCCAAGCGGGCCAATGCCGCGTCGAGGTCGGGCGCCTCCTCGTCGAGGTAGCGCGTGGCCAGCCGCATCTCGATGCGCGAACGCTGGCAATCGATTGCCAGCATCGACGCGCCCGCCATGGTTGCGGCCAGCGGCTGTGCGCCGCCCATGCCGCCCAACCCCGCAGTGAGGATCCACTTGTCGGCAAGATCGTTGCCGTAGTGCTGGCGCCCCGCTTCGGCAAACGTTTCGTACGTGCCCTGCACGATGCCCTGGCTACCGATGTAGATCCACGAGCCCGCCGTCATCTGCCCGTACATCATGAGGCCCTTGCGATCGAGTTCGTTGAAGTGCTCCCACGTCGCCCACTTTGGAACCAGGTTCGAGTTGGCCAGCAACACGCGTGGCGCATCGGCATGCGTCTTGAACACCCCCACCGGCTTGCCCGACTGGATCAACAACGTTTCGTCGTCACCCAGGCGGCGCAGCACTTCGACGATGGCATCGAAGCATTCCCAGTTGCGCGCCGCGCGGCCGATGCCGCCGTACACCACCAGCGCCTTCGGATTTTCCGCAACCTCCGGGTCGAGGTTGTTCATCAGCATCCGCAGTGGCGCCTCGGTGAGCCAGCTGCGCGCGCTGCGCTCCGTGCCGCGCGGCGCGCGGATCACGCGCTCGGCATCTCGCGTGCCCGTGGCCACGGGCGACAGGGACTTCGGGTCGTCGCGATGCATGGGGGTCCTTCGCGTGGGGCGTGACCGCAATTGTCGCACCGGGGCGCCTGCGAAATCGAGTCCGGCGCTGCGGAAGGTGGGACACCCCGGCTGACCCATGGCGCAGGTCCGGACTGCTGTGTACGCTTGCGCAATGCGCATCCTCCTGTTGCTTGCCGCCCTCCTCCTGGCGCTGCCTGCCGCAGCGGACCCGGCCGCGTGGGCGTTGCTGCGCGAGGGTGGCAAGGTCGTACTCATCCGGCATGCCGTTACCGACCCCGGCGTGGGCGACCCGCCCGGCTTCCGCCTCGACACCTGCAGCACGCAGCGCAACCTGTCGCCGGCGGGGCACAAGCAAGCGGAGCGCCTGGGCGCTGCGTTTCGCGCGCAGCGCGTGCCGGTGGCGCGCGTGCTGGCTAGCCCGTGGTGCCGCTGCGTCGATACCGCGCGCATCGCGTTCGGCGGCAGCACGCCTGAACCGGCGCTCGGCAACCTGTTCACGCACAGCCAGAACACCGCGCAACAGCAGGCGGCGTTCAAGGTCCTGGCCAGCACGCCGCCACGCGATGGCAATTTGATCCTGGTCACGCACGGCGCCACGATTGCCGCGTTCACCGGCATCAATCCCTCCACCGCCGAAGTAGTGATCGGCAACCTCGACAAGGATGGCCGATTTGTCGTGGCGGGACGGATCACCGTACCAGATTGAATTGGCGCAATGGGACACGCGGCGTTACCGTGGAATGCGCTCTGGGAATTGTGGCCCGATCGCAAGCGCGTCGGCGGAGGCTGGGAACCGCCGCTGCCTTTGATTCTTGCTGCTTGGGATGACACACCCGACATGCTGAAGATGCATCGCCTGGCGGAACACATCGAATGGGCCGCCGGGCATGGCGCACTGGAATCGATAACGGTTTTTCTGCGCGGCCTGCGCGTACTGGACGCGGCACGGCATCGCGGAATGGCTGGGGGCGTGGCACGCCGAGCACGATGGCAATTTCGCGTTGTTTGAGCTTGCGCGCCTTGAGCAGTCCATTGACGGCCAGGGCCAGGCGCGTCTTGGTCTGCCGCTACGCGGCATCGGCTTAGCCCAAATCGGCGAAGACGTTGCTAGTTCCGCGGGTGATCCTGGTCCAGGGCATGAGCGTTGGCGTCACGCAGCAACCGTAATGCCCGCCAGATGCGCGCGGCGAGCCGGTTTTACAGTGATCTCGACCTGCTGGTCGAACGACACCAGCGCCTGCAGCAGGCGTTCAAGCGAAATATCAGCCTTCAACCGCTTCGCGATCAATTGCACGTTGCCGCAGATAACGCTCTACCGCTGTATCGCCTTCCAGTCGCGAAACTCTGACAGACGCAAACGGTAACGGGCAATGTTGCCGTCGTGCAGCCCCTTCAATTCGGCGATGGCCATTGCAACGAATTGCGCCTGATCTTCCGCGAGGACAAGGTTTGCCGCTTCCCGCCCGATGATCGCCGGCTCGACCGCCCATCCTTTGCGCACGATTTCCACGATGACGTCTTCCAGTGCATCGCGATATTTCCTTCTGAACGGATCTGGCTGCGGGAACGAATCGGCAATTGCACGGTATTGCTGGCAGGATCGTTCGTAGGCCCACGCGAATACATCTACTAGCAACTCGACCTTGTTCAGTTCGTAGACAGCAAGCGTCCCTTCGACATACGCGCGTTCGGGTACCTCGACAAAGGACAGCGGACATAGGTTGTGCTTGAGCAACGGAATATTGGCCCCCAGACGTGACACGCGCTTGTTCACGTCCTCGAAAGGCTGCAGACAGGGAATGTGCACCATCAGGAAAAACGCCTGTTCAAACGGGTCGCCGATCACCGCAGCCTTGTCGAGAATGATGCGAAAGAATTCGTCGATTTGCTGCGGGATGGCCAGCGGGCGAAACACTGTGCCCGAGATATCCACGGTGCGCGCGCGCAGTTTGCCACTCGTGCCGGGATCGGCGAGCAGATTTTCCGAGAGCAGCGCATGCAGGTTTTGAAAGGTGTGGATGTCATAGCCGAGTTCGTCGGCACTATCCACGAGGTACTCGATGGCGCGCTTGTGGTTCAGGATCATCTGCGTATCGCGCGCGTCGCGGCCGGCAGCCACCTCACCGTGCTCGATCAGACGTTGGGTGTCCAGCCGAGTGTAGGTGTTGCCTTCAAGTTTGGACGATGCCCAGGAGAGATCGATCAGCAACCGCCCAAGCACATCGCGCGCATAGGTGCCTGCCTGCCGCCCTGGCGAAGGGGCTTCGCCCAAGCCGCGCAGGTGAGTACGCGTCTCGCTCGGCAGATACCAGGTTTCGTTAGGCCGGTAATCGAGCAAGAATTCGCGCCGATAGCCGACCGGGGTTCGCAGCGTGAGCGGGCGGCGCACGAGGTCGCGCAGGCGCGCGCCCTCGGCTGACATCGGGACGTAGGCCTCTGCGGAGACTTCCCCTAATGCCCCTCTTGCTTCAACCCCTTCAAGCCGAACTGTTACCGCCGGTTCCGGCGGCACGCGATACAGGGCGCCGCGTTTGCGGCCCTGCGCAACAAGACGGCCCTGCTTGACCAGTTCATTCAGCCGGCGTTGCAGCGTCCGCCTGGCTACGCCTTCGCCGACGATCGACTGAATCATCTCGATTCTTGCGCCGTCCGGCCGCGCGCGGACCGCGTCCAAGACAGCTTCGTACTCGCCGGCTGGAACGATCTTCGGCATGGATTGACTCGAATGTTGGGTGCCAATTGCGCCATATCCTACACCAGTTTTGGCGCAAATCCAATAATGCGCCAATTAAAATGGCGCAATACCACTCTTATTTGGCGCAATAAAGTATTCGTAAGGGAAGGCTTGCCACGCATTGTCCGCAACGTTGCGGCATCGCGTCTTCGTCACACCTCATCGCGCAGGTCGCCGTGCTTGTCCGTGTTTGCGTGGCGATTTCGCCACTCGGCGTGTGCGGCGGCAAGGGATAATGCGGGAAATGACTTGAACAGCGGTTGGGCCATCTACCCTTCCGGGTCACGGAAGCGGAAAACAGGCTTTTTTGATGGCTGAGATTGGACAACATACGCCGATGATGCAGCAGCGTGTTTTCCCTATGTGAACTTCGTATTATCTCGATAACCTACGGTAAAACCTACGGCAGGTTGAAGGCAGGAGCAAGAATTGTGCAGTTCGGCAGCCAACTCGCGCGCGCCGTCCGCCAGTGAACATCACGCTGCGAGTAGAAGTCGATCGAGAAATGGCACATCCACGTTCGGGTGGCGCCGTGGGAGTTGACCC
>JBBQEY010000102.1:0-10816 GCA_038321425.1 Burkholderiales bacterium | reverse complement strand
ATTGATACGCGTGCGCCTGGAACCACCCATGCGGCGTCTCGACGAACGCAAAGGTAAACGCGGCAAAGCGCTTGCGCGTGCCCAGCCAGACGAAGCGGCAGTCCCGCAGCTCCACATCGGGCTCGAACGTGGCCGCGTAGCGCGTGCGGATGCGGCTGTTGAGCCCATCCGCCGCCACGACCAAATCGGCCTCGAAGTCGCGCGCCGCGGCCACGTCGTCCGTCACTTCATCGTCATAGGCCAGCTCGACGTCGAGCGCCTCGCACCGGGCCTGAAGGATGTTGAGGAGCCGCTTGCGGCCGATGCCGCAGAAGCCGTGGCCACCCGACGTCACCGTGCGGCCCTTGAAGTGGACGTCGATGTCATCCCAGCGATTGAAGGACCCGACGATCTCCGCAGCCGTCTGCGCATCGGCGGCTTCGAGGTTGCCTAGCGTCTGGTCAGAAAACACGACCCCCCACCCGAAGGTATCGCCCGGCGCGTTGCGCTCCACCACGCGCACCACGCGCCGGGGATCCGCCTTCTTCATCAGGAGCGCGGTGTAGAGGCCGGCGGGGCCGCCGCCCAGGCAAAGGATCCGCTTTGCTGTCATCGAGGTTCCGCAGGAAGGTTCAACGCGTTTCGAGCATCGCCTCACTCGATAGGGAATTTTATTTTATATCTCAAATAAATGCTGTCAAGCAATGACATGGAGTGAAAAGCCACCAGATCGGAAGTGGTCTCCCTCCCGACTTGTTTGCCGTCGGGTGTCGAGCCGTCCTTCGGACTAGGTCGAACGACGTATCGCACTTCATTGGGCGCGGCGCTACCGTCTGACGATGTCATACGCCAATCCCTCGTACTTGCGGAAATCGTCGCCGCCCAAGGTCATCGGCACTGCCGATGGCGCCACGGCAGCGGCAGCGTGTGGACACCGATCGTCCTGCTGCTCGGCAGGCTTCAGTCTGATCGAGGCGCTGCTTGCCATTGGAATTGCCAGCTTGCTTTTAGCCTTTGCCCTGCCAACACATTTCCGCTGGATCGGCGACCAACGGGTTCTCAATCATGCAACATTATTTGCTAAAAGCATGCAACTCGCTCGATCTGAGGCGATCAAGCGCGGACATCGCGTCAACTTGTGCAAGTCGCCAGACGGTATCCAATGCGTCGACTCCGGCACTTGGGATCAAGGATTCCTCATCCACGTCGACACCGGCAACAAAGGTGAAGTGGATGCGGAGGACGCGATTCTGCAATTCGAGCGCCCCGCCCCCGATTTGCGCGTTTCCGCGAACAAACCGTTGTCCGACTATGTATCCTTTACTGCGTTTGGCCATGCGCGGATGCTAAGCGGCGCCCTGCAAATGGGAACCTTCACCATGTGCAAAACCGGCTTTCGCGGCGTAGATGTCGTACTCGTTGCCAGCGGTCGCGTCCGGATCGCCCGCTCGAAGGCGGTTTGCCCCTAGATTCGGCTGGATTGCCGCACCCTTCGACGCGCACTGGAGCGAAGTACCGCCGACGCGTTGCGACTGCGGCATAACCGTCCATTCCCTGCACCTAGCCACTAGTCGGCGCTGCGTTGCGCGGGCGCAGGGCGGGCCCTACTATCAACGCTCGAAAGGGAGTCCGCCATGCGCTACGTCAATCGTTCGCTCCACTGCCGTCAATCCGGCTTCACCCTCATGGAGGTGATGATCACGGTCGCCATCGTCGGCATCCTGGCGGCTATCGCGCTCCCAAATTACAGCGATTTCATCATGCGCGGCAAACTCATGGAAGCCCATACCAAGCTGGGTGACCTGCGGGCGCAGCAGGAGCGCTTCTTCATGGACAACCGTACCTATTTGGACGCCGGCACCACCTGCGGGATTGATAGCGCGGCCATCCAGATGATCACGAACATGAATGCCGATACGGGCGCCGCATTCGACCTCGATTGCGCGGCGACGGCCGCCCCCGACACCTATGTCCTGACGGCCACGGGTCGCGCGGGCAAAGGTATGGGCAGCTTCGTGCTCACGGTCAACCAGGCCAACGCCAAGACCTCTGCAGGACCAGCCGGCTGGACCGGGGCCACTTGCTGGTTCGTGCGGAAGAGTGGCGAGTGCTCATGACCAAGCATCGCGCCCATGGCTTCAACTTGATCGAGTTGATGATCGCGCTGGCCATTGCCGCGACACTGCTGGTCTTGGCGGGGCCGAACTATGCGACGTGGATCGCCGACGGCCAGATCCGTGCCGCCGCCGAATCCATTGTCAGCGGCATGCGGTATGCGCAGGCCGAGTCAGTCAAGCGCAACGAGCCCGTCGAATTCGTCCTTGATCCCACCACGGGAACTGGCGGCTGGGTGGTCCAACTAGTCGATGGAACCGACCTGCAGGTCGGTGTCTTCGCGGAGGGTGCCGTTCTTGCGGCCTTTGTCACGACGCCGGGGACCGCCACCATCACCACTTTCAATTCGCTGGGCGGCGTCAACACCGCCAACGCAGACTTGACTGTGCCGATCCAATTGGTCGCGATCACCCACAGCGGGACTGTAGCGAATACCCGCCCATTGACCGTTCAGGTTGCGGGTGGACGGTCCGGGATCAAGCTGTGCGACCCCGCCGAGACCGTGTCGACGTCCCCGCGCTTTTGCACGGCGCAATATTAATGACCGCCGCTCACCTTCCGTCAACATCGCCGCGTCGAGAACGTGGCAGCTTCATGCTCGAGGCGCTGATCGCCATCCTGATCGTGGCGCTGGGTATCTTAGGCCTCGTCGGACTGCAGGCGCGGGCGATGCAGGATACGGACGAATCGCAGTTTCGCAGCGAAGCCGCATTTCTCGCCAGTGACGTGATCAGTCGCATGTGGATCTCCGACCGCGATACCTTGGCCGCCGACTTCGCCACGGGAGCCGGCATTCCTTACACCGATTTCGTTACGGTCGTGCAACGGCGGTTGCCTGGTTCCACCACGGATCCAACCATCACCGTCACCCAGCGCGGAGCAACGCCTGCCACCGGCTTTGACGTCCTGGTCACCGTGTTCTGGCGGCCGCCCTCGGTATTCTCCGGGTCGCCCGACCATCAGTACACGATGGCCGCTACTGTTAGGAGCAACTGATGAGACGCCATCGCTCCCAGTCGGGCCGGGCGGGTGCGCGCGGCGCGGGCATCATCGAGATCATGGTGGGCATCCTGATCGGCATGGTCGTCGTGCTTGCGGTCTACAACGTGCTGGTCGTGGCCGAGGGCTACAAGCGCAGCACCATTGGCTTATCGGACGCGCAGATCACGGGCCAGCTTGCGCAATTCGTTCTGAACCGCGAGTTGTCGAGTGGCGGCAACGGCATGATGTCCGGGCTCGACGCCTTGGCCCGTTGTGACGAGTGGCGCCTGCGGCCCATGCCGACATTGATCACCGACGGCGGTGGTCCCATGGTCAGCGACGCGATGACGGTCTACTACAGCAATGCCCCGCGCATCGTGCATCCGGTGTCGTTCGGTGCTGCAGGTGCAGCCGGCAATCCATTGCAGGTCATTAGCCCGAACGGCTTTGCTGTCAACGATTGGGTGATAGCGACTGAAACTTCGTTGGGCGGAGTCAATTGTTCGTTGGTCCAGGTCACTGGCATCACCCAGGATCCGTCACTCGCCGCCTACCCGCCGGCCGATGTCGGTGGACGTATCGCCCTGTCCTATGATTTGAAAGCCGGGGCCGCCTTCAATCACACCACCGGCTCGCGCGCGGTCAATCTTGGACCGCGGGTCACCCGTACCCGGTACTCGGTAAGCGCCGCCAAGCAGCAGTTGGACAGTCTCGACGAGAACCCGGGGTTGGCAGTGGCGGCGACACCGGTACCGATTGCGCAAAACATCGTGTTGCTCAAGGCCCAGTATGGCGTTGATGTTATCGCCGATGCACAAGGGGTCGTCGACTGTTGGACGTCGGCTGACAACCTGGATACCTGCGGCAACGGTGTGGACTACACGGACACTACGTTCATGGCAGTTCCTGCGCCGGCTTTGAATGCCGCGCGCATCCGGTCGATCAAGGCGGTACGTGTCGCCATCGTCGTGCGCAGCGATGACGACGTGAAGCCGGACGCCGCCAACGCCACTCTGCTTAATCAGACGGCATGGCTCTTCAACTGTGCCGCCAATGATGCCACCTGCCAGGGCCGTATGCAGATCGACAACACGATACTTCAAGACTATCGCCGGTATCGAATTTACGAGGTAACCATTCCGTTGCGCAATTCCATATTCTTCCCGCTATGAAACCCCGCGCGAAATCCATGCTGCCAGCTCCCATTCCGCGTACACGGCAACGCGGTGTCGTACTCTTCGTGGCACTGGTGTCGATGGTGGTACTGAGCCTCGCCGCCGTCGCCCTGATTCGGTCGGTGGATACCGGTACGTCCATCGCCGGCAATCTGGCCGCGAAGCAGGCGACCCTCGGCCCCATCAACTACGCCATCGAACGCGCGGTTGATGCGTTGTTCCAGGGGGGGGGCGGCTCGATCGCCGACCCCTTCAATCACGATCTCAACAAGAACTATTACGCCAATATCCAGGTCGGCGAAAAGCCCAATGGCGTGCCGGCCATCCTGTATGGCCCCACGCCCAGCCTGTATCCAGGCACTTTCCAGAAGTACGACGATCCCAGCCCCACCCCCCTCTATTCGGTGCGCTGGGTGATCGAACGCCTTTGCCAGGGCGTAGCGCCCGCACCTGGACCATTCCTCGGCAATCCGCTGACCACCGATGGCATACGGGCCTGCGACATGCTGGTACCGAAGGTTTCCACCGCCGGCAAGGACGGCGAGGAACTTCCGGACGTTCCTCCAGCGCCGCTGTATCGCGTCTCCATCCGGGTCGACGGTCCCGGCAGTACCGTCACTTACGCCCAAGCAATGCTGCGGTAGCATTCTCGACGAACGGACTCCACCATGAATAACTCCCCGACCCCGGCACGCAAGGCCATCGCCGCAATGATGGCTTTCACAATGGCCATGGCACCCCTCGGGCCAGGGGCCTTCGCCGCCGTGACTGTGCTCGCCGACATACCCATTGCCGCCAAGGTCGCTGCCAAACCCAATCTGCTCTACACGTTCGACGACTCCGGCAGCATGTCACTCCCCTACATCCCGGATTACGTCGTCACCAACAGCTACTGCCGAAGCACCGCAGGCAACAACATCGCGGCATGTGGAACCGGATTCTCCCGTGGCATGCACGAACCGATGTTCGCATCCGAGTTCAACAAGCTCTACTACAACCCCAACCTCAACTACGAACCGCCGGTCGACGGTGCTGGCAATCAGTCCACGGCGGCCGCGCCGAACGCCGCGGCAGCCTTCCCCTACATGGACTCGGGCAATACTGCGGCATGGACGGTGGTCCGCAACGATCAGTACCTGGCGCCCGCAGGGACCGCCACCGATATTGCTGCACCCGTGCCGACGTGGGTCTTCTGCAACACGGATTGGCCACGCACTGCGTACGTCGGTGCCTTGGATGCCACCTCCTGGTCCGAAATCGGCAATGCCAACGGCGAGTATGCGGCAGGCACTGGCGCGGACTGCCGCATCAACGGCACGTCATACGACCTCGTCGATGGCGCCGACGCGGTGGACGACGACTACAACTATCCGTACTTCCGCAGCACGGGCTCCGTCAACAACGCCAATTATTTCTACCGCTCGGGGATGATCAACAATGTGTATCGATATCGCCACCTCTGGTGCAAGACCGGCGCAGCGGGCTGGCCGAAGAGCGCCACCAATCTCGGCGGTTGCGGCGCCTACACCTGCACGTTAGGCGGCACCCCTGTCGTGCCCGCCACCGTCACCCAGACCTGTAATTTCACGGGCAACATCAATGGCGCGCCGTACTCCTACACCGGTACGCCCGCTATCGCCAATTGCAACACCAATCCGGCGTACCAATGGACGTGGACCACAGGCGGGTGTGTCGGCACCATCGGTGTCGAGTGTTTTCGATGCGATCGCAGCACTACCGTCACCGCGCGAAACGCCGTGTGCAGCGTCACTGGCGTTTCGTGCGGCACCACAGGCGCACCCGCGCCGGCCATCACGGTCAACGGCAACGCTGCGTGCCCCGATCAGCCCGGCACCACCCCCACCTCCTGCACCGTGGGCGTACTGGTGCCACCGGCACCGTGCAACCCGCTGGCCAACGCCAACTGCAACATGACCTACGGCGGCACCGGCGGCACCGGCGGCAGTACCTTGCTCGACGATGCCAATGGTGCGGGTGTTACCTGCCGCCACAACAACAGCACGGGCGCCTACATCTCGACACGCTTCACCTATCCGGAAGCCGGCGCGGTCGTCCCGACGAAGTGGAACAAGGCCGTCAACGACGCGTCCTGCGGTGTCATCCCCAGGCGCGTGGACGTTCCCCGCTATTACAACACCGTAGTCTCCGTCCAGTTCTGCGACCTGCAGCAGACGACGGCGGTTTACAACAATACCCAGTGGCGTGGCTTCGGTCGCGGCACCTGTAAGTCGAAGAATGACTTTGCCACCTATCGATATCCGTTGTACGGGAAATTCACACGCGTAGGCATCGTGAACGACGGTCGCACCTTCGCGTACACGGACCCGTTCAGCGGCGTATCAGGCACCCGAACCTATGCCGAGGAAATGACCAACTTCTCCAACTGGCATGCGTATTACCGCACACGGGTGCTCGCGGCTAAAACCACCACGTCCATCGCCTTCAATATTGTCGACAACACCTATCGTGCCGGTTTTCATACGATGAATTCGCCAACCACCAACTGGCTCGATGCGGGCGATTTCGACGCTGCGCAGCGCGCGGCGTGGTATGCCAAACTCTTTGGTGTCACGATAGCCACGGCCAAGACGCCCACGTTGGACGCGATGCTCCGTATCGGACAGCTGGTCGAGAATGGCGCTGGCGCGGTGACGGGGCTGCCGGTCCACACCGACCCCATTCCCACCATCGCCGGCAATCCCGTCACCTGCACCAATAACTATCACATCCTGTTCACGGACGGCTACACGGACCAGATCGCACTGCCCGCAGTTGCCGGCGAAGTGGACGGCTCCAATGTGCCGGCCCCTTCCGCAACCGTGTTGCCGTCCGGCCCGGTCACCAATCCCGAGCGTACCGTCGCCTCTTTGCAGGCACTGGCTGGCTCGCCGTGGCCCCGGCCCTACAAAGATGCGGCAGTACCGACGGCCAATACGCTGGCGGATATTGCGTTGTATTACTGGATGCGCGATCTTCGTCCGACGATGCTCAACGACGTTCCCGCGTCCGACGGCCGGGCCGGTGCCGATCTCGACTGGACCCGCAATCCGGCGTTCTGGCAGCACGTAAGTTTCTCTGCATTGTCGTATGGCTCCGATGGCCTGCTGGATGCCTCCAATGTCGTTGGCGTTACCAATGCGATCCAGGCAGGGACCAGCAACTGGTTCACGGCGCCCAATTACCCGGCCCCCCCCAACAACGCCCTGTTCCCGGCGTCGAATCCGCGGGCGGTCACTGCCGATGATCTATGGCACGCCACGGTCAACTCGCGCGGAAAATTCGTGTTCGCGGAAACCCCGATTGAAATCGCGTACGGACTTGGCAGCATCATTTCCGGGGTTGGCAACAATCGCAAAGCGCGGGTCGGTGCTTCATTTGCCAGTCGCAATCTCAGCGCCACCAACAATTTCATCTTCCAGGCGACGATCGAGCCGGGATGGTCGGGGGAATTGAAGAAGCTGACCATCGACACCACCACTGCCGTTACCGGTGCTACGCGCTGGTCGGCCGGCGTCAAGCTCAGCAATCTGCTGGCGACGCCAGCGCCGGGCACTTCGCCACTGGTGGACGCTGACAATGCGTGGTTCCTGAACCGCAAAGTGGTCACTCGCAACATCGATTCGGGCGTGTTCGCGGTTGTACCGTTTCGCTTTGCCGACCTGACGACAGGCCCCAATACACAACTCAATACGTTGGCGATCACCGCAACCAATCAGCAGAAAGTCATTTCCTACTTGCGTGGCGGTTCCACGTTCGGTCCCGGACCTACGCCGCAACTGATCGAAGGCACGGCCATCGGCCAATATCGCGCGCGTTCCGGCAAGCTTGGGAACATCAGCGACTCCAAGCCGGTGATTGTGGGGCCGGCGAGCAGGCCCTTTACCGATGCCGCCGACTTCGGTTACCCCGCGTACAAGGCCTTATACGCAGCCCGCGATCTCCGCGTCTATGTCGGCGCCAATGACGGCATGTTCCACGTGTTCAACGGGATGGACGATTCCGGCCCCAACACCGGGGGTACGGAGATGTACGCGTACATTCCCAGCAGTGTGTTCACGAACGCCTTCGACGAAGGCGGAAAGGCGCGCAAGGGTATCCGCGCACTGACCTTCCAGGATGGCGGCGCGCCCATTTTCAAACATCACTTCTATGTCAATGCCACGCCGCGCACCCAGGATGTTGACTTCGCGAATTGCGGCAGCAACAGTGCCTGCGGCGGCGCCAATTGGCGCACCATTGTCGTATCCGGCATGGGCAAAGGCGGCAACACCTATTTTGCGATCGACGCGACGGACACCGCCGTTGCGGACGAAGCAGGTGCCGCATCGAAGATTCTTTGGGAATTCCAGTTACCCAACAGCGAGTTCTCCTTTGGCAACCCCATCATTGCGAAGACGCGGGCAGATGGCTGGGTGGTCATCGTGGCGTCGGGCTACAACAACACCGATGGCAAGGGTCATCTGTATTTCCTCGATGCCCGTACCGGTCTTTTGATTCGCACGCTGAACACCACGGGTGCCGACTCGGGAACGCCCGCGAATCCCAGCGGCCTGACCAAGATCAGCGGGTTCGTCAAGAACGACGCCGATCAGACCATTGAGCAGATCTATGGTGGTGACCTGCTCGGACGCGTGTGGCGGTGGGACGTCTCGGATGCCGATGGCACCACGTGGCAGGCCAAAACGGTGCTTCTCGCCAATCTGACCGATCCGTCGGGCGTCGCGCAACCGGTCACCACGGTTCCGGAGCTCGAAATTGACATCAACAACGGTGTGGACCGCTTTGTATTCGTCGGTACCGGACGCCTGCTGGATGCAACCGACCTTACTTCGCCTAGTCCCGAACAGATTCAAACTGCGTATGCCATCCGCGACGGCACGCTCGATACACCGTTGACGGCTGGTCTGCCAATTGCACCCCGCGCATCGTTGGCATCAGCAGCGGGCATTGCCGGTGTCGCCGGCGCCGCACCCAACGGCTGGTACAACGACTTGCCGGCAGGCCAGCGAATCGTTGTGGATCCGGTGGCGGAGTTCAATATTTTCTCGTATGCCGGTACCGTACTGCAGCCCGATCCTTGCCTGACCTCACTGCCCGCATACATCTACGCACGCGACTATGTCTCGGCAGAGTCGCTCGTCTACACCGGGGGGGTGCA
This sequence comes from Burkholderiales bacterium, assembly GCA_038321425.1. Classification (GTDB taxonomy): domain Bacteria; phylum Pseudomonadota; class Gammaproteobacteria; order Burkholderiales; family Casimicrobiaceae; genus VBCG01. The sequence goes on along the minus strand of JBBQEY010000102.1, from coordinate 1,387 downwards.
AACGCTGTCTTATTATTCTGCGTCGGGAGCCGTCGGTCTGGAGCTTCTTGCCTTGGAAGACCCGACCAAGACGTTCAAGGACATCACTATCGTGTTCTCACCCGAGACCGGTGCCGACCCCATCCCTGTCACGATCAAGCCGAAGACTTTTGGCGGGGGTCATCGATTGTCGTGGCGCCTGCTTGGCGATTGATTCGCGTGGGGACTTCAAGGTTCCGGTACGCCGCGACTTGAGCAGTATCTCCGGGGACGACGCCAACGCGTTGGCCCCGGGGACCGCAAGTCGCCCATTGCGTTATCAGCTTCCAGAAATATTCTGCGCCTACGCGGCATCCATTGCATTTCACCTGGTGGTTGCGCTCGTTCTGTTCGGCGCATTCGCCACAGGTGGCGTGAAGTTCCAACGGTCCGATGCCCCACTTACCGTGCGCTTGTTGGTGCCAGCAGCGCATCCGTCACCCGCACTTGCACCGATCGTCCTTCCGATGCCAATCACACCGGCACTCCCGATCGTTGCGGCACCGTTGGCGAAGCTGTTGAACGTTGACCAGCTTCCAGTTGAATCAGGGGTTGCCTCGCCGGACGCGCCCGCACCAGTACCGCCACGGGTCCCGGAGCACGCAGAAGCATCAGGATTCAACCAGGTCGACGTCTCGGAAAACTATTCGATTCTGCATAGCCTTCAGGAAGAACTCGTGCTGCGCACGCAAGGCGACTATCTCGTTGAAGTTGAAAAACCTGTGCGCATGCTGAAAAGACCCGAGGTCAACTATCCACCAGAGGCACTGTCGGCGCAGCGTCAAGGAACCGTGGTTGCATGGATTGCGATCAACACCGACGGTAACGTCGACGAAGTCATCATTAGCTCCGGGACCGAGGAATTTGCCGAGGCGGTACGAGAGGCGCTGCCCTCGGCCCGATTCCTGCCTGCAGAAGAACGCGGACAGATTATTCCCTACTACATCGTTCTCTCGATCGATTTCAGGAGTGGCGTACCCACCACCGCCAGCACTGCGGTTCGTTCCGCGCCGCCATGAGCGCTGATGAGCATCGAAACATGGCTCGCGTCAGGACCTACCCCATCACCGGCATATGAAACCCCGGCGCGGCGCTGCCGTCATTCGGCCAGCGTGTCGTCAGCGTCTTGCCGCGCGTGTAGAAGCGGACACCATCCATGCCGTGCACGTTCAAATCGCCAAAGAGTGACGAACGCCAGCCGCCGAACGAGAAGAACGCCATCGGCACGGGGATCGGCACGTTCACGCCGACCATGCCTACTTCGACGTCCTGCTGGAAACGACGGGCGGCAAAGCCCGAGCGCGTGAAGATGGCCGCGCCGTTGGCGTAGGGGTTGGCATTGAGCAGCGCGATGGCGTCGGTCAGCGAC
>JBBQEY010000101.1:0-10899 GCA_038321425.1 Burkholderiales bacterium | reverse complement strand
GCCCGACGTCGTGAACGAGCAGTCCTCGCTGGCCAGCCAGCACACCAGCGAGGCGATTTCGTCGACGGTGCCGAAGCGCCCCATCGGGATCTTCGACAGCATGAAGTCGATGTGCTGCTGCGACATCTGGTCGAAGATCGCAGTCTTCACCGCGGCAGGTGTCACGCAATTGACGCAAATGCCCGACTTCGCGAGTTCCTTGCCCAGCGACTTGGTCAGGCCGATCACCGCGGCTTTCGATGCGCTGTAGGCCGAGGCATTCGGGTTGCCTTCCTTGCCCGCCACCGACGCGATGTTGACGATGCGTCCGTATCCTTTACCTTGCATCACCGGCACGACGGCGCGGTTGCACAGGAACACGCCGTTGACGTTGATATCGAACACGCGCTTCCACTCCTCCACCGGATAGTCGGCCAGCGGCACGTTGGGCCCGGTGATGCCGGCCGAACACACCAGCACGTCGATGGCGCCGCACGCCTCCACCGTCTCGCGCGTAACGCGCGTGACGGCATCCGCGTCCGAAACATCGAGTGGCGCGGTGAACGTATTGGCTGGCAACGTGGTCTTCGCCGTCGCCAGCGCCGCGGCATCGCGATCCCACAGCGCCACGCGCGCGCCACTGGCGGCCAGTCGTTGCGCCACCGCCAGGCCGATGCCGGCCGCACCGCCGGTGATGGCCGCCACGCGTCCGTCGAAGTCGAGACAATTCATGCTGATGTTCCCGTCGTGATTGGAGAAAGAGGTCGAGGATAGCAATGCGCGCGGCGGCGCGGCAAGCGGTGTGGTCAGCGGAAGAGCAGCACCAATGCGATCGCCAGCGCGGCGGCAGCCACGACGGCCAGCACGGCGACGAAGCCCATCATCGTATGCCGCGTATCGGCCTGGAACACGAGCAGGTCGTCCACCAGTTCGGCCACCTGGGCATTCGTGGCGGTGCTTGCCAGCTCGCCGTCCACGAGCGGCAGGGTCTCCACCGACGCCGGCACCGCATCGAGCGCCATGATCATCACGCAACTGGCCACGGGCAGCACGCGATGCGCCAGGTTGTCCCAATGCTTGATGCGCACGCCGGCGCGCGAACGGAAGCCGAGAGCCGGGTGTTCCTCCTTCGCGTCGCGCTTGCCGCCGACATCCACGAAGAACTTGGCCGGCAGGTGCCCGGCATAGATCGCGCGCATCACCGCCGCAAAGCGATCCGCGGAAAAATTGACCGAGAGCTGGAACTTGGCGGCATTGGCATCGTTGCCCGTGCCCGACTCCGGCACGAAGGTGAGCGTACCCAGACCCTTATCGCGACCGTTGCCGTTGACGCCGCGTTCGCGGATCCGCAACACGCCGGCAATGGCCTCGAGGGTGCCGCCGGAGGCGAGTTCCACTTCATCGTCGGGGTCGACGACACAGCGCATGACCAACACGCTGTCCTTGGCGTCCTCGATCACGAGCCGCGCCTTCGTCGGCCGGAATCCCACCAGCGGCATGACTGTCCGTTTCCCTCGAGCGCGGGGTTCGCGCGCGTGTCCCCATGGTCCCGCCGCCATGCAACTGCCATGGGGTCGGCAACATGCTGGCGGCGCGCGCCCTCTCGAGGGGGCGGCTTTCACCAACCAACGACCGATTCTAGGGCATTTGCCATGGCCGTGGGGGTCAAGCGGACGTGCGGCGGCGCGGCTTCCTCGCGGCGTATGGACTTGCAACGATGCCGCCGCGCACCGGCTTGGCTTCGGGCCGACCGGATGCGCCTGGCCATTCTGTGCGTGCGCGTGGCACTGTGGTTCTGGCAGCAGTTGCCGCAGGTGCGGGCGGCACTGCAACCCGAGTACGAGCGATTGGGAATGGCACCGGAGGACGCCTAGTTTCCTGCGCACCTACGTGATTGCATATCTGCTCACGTTCACCGGTAACAAATACAAAACAGGCAACGTGTAACAGGATGCGTCACAGTCGCCAGATGACGGAACTGTGCACGTGCATCGCCGTCGTAGTGTCGGGTACCGATGAGTGTCATCTGTTTGATGCCCCGGGACGTTTAGTCATCCTGAAGCATCAAGTTGCGCGGGATCTCCCGCGCTGCACCTGGTACGTGTTCCGACCACGCACATCTCCGGACACGCGATGCTGGCGCCGGACACGATTGAGGACTACAACAATGAATATGAACACTCGAATTTACCGCTTGGTTGCGACGCTTGCCGTTGCCGCCGCATCGCTTTCGTTCGCCACGACCACACTGGCCGATCCACCTTCGCGGGCTGCGCGCATCGGTTACATGCAAGGGCCGGTCAGCTTCGCGCCAGCAGGTGACGACAGCTGGGTGGAGGCGCGCCTCAATCGCCCGATCACCATCGGCGACAGCCTGTGGACCGACGACAACGCACGGACGGAACTCCAGTTCGGCACCGCCACCGTGCGCCTCGACGATTACACCAGTGTCCAACTGCTGAATCTCGACGACCGCGCCATCCAGCTGCAGCTGTCGCAGGGACGCATCAACGTCACCGCGCGCTCGCTGCGCAACGGCGAGACGATCGAGATTGCCACACCCAACGTCGCGTTCACCATTCGTCAGGCTGGCGACTATCGCATCGACGTGGATCCGCGCGACAACGCCACCACCGTGGCTGTGCGACGTGGCGCCGGTGATGTGTACGGTGAAGGGGACGCGTTCTCGCTGCGCAGCAACGATGTGGCGCGTTTCTTCGGCACTGACCTCCGCCAACGCGAGTTCTATTCGTTGGCGCCACGCGACGACTTCGACCGTTGGGCACGCGACCGCGATCGTCGCGCGGAAAACTCGGTGTCCGCGCGCTACGTGTCGTCTGAAGTGGTGGGCTACGCGGACCTTGACCAGTACGGATCGTGGAGTTCGCAGCCAACTTATGGGAACGTCTGGTTCCCGCGCGAAGTATCGCGGGAGTGGGCCCCGTATCGCTATGGGCACTGGTCGTGGATCGATCCGTGGGGCTGGTCGTGGGTCGACGATGCGCCGTGGGGCTTTGCACCGTTCCACTACGGTCGCTGGTCCAACTTCGATGGCCGCTGGGGCTGGGTGCCCGGCCCTGTCAACGTTCGACCGGTCTACGCGCCCGCGCTCGTCGCCTTCGTCGGTGGCGCCAACTTCAGCTTGACCTTGTCCTCGGGTCCGGTGGGCAACGGCATCGGCTGGTTTCCGCTGGCACCTGGCGAGGTCTATCGGCCCGCCTACGCCGCCAGCCGCGATTATGTGCGCAACGTCAATGTAAGCAACACCGTCGTCAACACCACGGTGATCAACAACATCTACAACAACCAGAACACCATCACGCAGGTGAATTACCGCAACGCACAAGTGGCCAACGCAGTGACGGCCGTGCCGCCCGCCGTATTTGCGCAATCGCAATCCGTACAGCGCGGCATGGTGACGGTGTCACCGGAACTGCTCCGTCGCGGGCAGGTGACGACTATGGCCGCAGTGGCTCCGACGTCGATGGGCATCGCCGGTGGCGCACCGGCCACCAGTCGCAAGCCTGCACGGACCATTCAGGAACGCGAAGTGGTCGTACGCACTGTACCGCCGCCCGCGATTGCGCCGGTGGCACAGCGCGTCGACTTGTTGCAGCGCCAGCCCGGGCAGCCGCTCGAGCGCGCCGCCATCGTGACGACCACGCCATCGACTTCCTCCGCCAACGTGCGCGTGGTCAACCAGCAAACGCCGCAGGCGTTGCCGCAGGGAACGCAGCGCGGCACCGGTGCGCCGCCGCCGATGGTCCAGCGCTCGGCCAATGACGTTGCGCGCCCACAAACGGGCCGCGACAATTCACCGTCGAATGTAATGCCCGCCGCGCCGACTGCAGCGGTGCCGCCTGCAGCCATGCCGTCGCGTGAGCGCGGTGGCATGGGCACTCCCGGTGTTACCGCCCCGGCGCCAGCGCAGGCGCCGCAATCGATGTCACGTGACCGTGGGGCACCCACGGCGCCGACCGCCGCGGCGCCTGCACCGATGACACCGCAGGTTGCCGCCCCGCCGAACGTGCCCCGGCCCGAGCAGTCGTCGCCTCAGTCGTCTGCACCGCCAGACCGAGCACGCGGCGGATTCGACAATCCGCAGGGGAATCGCCCTTCGGCATCTATGCCCGCACCCCCCGCGATGGCGCCAACGCCGGTACCCGCACCTGCAGCGGTCGCGCCGGCACCGCCGCAGCGTGCCGTACCGGCGCCGACCCCGCGAACCGATGTGCCTTCACCGCAACCAATAACGCGTCAGCGCGAGCAGGGCCCACCGTCACGACCGGCACCGTCGCCACAAGCGGCACCGCAGCCGACACCGCAAGCAACGCCTCAGGCCGCGTCGCAGCGTCCGGCGCCGCCCGCGGCCGCTGCGCCCCCTGCGTCCCCGCAGATGCAACGTTCTGCGGCACCGCCTGCGGCGGCCCCTTCACCTCCGCCGCGTCAGCAGGCGCCGGCGCCCGCGATGCAACCGCAGGCAACGCCTCAGGCAGCACCTGGTGGTGGCCAGGAGTTGCAACGCCGCGGTCGCGGCAGACCGGACGACGACAACGGCAAGGACAAGGACAAAGACAAGGACAAGGACAAGAAGTAGCACTAGTGAAAGCGTAATCATCACTGCAACAACCGTGGCCCGCAGCGATGCGGGCCATTTTCATGGGCGAACGGTTGATGCTTCGTCAGGGGCATGCACCCGCCAACGGTTTGGCGGCCATACTATGGGCGCAGCCGAAATCCTAAAACGCATCCTGCAGGAACGCCATGTCAGATCCCTCCGCCTTCGTCACTTTTGCCGCCACCGTGGCGGCCGTTGCGGGCATCGCTGCCGCGTACCTGGCGTGGAAGACGCATGGCATCGCCCTGCGCCTCGCGGATGTCGCCGCAGCGGCCCAACGCCAGGCGGCCATCCGCGAGATTGCAGCGACGGTGCAATTGACATTGTTTGAAGTAACGCGCGCCGCGCAACTGTGCGCGGCAGCCGACGCGCGGGTGGATGCGCAGGCCGGCACCGCCGATGGTCCGCTCCCGAACGGCAACAAGGCCGAGCGCGAGCGCCTTGCCGCCATCGTCGCACGCATTCAGAAGTGCCAGCGCGACGCGATGGACATGGAACTGGAGATCCCGGGCCTCGCTGCCGCGCCGCTCGCGAAGCTGGCGCAGACCCACGGCAACATCGACGCCAGGATGCAGGTCGTGCGGAAGCTGGCGGATGACCTCGCGCGGGAGGACCGCGCGAGGGTCTAACTTTAACGTTTAGACGAGCCCGCCACCCACCTCGCCGCCATCGTTGCGGGTGATGACGATCGTGGCCGACCGGGGGCGCGTGCTGCCGCCACCGGGCCAGTTGCTGCTGAATGTTCCCGCCGCGAAATTTGCCGCAGAGGTATCTTCGCCCGGATGCTGGATGTTGACGAAGATCGCCTTGCGGTCCGGGGTCTCTGCGATGCCGGTGATCTCGCAATCCTTCGGACCCACGAGGAAGCGGCGCAATTTCTCGTCACCCATCGGGGCGCTCACGTTGGTCTCCACGGCCTTGGTGGCGGCGCCGTCGGTGTTGGTGATGGTCTTCCTGCCGCCGTCGCCCACGGTGCCTGGCACGGCCGCGAGCATCATGCAATTGGTGACGTCCGTGAAGGCGCCGTCATCGGTCTGAATCCACAGCAAGCCGCTGCTGCTGAACCACAATCCGTCCGGGCTCGAGAAGTCGTTGTTGGCGGTGAGAGCGGAGACGTTGATGTTCGCGGGGTCGCTGGTGGAGCGCGCGCCAAAGAGAAAGATGTCCCACTTGAACGACGTGGAGGCGTTGTCTCCGTCCGCCCACCGGATGATGTGGCCGTTGGGATTGCCGCGCTGGGCAGTCCCGCTCGTACGCGGGTCGTTATAGAAACGCGGGTTGGCCGCATCGGTGGACGCGAGCGTGCGCAGCGTGCTGTTGTTGTTGGTCAGGGTCATGTAGACCTCGCCATTCCTCGGATTCACCGCACCCCATTCCGGGCGGTCCATCTTGGTGGCACCCGCGGCGTCGGCGGCGAGACGCGTATTGATTAACACATCGACCTGGTCGGCAAAGGCATAGGCGGCGTTTCCCGCCGTGATGCCATTCGAACCAAAGGCCAGCAGCAGCCAGGTGCCCGTGCCGTCGGCCGCGAACTTGGCCACATAGAGCTTGCCGTCATCCAGATACTTGTCGCCCGCGGCGAGGCCGCGGGTGGCGTCCGCAGCGTCCCAGTTGGCGTTGGAAACGTACTTGTAGATGTACTCGTTGCGCGAATCGTCGCCCTGGTACCAGACGAGCGGCTTACCGGCCACAACCGGGCCCAGCCAGGCCCCTTCGTGGGCAAAACGGCCCATTGCCGTTCTCTTCTTTGGCGTGGAGCTGGCGGCGAACGGGTCGATCTCGACGACCCAGCCATACGTATTGGAAACGTTGCGGAAATCGTCGCTGCCGTCCGCCGAGGTGCCGAGCTTCTCCGTGTTCCAGCGAGCGAACGTAGTGTCGGCAGGATTCGTGGCGGTCGCCGTGGCCCACAGCTCGCGGCCATTACCGGCAACGCCGTTGCGGGCGAAGGAAGCCAGCTCCTTCTGCGTGCGCTTGGAATTGTCCGTGGCGGTGACCCGACGGAAGTAGCCGGCGTAATTCTCCTCGCAGGTCAGGTAGGTGCCCCACGGCGTGTAGCCGTGGGCGCAGTTGTTGACCGTGCCGCGCGTCCGCGAGCCGTCCACCGAGTATTTCGTGATCATGGCGGCCGCCTTGGCAGCGGGCCCCGCCATCAGCATTTCGGAGTTGGTGGTGATCCGTCGGTTGTAGGCCGAGGAACGATTGTACGCAACGGTGGAGCCGGTCTTGCTTACTTCGATGACCGAGACGCCGTGCACGTTCAGTTCCTTGACCACTTCGTCATTCACCGTGCGAACCCCGCCGACGATCGTCGGACCGGCGACGTGCAGGAACAGCGGCGTGATCGCCTCGTGGTTCATGACCAGCAGGCCGCGATCGCTGGAGCCCGCCGCATAGGTGCCGCCACTGCCCAATCCGAAGTACTGCATACCATCGTGATGGTCGCCGGCGCGTTGCGCATAGGTGGCGCCCGCATCCGTGCCGTTGTTGAGGTAGTCGGCCACGCCAGCGGCGATGGGATCGCCCAGGCGAAAGAGCACGCTCGAGGTATAGCCGGGAGGCACCGTGACCATGTCGGCGAGGCTCTTGGCTACAGCCGTGAACTCGAGCTTTAGTGTCTTCAACGGGGCCGCGGCAGGACTTTCGTCGTCACTGCAGGCCATGAGGCTGCCGCCGAAGAACGTGCCGGCGGCGAGGCCCATCGTGCCCTTGAGCAACGAGCGCCGGGAGAGGCGCGCGCTCAGTACGCTGTCGAAGGATGGATTGGTCGAAGTGTTGGTGTCTTGGTCATCAATTGCGGCATGCGGGGGTGGCGATTTCTGCGTCATGGGGCTACCTGTGGGATTGGAAACGGACGCGCGCGCGCTGGCGCGACGTCCGTAAGCTACGGGCCTCCCATTGCAATCCGATGACGTTCACGTTGCAACCGATTGCGACGGGGGAGGGTTCGGCTACAGCAATCGGTAGACGGAGTAGTACAACTCACCGATCCGGCTGCCGAGAAAGCGACGGCGCATATCTTCGACAATGCGCCAGCGGTCCGGCCGAAAGGTGTGAGGTTCGATCTGCGACAGGCGCCCCAGCCGCGGGTCTTCCCACAGCGCCGCCGGCTGCACCACGCTGATGAGTGGACGGCGGTCACGCACGTTGCCACCGAGAAAGTGATCGATCGGCACGCGGATCCGGAAATACCGCTGGTCCAGCACCTGCTCGACGAAGGCGCGGGACACGACGTAGCCCCAGGTATTGAGGATGGAGCCGACCGGTTCGTGTACCGCACGGCCGCCGATCTCGATGCGCCGCCGGCTTGAAATGTTGCGCGACGATGTCCCGAGGTAAATGAGATCGTAGGGTGCCGGCTCCGCCAACGCACGAAGCGTGTCCGCCAATCCCGGGCCGAGAATCAGGTCGTCCTCGATCACGGCGCAGGATGCGCCGGCGATGTCGTCGCGCAACCAGCGCCACGCCAGCAGGTGTGACAGCCAGCATCCGATCTCCGCGCCACTCAACGCGTCGGTGTCGAAGTCGAGTTTGGGAAAATGCCGGCAGGACCACTCGACGATCGCATCGCTCGACAACGTGCGTCCGTCGAAGCCGAACCTTTGGAACTCGAGGCCCAGGGCATCGAGTTGCGTTGTCATGTGACGCCGTCGCTCCACGGCGGAATTGAGGTTGATCAGCGCGAGTTGCATCTGCGAAGCGTAGGCACTGCGGATTGCGGTGTTGTGACAGCGGTGTCGCACGCTGTCATCACCGTGTCATCGAATATTCACATGCGCGTCGCGGATGCTGGCTATCGTGCCGATTGCCATGGCCGATCAACGACCTGCCGATGACTCCTGCGATGTCGCTTGAAACTGCCTACGTCGCACGTCCTTCAGTTGCGGACTGGCCTGAGGCGCTTGCAACGCCGGACGGCACGATACGATCCCTGGTCCCCCCGATGCCGGACGACGACGCCGACGACGACGCATCCGGCGGTGTCCGCTATCGCGCCATATTCATTTCCGACACCCACCTCGGGACGCCAGGCTGCCGGGCGGAGTCGTTGCTGGCATTCCTGCGGCATACTGAATCCGACTATCTCTACCTCGTCGGCGACATCGTCGACGGCTGGCAACTCAAGCGGCGCTGGTACTGGCACCAATTGCACAACGACGTCGTGCAGAAGGTCCTGCGCAAGGTCCGCAAGGGCACCCAGGTGGTGTACATCCCCGGCAATCACGACGAGGCCGCACGACCCTATGTCGGGATCGACTTCGGCGGCATTGCCATCCGCGCCGAAGCATTCCATGTCACGCGGCGCGGTGTGCGCCTGCTGGTTACGCATGGGGACATGTTCGACGCGGTGGTCACCGGTGCCCGATGGCTCGCGTTGCTCGGCGACCACCTCTACACCTTCATCCTCAAGCTCAACCAGCACTTCAACGCAATCCGCGCGCGGGTGGGCATGCCGTACTGGTCGCTGTCGCAGTTCCTGAAACTGCGGGTCAAGAACGCCGTGCGCTACATCACGTCGTTCGAGGAAGCCCTGGCGCGCGAGGCGCGCATGCGTGGCTTCGACGGCGTGGTCTGCGGACACATCCATCACGCCGAGATCCGTCCGATCGGCAACATCCTGTACTGCAACTCCGGCGACTGGGTCGAGAGCCTGACTGCTGTCGTGGAGGCGCAGGACGGCACGCTTTCGATCCTTCGCTGGTCCGACGACGCCGCGCTCCGCGCAAACACGCCGCAACGAAGCAACACCGCTTGCCCGAAGGAACCCGCATGTCAATGACCACACCTGACCATCGACCCATGCGCATCCTGATCGTCACCGACGCGTGGGTGCCACAGATCAACGGGGTCGTCATCACGCTGCAGAACACGATCCGTACGCTGGAGGACCTGGGGCATACGGTCGAGACGATCACGCCAGACGGATTTCGCACTTTTCCGTGCCCGACCTACCCGGACATTTCGCTCTCCCTGTTTCCGGGACGGGAAGTTGCGCGGCAGATCGTCCGGTTCCGCCCGGATGCCATTCACATCGCAACCGAGGGGCCGCTCGGACTTGCAGCGCGCCGGTACTGCATGCGCGCGAAGCAGCCGTTCACCACGGCCTATCACACGCAGTTTCCGGAGTACGTGCACGCACGTATCCGGCTACCGCTTGCCATTTCATACCGCTGGATGCGCAGGTTTCATGCACCCGCCAGCGCGTTGATGGTTGCAACGCCGGACATCCGGCGCCGCCTGGAGACGCGGGGCTTCACCAACCTCGTCATGTGGTCGCGCGGCGTGGATACGGATCTCTTTCGCGCCGACCCGAATCGATCGCTCGACCTTGCACGCCCGATATTTGCCTATGTCGGCCGTGTTGCGGTGGAAAAGAACATCGAGGCATTCCTCGACCTCGATCTTCCCGGGACGAAGTGGGTCGTCGGCGATGGTCCCGCGCGTCTGGAACTCGAAAGGCGGTATCCGCACGCGCGTTTCTTCGGGATGAAGTCGGGCGAGGAACTTGCGTGGCACTACCGGCAGGCGGATGTGTTCGTGTTCCCCAGTCGCACGGACACGTTCGGACTGGTGATGCTCGAGGCGATGGCTTGCGGAACGCCCGTGGCTGCCTATCCGGTCACCGGCCCCATCGACGTCGTGACGCAAGGCGTAACGGGCGTGCTCGACGAGGACCTCCGTGTTGCAGCCCTTGGCGCATTGCACCTGTCGCGCAAGGCCGTATCCGCGAAGGCGCAGGGATCAACGTGGCGCGCCGCCACGGATCAGTTCGTCAACAGCCTGTGTCCGCTCAATGCAGCCGATTGAAGCCAGCGAAAGTCCGCACAAGGGAACGCGAGGACTGCGGCGGCTTCTGAACGCGTTTTTCTACTCCCTCTCGGGACTGCATGTTGCATTCCGCCACGAGAGCGCATTCCGTCAGGAGATTGCCCTTGCGGCGGTGCTGATTCCCGTGGCCTGCGTGCTGCAGGTGACGCCACTTGAGCGCGTCGTGATGGTGGCTGCGGTCCTGCTGGTACTGATCGTCGAGCTGTTGAACTCCAGCGTCGAGGCCGCGATCGACCGGATCAGCTTCGACACGCACCGCTTGTCCAAGAGGGCGAAGGACCTGGGCAGTGCGGCCGTGTTGCTGGCGCTGGTCGTGCTGGCGGTGGTGTGGGTCACGCTGGCCGGGCCGACGCTCCTCCGCCTGTTGTAATCATTCCAGTGACGCTTGCCATGCGGCAGCGGAGCGTGTCAATGACTTTGCGACACCTGGGCGCTTGAATTTAGTGAGTGTTGGCTGATTTGCTTTGCTG
>JBBQEY010000100.1:0-10904 GCA_038321425.1 Burkholderiales bacterium | reverse complement strand
CGCGCGCGATCACCTCGGCGTCAAGCCGTTCCACTTTGCCTGGGATGGTCGCACGCTCGTCTTCGGCTCCGAGTTGAAGGCCGTGCTGGCGCATCCTGCGGTGGGCGCCGACATCGATGCCGGCGCGTTGAAGCTGTTCCTCGAATGCCAGTTCATTCCCGCGCCGCATTCGATCTACGCGCAGGTGCGGAAGCTGCCGCCGGCGCACACGCTCACGCTGACGGCGGGCGAACTCGTCATCCGGCCTTACTGGCATCCGGATTACCGCAGCAAACTGGCACTCTCCGACGGCGATGCGCAGGCCGCCCTCGACCGCGAGTTGCGCAACTCCGTGCAGGGGATGCTGGTGGCCGATGTGCCGCTCGGCGCGTTCGTCAGCGGCGGCGTCGATTCCGGGTTGATCGCCGCGCTGATGGCCGATCTCACCGGCGGCGCGATCGATACCTTCAACATCGGCTTCGAGGGCGGCGTGGCCGTCAGCGAACACCGCGAGGCCGCCGCGGTCGCGAAGCACATCGGCAGCCGGCATCATGTGCTGATGTTGACGCCGGACCACGTGCTCGACAGCTTCGATCGCTGGATGGACGTGTTCGACGAGCCGTTCGCCGACCAGGCGGCGTTGCCGACGATGCTGTTGTCGGGCTTCGCGCGGCGCGACGTCACCGTCGTGCTGACGGGCGAGGGCGCCGATGAAGTGTTCGGCGGGTACTCCAACTATCGCAAGCGCATCCGCGAAGAGCGGGTGCTGCGCTGGCTCGCGCATCCCGCATCGCCGCTGCCTGCATTGGCGCGAAGCCTCCCTGCCGTGATGCGCCGCGACCGCCTGATACGCAATCTTGGTGAACCTTTGGCGCGACGGTACCGCACGATCCCCAATGTCTTCGACGTGGTGCTGCATCCGGGGCTCTTCAGTCCGGCCTTCCTTGCCGCCACGGCCGGCACGCCGGACATTGGTTCGTTCGCCGCCGCAGCCTATGCCGAAGCTGGCGACGCGCCGTATCTCGACCGCCTGCTGCACGTCGACACGCGGCTGTGGCTGCCGGACGATCTCCTCACCAAGGTCGACCGCGCGACGATGACGCACGCGCTGGAGGCGCGCGTCCCCTATCTCGATCACCGGTTCGTCGAGTTCTGCGCGCGGCTCGACCCGGCGCAGAAGATCCGCGGCACGACGCACAAGTATCTGCTGAAGCGCGTGGCGGAACGCTACCTGCCGCCGGAGATCGTGCATCGTGGCAAGCAGGGGTTCGTGATGCCATTGTCCGAATGGCTTGCGGGGCGCCTCGAGAGCGAACTCGACCGGCAGCTCGGCCCGCAGGGCCTTGAACGCCGTGGCATCTTTGCCGACGGTGCGCTGCCGCGCCTGCTGGGCGAACACCGGCGGGGCTGGCGCAATCACGCCGGCCGGCTTTGGGCGCTGCTGATTCTCGAGCGCTGGTTTGCGCGTTACGCACCCGACTGGACGTGTCGATGAAGCCGCTGTCGATCCTGCACACCGAATCGTCTATCGGGTGGGGTGGCCAGGAACTACGTATCCTCACCGAGATGGAAGGCATGGCGCGCCGCGGCCATCGCGTGCAACTCGTCACCGCATCGTCGGCCGAAATCCTTCCGGCGGCGCAAGCGCGCGGCATTCCGGTGACCGGTCTGCCTATCGAAGCGAAGAAGCTGCCGGGCCTGCAGGCGATGCGCGGCTGGCTCGGCCAGCACGGGCGAAGTTTCGACGTGATCAACACCCACAGCTCCACCGACGCGTGGCTGGTGGCGCTCGGGTGCCTCGGCCGATCGGGCATGCCGCCGGTCGTGCGCACGCGGCACGTTTCGACGCCCGTGAACACGTCGTTGACGACGCGGTGGCTCTACACGACCGCCACTACGGAGATCGTCGTCACCGGCGAGGCGCTGAAGGCGCAGCTGGCGCGCGACAACGGCTTCCTTCTCGCGCGGATCACGTCGGTGCGCACCGGCATCGATCTCGACCGGTTCCGCCCGCTCGATCGCGTGGCGGCTCGCGCGGCGCATGGCGTCGACGGGCGCCCCGCGGTGGTGATCCTGGCCACGCTGCGCGATTGGAAAGGCCACGATGAATTGCTGGATGCGTGGATGCTGTTGCGCGAACGCATTCCGGGATGGCAGCTGTTGATCATCGGCGATGGTCCGCGGCGTGCGCATCTCGAGGTCCGAGTGGCGTCGCTTGGCCTTGCCGGCGACGTGTGCTTCACCGGCAACCAGGATGACGTGCCCGCGTGGTTCGCGTGCGCCGACGTCGCGGTGTTGCCGTCGTGGGGCGACGAAGGCGTGCCGCAAAGCCTGATGCAGGCCGCTGCATGCGGATTGCCTGCAGTCTCGACGACGATCGGGGCAATCAGTGAAGCGGTGCGCGATGGCGAGACGGGCTTCCTGATCCCGCCGAAGGACGTGCCTGCGCTGGCGGATGCGCTGGCGCGTTTGATGACGGATCAATCGTTGCGCGCACGGATGGGGACCGCCGCGAATGCGTATGCGCAGGATAACTTCGGGCTCGACCGGATGCTCGATGGCATGGAACGGGTGTTCGCGCGCGTCACCGGAGCGCACGGCTGATGTGCGGCATCGGCGGCCACTTCGGACGGCCCGTCGGGCCGGAGGTGCGCGCGCGGATGATGGCGGCGTTGGCCAATCGCGGCCCGGATGCGCAGCATCTTGCAGTGTTCGGGGCCGACGGCGTGCGCCTTGACGACGGCGCGACCGGACCGCACGGACTCGTCCATGCGCGGTTGTCGATCATCGATCCGCGGCCTGAAGCCGACCAGCCCTTCGGCAGCGACGACGGCGCGGTGTGGATTTGCTACAACGGCGAAGTCTACGGCTGGAAGCCGGAAGCGGAAGCGCTGGCCGCAGGTGGCGTGCGCTTTCGGACGCGATCCGACACGGAATTCATCCTGCGCGGTTACGAAGCGTGGGGCATCGAGGGCCTGCTGCCACGGTTGCGCGGCATGTTCGCTTTCGCCATCCTCGACTTCCGCACGCGGCGCGTCCATCTCGTCCGCGACCGGCTGGGCTTGAAGCCTCTCGTGTACGCGCATCATCAGGGCGCACTGGCGTTCGGGTCCACGGTGCGCAGCGTACTGCCGTGGTTGCCGCGCGACGCGCGCGACCTCGCCCCCGCGTCGATCGATGCCTACCTGGCGCACCGCTATGTGCCGGCACCGCGGACGATCTTCTCGCATATCGCGCGGCTGCCCAATGGCCGCCGACTCGAGTATTCGCTCGATGACGGCACGCTGGCCGAGCACCGCTGGTGGTCGCCCCAACCGGTCGTGGCATCGGATGGCGGCGCGCTATTCGACGAGGCAATCGCGTTACGCCTGGTGGCCGACCGTCCGCTCGGCATCTTCCTGTCGGGCGGTATCGACTCGGGGGCCATCGCGTGCCGCCTCGCGGCCACGGGTCATGCCGACCTCACGTCGTTTTCGGCGGCCTTTCCCGGGTCCGCATTCGACGAGAGTGATGAAGCGCGCGCCACCGCGAAGGCACTGGGGCTTGCGAACGAGCGCATCCCGGTGCCGACTTCGCTCGGCGATGATTTTTCCGCCATCGTCGCCGCACTCGATGAACCGTTCGCCGATCCGTCGTCGTTTCCCACGTGGTACCTGGCGCGCGGCACCGTGCCATACGTCAAGGTGGTGCTTGGCGGGGATGGTGGCGACGAACTCTTCGGTGGCTACAAGCGCATCGCCAAGCACCTGCGCAATGCGTGGCGCGGCACGATGCGGTTGCCGTTGCCGGTGGTGCCCGGCGCGCATGCGAAAGGCTGGCGCAAGGTGCTGGGCGAACTCGCGCTGTCATGGGAAGACGCGTACGCGCTGCGCTTCTCGGGGCTGACGCCCAACCAGCGCCGCCTTCTGCAGCCGGCATTGGTGGCGTGGCCCGCGCACTACTGGCGCGAGCCCGACTTCGCCGCCACCACGCGCGAGGATCAGTTGCTGCGCTGGGATTTCGCGAACTACCTGCCGGAATACGTGCTGCGCAAGGCCGACCTGATGACGATGGCGCACGGACTCGAGTTGCGGGCGCCGCTGCTCGACCATCGCTTCGTCGAGGCGGTGTTGGCGCTGCCGCCGGCGCAGCGTTTCACGCGGCCGCCCAAACGCTACCTCGGCGTCCTGGCGCCTGCACTCGAGCGGCTGGGCGTGTTCGGGCGCAAGAAGCGCGGTTTCAATCCGCCGTTGACGGGATGGTTGAACGGGGACCTGGCGGCCCGCTTGCCCACGCTTGCGACATCGTTGGAACAACTGACCGGAGGACAGGTTGTGGCCTCGGGTGTGCAGGCCATCGTGACGCAGTTCAGGCGCTCGCCGGGTCTCGCCGAGCAGGTGCTGTCGCTGGTGATCCTCGAGGAGAGTCTGCGCCAGCTTGCCGCCGAGGCCGCCATTGGCGGGTAGCCGCGGGCCGCTGCGCTTCGCCAGCGTTGTGCTGGCGCTGGCGCGTTGGGGCTTCGCGCGCCGCCGGCCGGTTTCGCCAGGCCGTATCCTGGTGTTGCATCACCTGCTGCTCGGCGACACGTTGATGTTGACGGCGCTGCTCGCCAAGCTGCGCGCAGCCCATCCTTCCGCGCATATCGCGATGACGGTGCCGCGCCCGTACGCGCCGCTGTACGCCGCCCGTCCGTTCGATGTCGACGTGCACGTGCTCGATCCACGCGACATCGAGTCGTTGCGACGTCTGCTGCGCCAGCCGCGATACGATCTCGTGATCCTGCCCGCCGACAACCGCTGGTCATGGCTGGCGCGAGCCATCGGCGCGCGGTGGATCGTCGGGCTGGCAGCCGACCGCCCGGCGCACAAGAATTGGCCGGTGGACGAAATGCGTCCGTACTCACCGGTACCCACGGCCTATGTCGAAACGGCGGCGGCGCTGGTGGATGGCATCGCACCGCCGTGCTACGCCCTTGCCGACTGGCCGGCGCCGGCGGTCGCGGCCATTCCGGATTTCGGGACGAACTACGCCGTGCTGCACGTGGGGGCGAGTTCCGTACTCAAACTATGGCCGCCGGAACGCTGGCGCGCACTGGCGGATCGGCTCGAGTCGCGTCGCCTGCGGGTGGTGTGGAGCGCGGGGCCGGGCGAGGATGCGATCGTCGATGCGATCGACGGTGCCTCGTCGCGTGCGCGCATCCTCGGCACGCTGTCACTGGCGGCGCTGTGGCGCGTCCTGGCGCGTGCCCGGCTGCTCGTGTGTCCGGATACCGGTATCGCGCATCTCGGCCGCATTGCGGGCGTACCCACCGTGACGTTGTTCGGGCCGGGTTCGGCGCAGATCTGCGGTCCCGGTGATTACTTCGCCGCGATGCCGGGCCGCGCGGTCACCGTCGAGCCTTTTGCCTGCCGCGACCAGACGATCCAGTTCTTTCGCGACGTGCCGTGGGCGCGGCGCTGCGAGCGGCTCTTTGGCACGTCGCCGGGACGGTGCGCGCGGCCGCTGTGCATGGAGGCCATTGAACTGGCGGCTGTTACTGCGGCGATCGATGACCTGTTGATGCCGCGGTAGTCGCGACTTCAGCCTGGCACTACGTCACCGCGGCGACGACGCCTTCCGGGATCGCAGCCGGTGCGAACTGGATCTTGTGTAGCCGCGCGTAGACGCCGTTGGCCGCCAGCAGCGACACGTGCGTACCCATTTCGACGATGCGGCCCCCATCGAGGACGACGATGCGGTCCGCGCCTTCGATGGTGGAGAGCCGGTGCGCGATGACGATCGTCGTGCGGCCGCGCATCAACGTTTCGAGCGCGGCCTGCACCTGGCGCTCGGATTCGGAGTCGAGCGCAGATGTCGCCTCGTCGAGAATCAGCAGCGGCGCGTTCTTGAGGATGGCGCGGGCAATCGCCACCCGTTGGCGCTGGCCGCCGGAAAGGCGCACGCCATGTTCGCCGACGATGGTGTCGAAGCCTTCAGGCATCGCACGGATGAAGTCGAGCGCGTGGGCGGCTGCCGCCGCGCGCTCGACTTCCTCGCGGGTCGCGCCTGACATCGCTCCGTAGGCGATATTGGCGGCGACGGTGTCATTGAAGAGCAGCACGTCCTGCGACACCATCGCGATCTGCGCCCGCAGGCTCTTCAGCGTCAGTGTGGTGACATCGTGCCCGTCGATGAAGAGCCGGCCGGCCGTGGGCTCGTAGAAGCGCGGCACGAGATTGACCAGCGACGTCTTGCCGCTGCCGCTGGCGCCGACCAGCGCCACGGTTTCGCCGGGCGCCACCGTCAGCTTGATGTCGGACAGCGCCTCGCGCTCGTTGGCGCTGTAGCGCAGCGAAAGGCGATCGAAGCGCACTTCGCCCCGGCATTGATCGAGCACGACGGTGCCGGTGTCGGCCTCTTCCTCATGGTCCAGCAGGCCGAAGATGCTCTCGGAGGCGGCGATGCCGCGCTGGATCGCCGCGTTGATGCCGGAGAGCCCCTTCAGCCGCTCGAGCAACGTCAGCAGTGCGACGATATACGACATGAACAGCGCGAAGTCGAACTTCGTGGTGCCGTCGTTCTGTTGCAGCGCGATCCACACGATGGCCCCTACCGCGCATGCGGCAAAGAACACCGTGATGGGCGAACTGGCCGCGGTGGCTGACGACTCCTTGGTCATTGCGTTGCGCAACGTGTTGGCCGCGGCCACGGCGCGATCCCGTTCGTAGTCTTCGCCGCCAAAGATGCGCACCACGCGATGCCCGTTGATCAGTTCCTCCAGCACCTGCGTCATCGAGCCGGCGCGGTCCTGGATGTCACGCGCGATGCGGCGCAGCCGGCGGCTGAAGTAGCGGATGACGATGGCGACTATCGGTATCACGATGAAGGTCAGCAACGTGAGCCGCCAGTTGAGCCACATCAGGTAGCCGAAGCTCACCGTGATCGTCAGGGTCGAACGGATGGCACTGGTAAGGGCGCCGGAGGCGGCCGAAGCCAGCTGGTGCGCGTCGAAGGAAATCTTCGACTGGATCATGCCGGCCGCGTGCGTGTCGTAGTAGGGCGTGGGCAGCTTCAGCAGCTTGTTGATGAGCTCGCGGCGCAGGTCGTAGACCACGCGGTAGCCGGTCCAGCCCATGCCGTACTCGGAGATGTACGCGCCCACGCCGCGCAGCAGGAAAACGGCGACGATCGTCAGCGGCAGCCATTTGGTCGCCAACGGGTCGGGTGACTCGAAATTGCGGACGATCGGGATGACGAGCCAGGCGAGCATCAGGTCGCCGGCGGCGACGATGACCATGCCCATGACGGCCACCCCGAACGCCCAGCGGTAGGGCCGGATGTAACGCGCAAGGCGGGAATAGAGATGGCGACCCGACGTGGACATGTCTCGGGAAAGGGCGCGGCGCCGACCGGAACGGGAACCCGGCAGTACGCGTCACGCAGGGGAAAGAACGGTGCCGAGTATAGCGCAGCCCCTCGGGGCGGGTGGCGTCACCCGCGTTGGTCGAGTAACTCCTCGTATAGTGAGGACAGGCGCCCGGCCATCGCGTCGGGCGTCAGCGGACGGACCGCGGCCAGCGCGCCGGTGGCCGCTTGTGCGCGCGTAGCGGGATCGAGCAGTACCGCCATGCCTCGCGCGATGCCTTCGATATCGCGGGCCGGGCATACGGAGCCTGCTTGATGGGCTACCACCAGTTCGCCCGCGCCGCACCGGTCGCTCGTCACGACCGGCAGGCCGCAGGCCAGCGCTTCCAGCACCGCATTGGACAACGCATCGTAGAGCGTGGGCAGCACGAAGGCGTCGGCGGCCCCGTAGAAAGGCTTTGGATCGACCTGCGCGCCGGCGAAGGTGACGCGCTCTGTCACGCCCAGCCGTCGCGCGAGCGCGACGTAGCGACCCGGTGCGCGATCACGGCCCACCACCAGCAGGTGGGCCTCCGGCGGCAGCAGCGCCAGCGCCTGCAGCGCGCGGCCCACACCCTTGCGCGCATAGGCGGAGCCCACCAGCACGAACACGACCGCATCCTGGGCGATGCCGCAGCGGGTGCGGATGTCGTGGCGATGTTGCCGCAGCGCGGGGTTGAACACCGCAGGATCGATGGCGTTGTAGATCACCGGCAGGCGCTCGCGCGGCAAGCCGAAGCGTTCGTGGATCTCGGTCTGCACCATCTGCGAGATGCAGATCACGCGTTGCAGCCGCAGACTGGCATAGAGCCTGCGCTCCGCCGCCAGCATGTAGCGGTGGTACGGGCTTACGGCCAACGCGGCGCGTGCCAGCGGCGACGCATCGCGCATCAGCTCTTCCACCCAGACCGCGTGCACGCCATCGCCCGAGCGATAGATGTCACAGCACGTGATCCGCTCGTGGGATTGCACCAGCGTGCCGGGCATCGCGGCCACGGCCTTGCATACGCCGCGCGCAAACGTGGCATCGCGCATCGTGCGGCCGAGGTAGGCCGGATTGATGATCTGCGGCGTGACCTTCGCGTTGGTTCCGGGCGGCCAGTGCCGCGTCAACAGCAGGATCTCGATCCCGCGCGCCGACAACGCATCGAGGGCGCGTTCAACGAAGCGCTCGGCGCCGCCGAACGGCGTGTACCGCTGGCGGACGATCGCCAGCCGCATCAGCGCGGCGGACGTTGGCGCGCGGCGCGCGCCGCCGGCGTGTCGTCGGGATGCAGCGTTTCGGAGTCGAGGCCGTCCTCGCCGTGCAGCGGTGGCGCCTCGACAGGTGCTGCAGCGGCGGCCCGTACGGCCGTCTTGTGGGCCACGCTGGCCTCCAGCAACTGCTTGTACAGAAGAACGAGCTTCAGTGTCATCGCCGAGGGCGACAACGGCAGGACGGCCTGTCGGGCGTTCGCGCCAAGGCGCGCGCGGATATCAGGGTCGAGCAACGCGGTGAGATGACCCGCCAGTGCGGTGACGTCACGCGCGTCGCACACGAACCCGGCATCATGGTCCGTGACCAGTTCGGCCGCACCGGATCGCGTGCTGGTCACGACGGGTAGCCCGCTTGCCATCGCTTCCATCGCAGCATCCGGGAACGAATCGTAGATGGCCGGCAGCACGAAGGCATCGGCCGCGCCGTAGAAGGGCATGACCTCGGTTGATGCGGGAAGGAACGTCACGCGCGACCGGATTTCGAGCGCGCGCGCGACCGATTTGGTGGCTTCGAGGTGACGGTCGTCTCCGATCACGACGAGATGGGCGGGGGCGGGCAGCGTTGCCAGCGCTTCCAGTGCAGTGGACACCCCCTTGCGCGTGAAGCCGGAGCCGACCAGCAGGAAGACGACCGCATCGTCCGGGATGCGGTACTTGGTGCGGATGCGTTCGCGCTGGTCGCGCAGCGTCGGCGAGAACACATCGGCGTCGACGGCGTTGTAGATGACCGGCAGCCGCTCGTCGTCGAGGCCGAAGCGCGCCTTGATGTCGTCGCGCACCATGCGCGAGTTGCACAACACTGCACGGAGCCACGGGCTGCGGAACAGGCGCTGCTCCATCGACAGCGTATACCGGTGCCACGGGTCGGCGGCCACACGAAGCCGCAGCAGCGCGGACGCACCCTTCAGCCTTTCCTCGAGCCAGCTCGAGTGCAGGCCGTCCTCGGGCCGGTAGATGTCACAGCACAGGACGCGCTCGTGCGACTGCACGAGATTAGGGCGCGCCTTGCCGATTTCGCGCGAGACCGCGCGCGCAAAGCCCCAGTCGCGCCACAGTGGGCCGACGTAGACGGGGTCGCAGATGTGCGGCTCGATCAGTTGCAGCTTGGTCTGTGGCCATTCGCGCGTGTACAGCGTGATCGCGACATTGCGCTCGAGCAGTGCCTCCAGCGCGCCCTCGACGAAGCGCTCGGCGCCACCCTGGGGCGTGTAGCGCTGGCGGATGATCGCGAGGCGCATCAGGCAGCCCCGCCTGCGGTTTGCGCAAGCAGGCTTTGCAAGGCCGTCTCGACGCGTTCCACCGGCAGCGTGGTCAGGCATTCCGAGATCTTGCCGCCGCCGCAGCCATCGAGACCGCACGGACGGCACGGATGCCAGTCGGACACGACAACGCGATTCGCGACCTGCCACGGACCCCACGCGACTTCGCTCGACGGGCCGAACAGTGCAAGCGTGGGCGTGCGCATTGCCGCCGCGATGTGCATGGGCGCGGAATCGACGCCGGCGAACGCACGCGCCTCAGCGGTGAGCGCCGCCAGTTCTGCCAGAGACAACTGGCCGGTGAGGTCGACGACGTCGGCGCGCACGGCGGGCGGCAGCAACGCGAGGATGGCAGCGACCAGCGCGCGTTCGCGTTCGTCCGGTGCGCCGGTCACGACGACGCGCAGCCGTTGCGCTGCGATCTTTTCGATCAGCGCGGCCGTCTGTTCGGCCGGCCAGCACTTGAAGAGCCAGCGCGAACCCGGATGAATCTGCACGAAGCCGCGCGGCGTCAAGCGGTGTTCGGTGAGCAGCGCCGCCACGCGGCTCCGCGCGGCGTCCGCGGGCACCAAAACGAGGCGGCGATCCGCCATGTCCGGGTACACGCCGATGCGGCGCAACGCGTCGAGGTTCTGCTCGACCATGTGGCGTTCGGTGCGCGACGGCACTTTATAGAAATGGGTGAAGTGACGGCGCCACAGCACGTTCCGCTTGTCCGGCTCGCGCGTGACCGACCATCGTGGCCGCAGCAGGCGCGCGAGCGTGAGTCCGCGCGGGTGCTCGGTAAGGTGGATCAATAGGTCGTAGTTGCGCGCGCGAAGCGTGCGATAGAGCCGCCACTCGGCGCGCGCATGCGCCGCCACACCCGCGTGCTTCCAGCCGCGATCGATCGTGTGCAACTGGGCCATGGCTGGGTGTCCAGCCAGCATGGGCGCGGTCTCCGCGTACACCAGCGCGTCGATGGCGATGCCGGGCGCGGCCCGCGCAAGCGCCGTGAACACCGGCGAGGCCAGCAATACGTCGCCGTGGTGGCGCAGTTTGGTGATC
>JBBQEY010000099.1:0-10928 GCA_038321425.1 Burkholderiales bacterium | reverse complement strand
AGCAGCGTGGTGGCCAGCGCGAACACCACCGACTTCAAGAAGATCTGCGCGTAGAGCGTGTCCTCGAAGAAGCGCGCGTAACTTTCGAGATTGAGGTCGAGCCCGCCCGACGGATCGAGCAGCGGCGCGAGGCCACCGAATTCGCCGGGTGGGCGGAACGACGCCAGCACCATGATGAGGCCCGGGATCGCAAAGAACACGAGCAGGTACACCAGTGGCGGCCCGCTGACCAGCCACTTGGCGATGCGCTCGGTGCGGCCCGGCGCGCTCGCAACGACCCTCCGCGCTAACGCGCTGCGGGGCCTTTCGCGCTTGGGGCGGCCCGGCGCGCTCATTCCGCAACGAAGTGGCCCGCGGCGGTGGGCCAGCCCAGCGCGACCGCGTCGCCGACTTCGAAGAACTTCGTCCGACCCGCGGCGGAGTTGGCCAGCAGCGCCTCGATCCTCGCGCCGCCATCCGTGGTGATGATGTAGACGGTGACGTCGCCCTGGTACAGGAAGTCCGACACGACGCCACGAAAGTGGTTGTCCTCGGTCATTGCAGTGTCGGCGGCCTGCAACCGGATCTTCTCGGGCCGTAACGCGACGGCACCGTTGGATCCGGAAGCGACCGCGTTGGTACACGCCACCTTCACCATGCCGAGCTTGTCCACGGTCAGCGTGATGGTGCCGTCCGCGCAGCTCTCGACCGGCCCGGTCAGCAGGTTGCAGGTACCGATGAAATCGGCGACGAAGCGGGTCCGCGGAAAGCTGTAGAGCCGCGACGGCGCATCGAGCTGCTCGACGCGCCCGTTGTTCATCACCGCGATGCGATGGGACAGCGCCAGCGCCTCGGTCTGGTCATGGGTCACGTAGATGAACGTGATGCCGACTTCCTTCTGCAGGTTCATGAGCTCGATCTGCAGTTCCACGCGCAACTTGGCATCGAGCGCCGCCAGCGGTTCGTCGAGGAGCAGCACCGTGGGATGCGTGACCAGGGCGCGGGCGATCGCCACGCGCTGCTTCTGGCCGCCCGACAGTTCGTGCGGATAGCGGTGCCCGAACCCGGTCAGGCGCACGTCTTCCAGCGCGGCCTTGACCTTGTCGGGGATCTGCATGTTCGGGGTCTTGGCCATTTGCAGCGGAAAGGCGATGTTGCCCGCCACCGTCATGTGCGGGAACAACGCGTAGCTCTGGAAGACCGTCCGCACCGGGCGGGACTCCGGCGGACGGTCCACCAGGTCCTCGCCGTTCAGCCGGATGCTGCCGCCGTCAGGGCGGTCGAAGCCGGCAA
Organism: Burkholderiales bacterium; assembly: GCA_038321425.1. Classification (GTDB taxonomy): domain Bacteria; phylum Pseudomonadota; class Gammaproteobacteria; order Burkholderiales; family Casimicrobiaceae; genus VBCG01. The sequence continues at coordinate 9,656 of JBBQEY010000099.1, read as the reverse complement.
TCATCCGCAGTAGCGTCGTCTTGCCGCAGCCGGAAGGGCCGAGCAGCGTGAAGAACTCACCGCCTTCGATGGCGAGGGAAACGCCATCGACCGCCGTGAAATCGCCGAAACGGCGCGAGACATCCTGGATTTCGAGGAGCGCCATCGGGCGGGGGTGCATGTGGGTTTTGTGACTGCCGCGGATTGTATAGCCATTTGTCGCAGTGCAAAACCGCCGCTGGCGGACTTGCGTATGGAGGTGACACAAACTACCCATGCACGCCGGTTGCGCAGTTGTTTTGGCACGTTTTAGCTGGCTGCGGCCGGGAGGTGCGGCCAAGGCACGACACTTGCATGGGTGTGTAAAACATACGGCCCCTGCCCTCATCAATATGCCCATGTCATTTTGACTTGGGCGCCGAGGGCACTGCCGTGCTATTTTCGAGACACCATGGCCGAACCGCCCAAACCTAACCTTCTTGCCACGTTGCGCGAGAAATCCGAGTCGATGCGCGCGGAGGACAAGGCCGCGCGCAAGCCGATCGAGGAGGCGCTGAAGGACATTGACCGCGGCCTGTGGAAAGCGTTCCGGTGGCTCGACGAGGCGATCGGCCACCTCGAAGTCATCCGTCCCACGATCGGACACACGTTCCACCTCCACAACATTCTGACCATCGCGAAGCCAAAGTTCGACCGGGGCTTCGTGTCGTTCCGCCGAAGGGCGCTGGCGGGTCTCGAAGTGCTGGAGCACGTCGAGATGTTCTACCGGATCGAAGGCGAGCAGCCGATCGTGCTGCGCGTCAGCCCCGCGTCCGCGATGGGTGTGGAAGAGCGCCTCCGCGGTTCCACGCTGCAATACCAGTACCAGACGGAGCAGGACGAGCGCCGTGTCGTGCGCTACGGGGTGTTCCATGTGCAGCCTGCGATCTCGGCCTCGGTCCGGTTCGAGCCCGACTACCACCGCCAGGTGGTGCAGGTGACGTTGCGCAACGTCGATCGGTTCGAATCGGTCCACCTCGAGTTCGAGCCCGACAAGATCGACGAGCCGGCATTGGAGGACCTGGTGAAGTTCATGATGGGCGAGAGCAGCGCGTTCCTGCGGCGCGCGCCGCTGAAACTTATCAGAGGCGCGCGCGCGGAGGACGGCACGTCCGCGCCGAAGAAGCCCGTCGTTGCCGCCGTGCGATCGTAGATTTTCGCCACGCGAACAGCGAGCTAGCCGGCACGTCCCCAGAGCAGGACGACCACCAGGATCGCTACCAGCGCGACCAGCACGCCCATCAGGCGATTGCCGGCACGTTGCGCCGCAGCAAGTTCCTTCAGCACCGCATCCGACGCCGACGGCGGCGCCAGCAACTGCTGGTGCAGCAGGCGCGGCAATTCCGGCAACGCCGCCACGATGTACGGCGCTTCCGCGAGCAGTCGCCGCTGCAACGCCGGTAAGCCGATCTGGTCCTGCATCCAGCGTTCGAGGAACGGCTTCGCGGTGACCCACAAGTCGAGGTCGGGATCGAGCTGGCGCCCGAGGCCCTCGACGTTGAGCAAGGTCTTCTGCAGCAGCGTCAACTGCGGCTGGATGCGCACGTTGAAGCGGCGTGACGCGCGGAAGAGTTGCACCAGCACCTTCGCCAGCGAAATCTCCTTCAGCGGCCGGTCGAAGATGGGTTCGCACACCACGCGAATCTCCGCTTCGAGTTCGTCCACGCGCGTGTCGGGCGGCACCCAGCCCGATTCGATGTGCGCGGTGGCCACGCGGTTGTAGTCGCGGCGGAAGAACGCGAGGAAGTTCTGCGCGAGGTAACTCTTGTCGGTCTCGGACAGCGTACCCATGATGCCGAAGTCGAGGGCCACGTACTTGCCGTGGTTGGCGGCGTCGGTGGCCACGAAGATGTTGCCTGGATGCATGTCGGCGTGGAAGTAGCCGTCACGGAACACCTGCGTGAAAAAGATCTCGACGCCGGCGCGCGACAGACGCCGGAGGTCGATGCCGGCGGTGCGAAGTTCGTCGATGCGACCGATGGGGATGCCGGCCATGCGCTCCATCACCAGCACCTGCTCGTTGGTGTAGTCCCAGTAGATCTCCGGCACGCGCAGCAGTGGCGAATGCCGGAAGTTGCGGCGCAGCTGCGAACAGTTGGCGGCCTCGCGCGTCAAGTCGAGCTCGTCGCGCATCGTCTTCTCGAATTCGCGCACCACTTCGCGCGGACGCAGGCGGCGGCCATCGGCGGAGATGCGCTCGATCAGGCCGGCCGCGGTGTGCATCAGCGCGAGGTCGTGCTCGATCACCGCGTTGATGCCGGGCCGCAGCACCTTGACCGCGGCCATCACGCCATTCTGCAGTTCCGCGAAATGCACCTGCGCGACGGAGGCGCTGGCGATCGGCGTGCGGTCGAACGCACGAAAGACATCGTCGACGGAACGGCCATAGCTTTTCTCGAGGATCGCCACCACTTCCCCGCCGGGGAACGGCGGGACGCGATCCTGCAGCTTGGCGAGCTCGTCGGAGATGTCGGGCGGCAACAGGTCGCGGCGCGTCGACAACATCTGCCCGAACTTGACGAAGATGGGGCCCAAGGTCTCCAGCGCGAGTCGCAACCGCACGGCGCGTGGTTGCGAGAGGTCACGCCAGAACAGCACGCGGTTGACGACAGGCTGGAATCCCCGTAGCCGCGGGTGCCCGAACAGGAATTGATCAAGACCGAAGCGCAGCGCCACGGACGTGATGCGGATAAGGCGGGTGACGCGCATCCCCCCATTCTACGGGAGGGGTGCGGCCGCGCTGATACCCCGGACCGGCCGCGCGGTCAGAACACGAAACGCGGGCGGCGCGCTGGATCGCGGAACCGGTAACCCCCGGGGCCTTACTTTGAAGCGGGCGAGGTCCCGGCGCGCGCCGCCAAGGCGGCCACACGCGCTGCAATGGCATCGACGCGTGCCGTGACATCCTCCACCGTGGCGGTGAAGCGGCGCATGTCGTCGGCGCGCGCGAGCAACCGGGCTTCGTCGCGGGCATAGCTGACGGCACTCTCGGTCAGCCGTTCCGACGCATAGCCTGGGAACTTCAACAGATCGCGACCAAGATTGGCCGCACGTTGACCGACGATAGGGCCGAGCGCGTCGGCCAGCAGTTCTTCGACCAGCCACGGCGCGGTCTGCGCGAGTTCCTTCAGGACGCCGCCCAACTGCGCATCGCCCGTCTCGACCACGAGCTGGTTCCAGCGCGAGGGCTCCGCCAACAGCGCGGGAACGGACAGTGGCGAGATCGTCAGTTGCAGATCAACCGTCGGGTCAGCGGTCGTTGACGCCAGCGTGCCATCCTCGGCGACGGTCCAGCGCGCGTTCAGCGGCCCGACATCAACGGCGATGACACATGAAGAAAAGGGCGCGAGCTTGGCCCGCGCCCATTCGTGTTCGCCGAGCAACCGATTGGCGAGGTACCGCGGTACCTCGCCTGGATCAGGCCACGGCATCGACCTGCTGGATACCGGCCAGCAGCCAGCCGGACGAACCATCGACCGGCTTGACCAGGTTCCACACTTCGTCGAAGTCGCGCGGGAGCACCGTGCTGTCTTCGCGCAGCAGTCCCTTGAAGTGGACGTTCATCCAGTACTGATTGCCTTCGGTGACGATCTGCAGCACCTCGGCGTCGAGCTTCATGACTTCCGTGGCGGTGTGCGCGCCGCGGCCATCGAGTTCACGCCCGATCTCGCTGAACATCTCGGGCGTCATCACCGCAGCCAGCGCGGCGCGGTCGGCGGCGTCGTAACCCGCCTGCAGCGCGCGGAATTGCAGCTTGGCCTGTTCAACGAACGGACCCGGGTTGAATCCCGGCGGGAACTTCGACGTGGCGGGCGCGGCGACGGCACCTCCATTGCCGCCACCGAAGACCGGTTCGAAGCGCTCGGCGGGGGCCGGCTGGGCGCGGGGCGCCTGCGTTTCGTAGCCGCCGGGTGTATTGCCCAGCCCCGGGCCGGACCCCGCGTACTGCAGCGGCGACTTGGCGGGCGTGCGCTTGCCGAGGAACATGCGGATCAGGAAGAACGCGCCGCCGGCGAGCAACATCAGCAGCAGGATGTTGGCGAAACCTTCGCCGAGCCCGAAGTGCGACAGCAGCGCAGCCAGGCCGAGGCCGGCGGCGAGGCCCGTCAACGGACCCATCCAGCGCGACATGCCGGAAGCGGCCGGTGCGGCGGCTTTCGCGGCGGCGGGGGCTGCAGCCGATTGCATCGACGCGGCGGGAGCTACCGGCGCCGCGCTGGGCGCGGTGGGTGCCGGGGTGGCCTGGCGCTGCGCGCCAATGCTTCTGCCGCCGCCCATGCGCTTGGCGTCGGCGAGGTCAGCGTAGATCATGGCGGTGACGGCCAGCAGGCCAACTGCCAGAGCCAGAGTTCGATTCATCGAGATTCTCCTATTGATACATTGCGCGCGAACTGCGAAACCTGACCGCGCTGCGGGATAAGCGTCCGGAAGCAATGATGCGGGCGAAACCGGTTCTTTTCAATACAACATGCCGACGTGCACGGCAACCACGCCCCCGGTAAGGTTATAGTATTCCACCGCGTCGAACCCGGCTTGTTCCATCATATCCTTCAGCCGCTCCTGGTTGGGATGCACGCGGATCGACTCCGCCAGATAGCGGTAGCTTTCGGCATCGCCGGCCACCATGCTGCCAATGCGCGGCAACACGTTGAAACTGTACCAGTCGTAGGCCGGCGCCAGCGGCGCCGCGACCTGCGAAAATTCCAGGACCAGCGCGCGGCCGCCGGGGCGGATCACGCGGCGCATTTCGGCCAGCGCACGATCCTTGTGCGTGACGTTGCGGAGCCCAAAGGCGATGGACACGACGTCAAAGGCGCGATCAGCGAAGGGCAGTGCTTCCGCGTTGCATTGCACCGTGGGTAGCATCAGGCCGGCATCGAGCAGCTTGTCGCGGCCCTCCGTCAGCATCGCCCCATTGATGTCGGTGTGGACGACAACGCCATCCGGGCCGACTCGTTTGGCAAAGAGGCGCGCCAGGTCGCCGGTGCCGCCCGCGAGATCGAGCACCCGCTGGCCGGGTCGCAGTTGCGCCGACTCGATCGCGAAGCGCTTCCACAGCCGATGCAACCCGCCCGACATCAGGTCGTTCATCACGTCGTACTTCCGCGCGACCGAATCGAACACGCCGCGCACGCGGCGCGTCTTCTCGTCGGGCGTCACGTCCTCGAAACCGAATTTCGCCTGCTCGTCCATGTCAGCTGGCCTCCCGGCTGGCGCCGGCGGCGGCGAGGCGATCGAGGTAGCGTTGCCACAGCTCCGCCTGCCGCATACCGAGGTCGTACAGGTAGTCCCATGAATAGATGCCGGAATTGTGGCCGTCGTCGAATGACGGCCGGATCGCGTAGTGGCCCACCGCTTCCACTTCGGCGATGCCCACGCCGATCTTGCCGGTCTGCAGCGTCTCCTGCCCCGGACCGTGCCCGCGGACTTCGGCGGACGGCGAATAAACGCGCAGGAATTCGTAGGGCAGCCGGAACGAGCCGCCATTGCCGAACGTCAGCTCGAGAATCTTCGAAGTCTGGTGCAGCTTGACCTCGGTGGGAACCTGCGTGGTCGCGTCTAGACCGGCCATGGGTGCTCGTGCTGGAGGAACACGGACATCGCGTGGATGTCGGTCGCTCATTTTGACACAGATGGCGGCGCCGGCCGGAAGCCGGCGCCCCGCCGCGTGGGGTGGTCAGACGTTCAGGTTATTGGCAGCGTCCGGAACGATGTCGAGGTTGCCGATGCCCGAGAACACGTTGCGGTTCTTCGCTTCCTTGCCGTGCAGCTTGATCTCGAGGCGCAGGTCGTTCAGCGAATCGGCGTTGCGCAGCGCATCTTCGTAGGTGATGAGGCCGGCTTCGTACAGGTCGAACAGCGACTGGTCGAACGTCTGCATGCCCAGTTCGCGCGACTTCTTCATGATGTCCTTGATGCCGGACACGTCGCCCTTGAAGATCAGGTCGGAGATCAGCGGGGAGTTGAGCAGTACTTCCACCGCCGGCACGCGGCCGCGGCCGTCACGCCGCGGGATCAGCCGCTGTGCGACGAAAGCCCGGACGTTGAGCGAAAGATCCATCAGCAACTGCGCGCGCCGCTCTTCCGGGAAGAAGTTGATGATCCGGTCGAGCGCCTGGTTGGTGCTATTGGCGTGCAGCGTGGCCAGGCACAGATGGCCCGTTTCGGCGAACGAAATGGCGTAGTCCATCGTCTCGCGTTCGCGGACTTCGCCGATCAGGATGACGTCGGGCGCTTGCCGCAGCGTGTTCTTCAACGCGATGCCCCAACCTTCGCAATCCACGCCCACTTCGCGCTGCGTGATGATGCAGTTGCGGTGCTCGTGTACGAATTCGATCGGGTCTTCGATCGTGATGATGTGGCCGAAGCTGTTTTCGTTGCGGTAACCGAGCAGCGACGCCATCGACGTCGACTTGCCCGCGCCCGTGGCGCCGATGAACATCATGATGCCGCGCTTGCTCATGATGATGTCCTTCAGGACGGGCGGAAGGCCGAGCTCCTCGAACTTGGGGATGTCGGTGGTGATCGCGCGCAGCACCATGCCCACGCGGCCCTGCTGCACGAAGGCATTGACGCGGAACCGGCCGATACCCGGCGGGCTGATCGCGAAATTGCACTCCTTCGAGCCTTCGAACTCGGCCGCCTGCTTGTCGTTCATCACGCTACGCACCAGTTCAATGGTGTGCTGCGGCGAGAGCTGGGTCTTCGACACCGGCGTGATCTTGCCGTCGACCTTGATCGCCGGCGGGAAACTGGCCGTGATGAAGAGGTCGGAGCCGTTCTGCTTGACCAGCAGGTCAAGGAGTTCGTGGATGAATTTGGTGGCGCGTTCGCGTTCCATGTGTGTGTAGGCTCCTGCCGGCGTCGGTGCGTTAGTGCGCGATCGATCAGTCCCGCCGGGCCGTCCCAAGGGACTGTGCTCCCCCTCGGGGGGCAGCGAGCAAAGCGAGCGTGGGGGTCGTCAGTCCCGCCGGGCCGTCCCAAGGGACTGATGCTCCCCCTCGGGGGGCAGCGAGCAAAGCGAGCGCGGGGGTCGTCACCTATGCGCCCATGAAGAGGTCTTTGTTGACCGCGCGGTTGCGCGCATCGGCCAGCGTGATCATGTTGCGGCGGACCAGGTCGACCAGGCACTGGTCGAGCGTCTGCATGCCGACCGATTGCGACGTCTGGATCGACGAGTACATCTGGGCAACCTTGCCCTCGCGGATCAGGTTGCGGATGGCCGGCGTGCCGATCATGATTTCGTGCGCGGCAAGGCGACCCTGACCGTCCTTGGTCTTCAGCAGCGTCTGCGAGATGACCGAGACCAGCGATTCCGACAACATCGCGCGGACCATTTCCTTTTCCGCGGCGGGGAACACGTCGATGATGCGGTCGATCGTCTTGGCAGCGGAACTGGTGTGCAGCGTGCCGAAAACCAGGTGGCCCGTTTCCGCAGCGGTGAGCGCCAGCCGGATGGTTTCAAGGTCGCGCATTTCGCCGACCAGGATGTAGTCGGGATCTTCACGCAGTGCGCTACGCAACGCGTTGGAGAACGACAGCGTGTGCGGCCCCACTTCGCGCTGGTTGATCAGGCACTTCTTCGATTCGTGCAGGAACTCGATCGGGTCCTCGATCGTGAGGATGTGACCGTATTCCTCCTCGTTCACATGGTTGACCATGGCCGCCAGCGTGGTCGACTTGCCCGAACCCGTAGGGCCGGTGACGAGGATGAGGCCGCGCGGACGGTTGGTCATTTCCGCGAAGACCTTCGGTGCGTTCAATTCCTCGAGCGACTGCACCTTGGCCGGAATGGTCCGGAAGGCCGCCGCCGCGCCGCGTTGCTGGACGAAGGCGTTGACGCGGAACCGCGCGAGATTGGGGACGGCGAAGGAGAAGTCGCACTCGAGGTTCTCTTCGTACATCTTCCGCTGCGCGTCACTCATGATGTCGTACACCATCGAGTGGACGTCCTCGTGCTCCATCGGCGGCAGGTTGATGCGCCGGATATCGCCGTGAACGCGAATCATGGGCGGCAACCCTGCGGACAGGTGCAGGTCGGACGCCTTGTTCTTGACCGCAAAGGCCAGCAGCTCGGTGATGTCCATCTATAATCCTGCGCGAAGGCGTTTCCGCCGGTGAGCAACGATTTGTAGCACGCAAGTCGCGTGCCAACGATGCTTGGTGCGCACCCAGTTGCGGTATCCAACTGATTATGAGCCAGTACGAGAAGGCGTGGCAAGCCGCCAGGCGGCGGGTGGACGAAGCCGTGGCCCGGGCGGGCCGCCCTGCGGGGTCGGTGCGGATGCTGGCTGTCGCCAAGACTTTTCCCGCCGAGGCCGTGCGCGCCGTCCATGCGCTGGGCCAGCGGGCCTTTGGTGAAAACTATGTGCAGGAGGCAGAAGCCAAGCACGACGCCCTGCGTGACCTGGCGGACGTGGAATGGCACCTGATCGGCCCGCTGCAGTCCAACAAGACCGCCAATGCGGCCGCCATCTTCAACTGGGTCGAAACCGTCGACCGGCTGCGGATTGCGCAGCGCCTGTCCGCACAGCGCGCGGCGAGTACCGCGCCGCTGGACGTTTGTGTGCAGGTGAACGCCAGCGGCGAGGACAGCAAGGGGGGCGTGGCGCCAGGCGAGGCACTGTCGCTGGCCCAGGCGGTGGCGGCGTTACCCAACCTGCGGCTGCGTGGCGTGATGGGCATTCCGGCGCCCACCACCGACGTGGCGCGCCAGCAACGCGAGTTCGGCGTGCTGCGCGAATGTTTCGAGGCGATGCGCGACGATGGCCTGCCGGTGGATACGCTGTCGATGGGCATGTCGGCGGATCTCGAGATCGCGATCGCGCAAGGCGCCACACAAGTACGGATCGGGACCGCCATTTTCGGCGGACGCACATGAACCAGCATTCGAACCACGACAGGCTTTGACATGAACCTGGCTTTCATCGGCGGTGGCAACATGGCCAGCGCTCTCATCGGCGGCCTCGTCAACGGAGGCGTCGACGCGCGCGGCATCCGCGTGGTCGAGCCCTTTTCGGCGCAGCAGGACAAATTGCGGTCGCGCTTTCCCGGCATCGGCATTTTCGCCGAGGTCACGGCGGGCGCCATTGATGGCGCCGACCTCGTGCTGTTGGCGGTCAAGCCGCAGCAGATGGAGGAGGCCGCCGGCGCGGTCGCCTTGTTCGTCACGTCCGTACCGGTCGTGATGAGCATTGCCGCGGGCACCCGGATCAGCAATCTTTCCCGATGGCTGGGCGGGTACGCGCGCATCGTGCGCGCGATGCCCAATACGCCCGCGCTGATCGGCGCCGGTGTCAGTGGCGCCTTCGCGCCCGTCGAGGTGACCGCTGCATCGCGCAAGCTGGCGAGCCGCGTGCTGGAGTCGGCGGGTACCGTCGTGTGGGTCAATCGCGAGGAGATGCTCGATGCCGTCACCGGGGTCTCCGGCAGCGGCCCCGCGTATGTGTTCTATTTCCTCGAGGCGATGGAGCAGGCCGCGCGCGAGTTGGGCTTTTCAGCCGCCGACGCGCGCACGCTGGCCTACGGCACGTTCGCCGGCGCCACCAAGCTAGCGCAGGCCTCCGAGCTCGAACCCGGCATCCTGCGCGCGCAGGTCACGTCCAAGAACGGCACCACCGAACGCGCGCTGGCCACGA
>JBBQEY010000098.1:0-11003 GCA_038321425.1 Burkholderiales bacterium | reverse complement strand
TGGCGCCGATGCCCTTCAGGTAGTCGACCTCCTCGGCCTTGCCGGTGATGGCGACGACGTGATAACCCAACTTCGCCAGCACTTCCACCGCGACCGAGCCCACGCCTCCGGTGGCGCCGGTGACGGCCACCGGTCCGCTGTCTGGCTTCAAGCCATTGTGTTCCATCAACGCGATGGCGAGCGCTGCGGTGTAGCCCGCGGTGCCCAGCGTCATCGCGTCGAAGGCCGTCATCGACTCGGGACGGCGCACGATCCAGTCACCGGGAACGCGCACCTGTTCGGCATAGCCACCGTCATGGCCCACGCCGAAGTCGTAGCCGGTGACTAGGACCTTGTCGCCCACCTTGAAGCGATGATCGACTGAGGCCTCCACCGTGCCGGCGACATCGATGCCGGCATTGGTGGGGTACTTGCGCATGATCTTGCCCGTGCCGTTGTGCGACAACGCGTCCTTGTAGTTGATCGTCGAGTATTTGGTCCGCAGCAGCACGTCGCCCGGATCGAGATCCTCGATCGCCATCTCGACAAAACGGCTCGACACCACCTTGTTCTCCTCGAACGTGCGATAGGCCTTGAATGTTGACATCGGAGTCTCCTTGAGCGGCAGTCATGAGTAGAAGGGTAAAGGCGGCGTGCGTCAGGCCGCCACGGAATCGTTCTCGGTCGTACCCGGCTGGGACGCGTCGGTGGCGCGGGGACGCGCGATGTACTGGCGCGTGCGCATCTCGGCGAGGCGGCTTACCGTGCGCGGAAACTCCTGGGCGTTCGGGCCCGCCGGATAGAGTTGTTCGGCAGGCGCTGCCGCGGATACGACGAGCTTCACGCCATGGTCGTAGAGGATGTCGACCAGCCACGTGAAACGCCGGGCAAGATCGCCTTGCTGGGGTCCCATCACCGGGACGCCGGACAGGAACACGACGGCAAAGCGCTGCGCCAGTTCGAGGTAGTCGCGTTGCGAGCGCGGACCATCGCACAGCGTGGCGAAGTCGAACCATACTGCACTGCCCGCGCGGCGGCGTGCCGTCAATGGCCGGCCCTGTACGGACAGCCGGGGGGACTCGTCGGCGCCGCTCTTCATCGCGTCGAAAGCCACGGTCATGGCGCTGTCTGCCGCAGCGCCTGCGGGCACCAGGAAGATTTCCACCTGTTCCAACGCCCGCAAACGGTAGTCGATGCCGCCATCGACCTCCACCACGTCGAGGTGATGGTCGAGCAGCGCGATCGTCGGCACGAAATTCTGCCGCTGCAATCCGTTGGGATAGAGCCCCTGCGGCGAATAGTTCGACGTCATGACGAAGACCACGCCCGCGCTGAACAACGCGGTGAGGAGGCGCCCGAGGATCATCGCGTCCGCGATGTCCGACACATGGAATTCGTCGAAGCAGATGAGCCGCCAGCGCTTGGCGATGCGTGCGGCCACCGCTGCCAGCGGGTCGACCTCGCCCTTGTGCGCCTGCAGATCGGCGTGCACGTCACGCATGAACGCATGGAAATGCACACGCGTCTTGCGCTTCAATGGCACCACCGCGAAGAAGCTGTCCATCAGGAAGCTCTTGCCGCGTCCCACGCCTCCCCACAGGTACAGCCCGCGCGGCAATTCAGGCGGCGAGAACAGCCGCTTCAACCGCGATTGCCGGGCCACGCGGAAGGCGGTGAGTTCATCGCACAGGACCTGCAGCCGCACCAGCGCCGCCGCCTGCGCCGCGTCGAGCGTGGTGCCGCGCTGCGCCAGGAGGGGAGCCAGGTACTCGAACAGCGAGCCCTGATGCAATGCCATCGGGCCGGGGATCAGTTCCGCACCAGTGGCCATATCCCCGATGCTAGAGATTCAGCGTCCGGCCGTCTACGGCCAGCGCGGCCTCCTTGGTCGCCTCCGACAATGTCGGGTGCGCATGGCAGATCCGCGCCAGGTCTTCGCTGGAGGCGCCAAATTCCATGGCCACGACGCCTTCGGAAATCAATTCCGAGGCCATCGGGCCGATCACGTGCATGCCGAGGATGCGGTCGGTCTTGCGGTCGGCCAGGATCTTGACGAATCCGGACGTGTCACCAAGCGCCCGGGCGCGCCCGTTGGCCATGAAGGGAAAGCTGCCGGCACGGTACTCGGCGCCACGGTCCTTCAACTGCTGCTCGGTCTCGCCGACCCACGCAATCTCCGGCGCTGTATAGATCACCCAGGGCACCGTGTTGAAGTCGACATGCGGATGCTGGCCGGCGATCCGCTCCGCGACGGCCACGCCCTCCTCCTCCGCCTTGTGCGCCAGCATCGGCCCGCGTACCACGTCGCCCACCGCCCACACGTTGGAGAGGTTGGTCCGGCAGTCGGCGTCCACGGTGACGAATCCGCGCGCATCGAGCGCCAGGCCGACCGTATCGGCACCGAGGCCACCGGTGAACGGGATCCGGCCAATGGAGACGATCAGTCGGTCGAAGCTGGCCGTCGTGGCCTTGCCCGCGCTGTCCGCATAGGTGACCGTCACGTCCTTCTTGCCGGCGACCACGCTGTCGATCTTGATGCCGGTCTCGATCTTGAGACCCTGCTTGGCGAAGAGTTTCAGCGCTTCCTTGGCCACCGACTCATCGACCGCGCCCAGGAACGCGGGCAGGGCTTCGAGGACTGTCACGTCGGCGCCGAGGCGCCGCCAGACGCTGCCCATTTCAAGACCGATGACGCCCGCGCCGACGACGCCGAGCCGCTTCGGCACCTGCGGGATGGCGAGCGCGCCGGCGTTGTCCAGCACGCGGTCGTTGTCGATGTCGATGCCGGGCAACGGACGGGGCTTCGAGCCCGTGGCGATGACCACATGTTGCGCGACCAGCTCCACCGGCTTGGCGCCGGTGACATTGACTTTCCAGGCGTCGCCGTCCTTGCCGACCAGCGACCCCATGCCGTGGAAGAACGTGACCTTGTTCTTCTTGAAGAGATAGAGGATGCCGTCGTTGTTCTGCGTGACGACCTTGTCCTTCCGCGCGAGCATCTTCGCCAAGTCGAGCGTCAGGCCCGCCACACCGATGCCGTGATCGGCGAAGCTGTGTCCCGCTTGGTCGAAATGCTCGGACGACTGCAGCAGCGCCTTCGACGGAATGCAGCCGACGTTGGTGCAGGTACCACCCGGGGCCGGCTTGCCGTCGGCACGCGACCAGTCGTCGATGCAGGCGGTCTTGAAACCGAGTTGCGCCGCGCGGATGGCCGCGATGTAGCCGCCGGGGCCGGCGCCGATTACGACGACGTCAAAGGCCTCTGTGGGGTCAGATTCGACTTTCAAGGCAAGATATCTCCACCAGAAGCAAGCGTGCGAACGTCGAGTCTGACCCCGCTTTTCATCACAGGTCCAGCAGCATGCGCGCGGGATCCTCGAGCACGTCCTTGATGGCTACCAGCGACAGCACGGCTTCGCGGCCGTCGATGATCCGGTGATCGTAGGATTGCGCGAGGTAGTTCATCGGCCGCACCACCACCTGACCGTTCTCGACCACCGCGCGCTCCTTGGTGGCATGCACGCCGAGGATGGCTGACTGCGGTGGATTGATGATCGGCGTCGAGAGCATTGAACCAAACACGCCGCCATTGCTGATCGTGTACGTGCCGCCCGTCAATTCCATGACGGTAAGCTTGCCGTCCTGCGCGCGCTTGCCGTACTCGGCGATCTGCTTCTCGATATCGGCGATCGACATCTGGTCGGCATCGCGGAGGATGGGCACCACCAGGCCGCGCGGGCTGCCCACCGCGATGCCGATGTCGTAGTAGCCGTGATACACGATGTCCGTGCCATCGATCGACGCATTGACCAGCGGATACTTCTTCAGCGCATGCACGGCGGCCTTCACGAAAAAGCTCATGAACCCGAGCTTCACGCCGTGCTCCTTCTCGAAGCGTTCCTTATGCCGGTTGCGAAGATCGATCACCGGCTGCATGTTCACTTCGTTGAAGGTCGTGAGGATGGCCGCGGTGGATTGCGATTGCACGAGTCGCTCGGCCACGCGCTGGCGCAGCCGTGACATCGGCACGCGTTGCTCGGGCCGCGTTTCGTGCGAGCCGCTGCGCGCAATCACCGGGGCTGCAGGAGTCTTTGCGGCCGCCGGAGCGGCGACCGGTGCGGCCTTCGCTTCCACCGCCTCGATCACGTCACCCTTGGTGATGCGTCCGCCCCGCCCCGTGCCGGTGACCGACGCGGCATCCACCGCGCCCTCCGCCAACATTTTCCGTGCGGCAGGCAATGCAGTGCCCGCTGCGGCGGACGCGGCAGGCGCCGGTGCCGGTGCCGGCGCTGACGTGGGTGCGGGAACCGGTGCTGCCGCAGGTGCGGCCGCGGTCGCCGCAACCGCCGCCGTGCCCTTGGCCTCGGTGTCGATGATCGCGATCACTTCGTTGGACGTGACGGTCGCGCCATCCGCGCGCACCAGCTCGACGATCACGCCATCGGCCGGCGCGGGCAGTTCAAGGACCACCTTGTCCGTCTCGACGTCGATCAGGTTTTCATCGCGGGCGACCGCGTCGCCGGCTTTCTTGTGCCAGCGCACGAGTGTGGCCTCGGCCACGGACTCCGGGAGCTGGGGGACTTTGACTTCGATACGCATGACTTGTCTGCCTTCAACCGGGCGCGCAATCGTTGCGCGCCCGCACGATATCAGTGGGCTACGACCATTTCGCCCGATTTGAGGGTGGTCGTGAATGCATCCTCGACCAGCTGCTTTTGTTCCGCGTTGTGCTTGGTGGCATAGCCGACCGCCGTGGACGCCGAGATCTCCCGACCCGCGTAGGCCAGTACCTGCCTATCGGCGATGTCGCCGCGCAGGTAGGCGCGCAGCCGGTACCACGCACCCTGGTTCTGCGGCTCTTCCTGGACCCACACCACCTCGTCGGCGTTGGGAAAGCGTGCCACCTCGGTCTTGAATGCCTCGTGCGGGAACGGATACTGCTGTTCCAGGCGGATGATCGCGATGTTCTCGATCTTGTTCTCGCGGCGATACGCCAGCAGGTCGTAGTACACCTTGCCGGAGCACGCCAGGATGCGGCGGACATGCTTCGCGGCAATCTTGTCCGTCTCGCCGATCACGGTCTGGAACGTGCCCGTGGTCAGCGATTCGAGTGTGGAGACGGCTTCCTTGTTGCGCAGCAGGCTCTTCGGGCTCATCACGATCAGCGGCTTCCGGTACTTCCGCACCATCTGCCGCCGCAGCATGTGGAACACCTGCGCCGGCGTCGTAGGCACGCACACCTGCATGTTGTGCTGCGCGCACAGTTGCAGGAAGCGCTCGGGGCGCGCCGACGAATGCTCGGGACCCTGGCCTTCATAGCCGTGCGGCAGCAACATCACGAGGCCGCAAATGCGGCCCCACTTCACTTCGCCGGCGCTGATGAATTGGTCGATCACGACCTGGGCGCCGTTCACGAAGTCGCCGAACTGCGCTTCCCATAGTACGAGGCGACCAGGGTCGGACGTCGAGTAGCCATACTCGAAGGCCACCACGGCCTGTTCGGTCAGCACCGAATCGATGATCTCGCACGACGGTTGCGTGGGGCTCAAGTGCTGCAGCGGGATATAGGTGCCCACATCCCAGGTCTGCCGGTTCTGGTCGTGCAGGACTGCGTGGCGATGCGAGAACGTGCCGCGCCCAAAGTCCTCGCCGGAGAGACGTACACCATAGCCGTCGTTCAGCAGCGAGGCATAAGCCAGGCTTTCGCCCATGCCCCAGTCGAGCGGCTGCGTGCCCTCACCCATCGCGCGGCGATCGGCGATCACGCGTTCAGCACGCGAATGGAGCTTGAAGCCTTCCGGCACCGTGGTGAGCTTGGTGGCGAGCGACTGCAGCGTGGCCAGCGGCACGCCGGTGTCGGTGACTTCCGTCCAGTTGCGCTTGAGGTAGGGCGACCAGTCGATCGTGAACGGCGGCTTGTAGTTCGACAGTATGGTCTTGTTGGTGTGCTGCCCGCGGTCCATCGCCGCGCGGAACGCGCTGACCATCGCGTCGGCGTCGGCCGCGGCTATCACGCCGGCCTCGACCAGGCGATCCGCATAGAGTTTGCGCGTTCCGGGGTGCTGGGCGATGCGCCGATACATCAGCGGCTGCGTGACCATCGGCTCGTCGGCCTCGTTGTGGCCGAGGCGGCGGAAGCACACGAGGTCGATGAAGATGTCGCGGTGGAAGCGCTGGCGATACTCCATCGCGATCTCCACCGCCAGCAATGCCACTTCCGGGTCGTCGCCATTGACGTGCAGGATGGGCGCCTCGACCATCTTCGCCACGTCGGTGCAATAGACCGTGCCGCGCGCGTCGCGCGGGTCGGACGTGGTGAAGCCGATCTGGTTGTTGATGACGATGTGTATGGTGCCGCCCGTGTAGTAGCCACGGGTCTGCGCCATGTTCAGGATTTCCTGGTTCACGCCCTGGCCCGCGATTGCAGCGTCGCCGTGGATCAGGATCGGCAGCACCTGGTCGCCGAGCGTGTCGCCGCGACGATGCTGGCGCGCGCGCACCGAGCCCTCGACCACCGGATTCACGATCTCGAGATGCGACGGGTTGAACGCCAGCGTGAGGTGCACCGGGCCGCCCGGCGTGGACACGTCGGAGGAGAAGCCCTGGTGATACTTGACGTCGCCGGCCGGCAGCGCCTGCGCCGCCTTGCCCTCGAACTCGGAGAAGAGGTCGCTGGGCATCTTGCCCAGGATGTTGACGAGTACGTTGAGGCGTCCGCGGTGAGCCATGCCCATCACGATTTCCTTGACGCCGGCGGCACCCGCTGTCTCGATCAGCCGGTCGAGCATCGGGATCATCGTGTCGCCGCCCTCGCCCGAAAAGCGCTTCTGGCCGACATACTTCGTATGCAGGTAACGCTCCAGCGTCTCGGCTGCCGTCAGGCGCTCGAGGATGTGCTTGCGCAATTCCGGCATGTACGTGGGGCGCGAGCGGATGGGCTCGAGGCGCTCCTGGAAGAAGCGCTTGGTGGCGGTGTCGGCGATGTACATGTACTCGGCGCCGAGCGTGCGCGTGTAGGTGTCCTGCAACGACTTGACGACATCGCGCAGGCGCATCCGCGCCGGTCCGGCCTTGTACGACCCGACGTCGAACTCGGTATCCATGTCGGCCTCGGTGAAGCCGTAGGTCTTGAGGTCGAGGTCGGCGACGTAGTCGGGCGCGTGCTGATGCAGCGGGTCGAGGTCGGCGTTGAACATGCCGAGCGTGCGGAACTTGCTGATGAGGCGCAGCACCAGCACCTGCTTGTGCATCGTGGCGGCGTCCACCATCGCGCCGTGCACGCGACGGTCGCGCGCCATCTCGCGGAACGATGCCACGACCGGCGCATGCGGCACGTCGGGCGAGTCGCCGCGCACCTCGTCGAAGTAACCGCGCCATTCGGCCGGCACCGCAGCGGGGTCGGTCAGGTACCGCTCGTAGAGCTCCTCGATGAACGGCGCGTTGGCGCCGAACAGCGTGCTGGTGGACTCCAGTTCCTTCATGCGACCCATTGCATCATCTCCAGGCCGGCGATGCTCGATGGCGCCGCACGGCAAGCGTTGGACTTACGAGCGTTGCGCGAGCGGGACCACCGTCCGGCGCGCGGCGCCGACGTAGAGCTGCCGCGGGCGGCCGATCTTGTATTCCGGATCGGCGATCATCTCGTTCAGCTGGGCGATCCAGCCCGCGGTACGCGCGAGCGCAAAGACGGCGGTGAAAAGCGGTACCGGAATGCCGATGGCCTTCTGCACGATGCCCGAGTAGAAGTCGACGTTCGGGTAGAGCTTGCGCGACACGAAGTACTCGTCTTCCAGTGCGATCTTCTCGAGCTTCATCGCCAGTTCGAACAGCGGATCGTCCTGCAGGCCCAGTTCGTTCAATACCTCGTAGCACGTCTCGCGCATCAGCTTGGCGCGCGGGTCGTAATTCTTGTAGACGCGATGGCCGAACCCCATCAGCTTCACGCTGGAGTTCTTGTCCTTGACCTTGGTGATGAATTCGCCGATCTTCGCCGCGCCGCCCTGCGCCTGGATATCGTAGAGCATGTTGAGCGCGGCCTCGTTGGCGCCGCCGTGCGCGGGGCCCCACAGGCACGCCACGCCCGCGGCAATGGCCGCGAACGGGTTGGTGCCCGACGATGCGCACAGGCGAACCGTCGAGGTGGACGCGTTCTGCTCGTGGTCCGCGTGCAGGATGAAGATGCGGTCGAGCGCGCGCACCAGGACCTCGTTGATCGTGTACGGCTCGCAAGGCGTCGCGAACATCATCCGCATGAAGTTGGCGGAATAGCCGAGGTCGTTCTGCGGGTACACGTAGGGCTGGCCGATCGTGTACTTGTAGGCCATGGCCACCAGTGTGGGCATCTTGGCGATGAGGCGAATGGCCGAGATGTCGCGCTGCCGCGCGTCGTGCAGGTTCATCGAATCCGGGTAGAACGCCGACAGCGCGCCGACAAGGCCCGTCATGACCGCCATCGGATGCGCGTCGCGGCGGAAGCCGCGCATGAAGAAGTGCATCTGCTCGTTGACCATCGTGTGCATGGTCACGCGCGAGACGAATTCGTCCTTCTGATCCGGGGTCGGCAATTCGCCGTACAGCAGCAGGTAGCACGTTTCGAGATAGTCGCAACGCTGCGCCAGCTCCTCGATCGGGTAGCCGCGATACAAGAGCTCGCCCTTGTCGCCGTCGATGTACGTAATGGCGGAGTTGCAGGCCGCGGTGGACATGAAGCCCGGATCGAAGGTGAACCTGCCCGTCTTGCCGTACAAAGACCGGATGTCGATGACATCGGGGCCGATGGTCCCGGAGAGCACGGGAAAGCCAACCGACGGCGAGCCGTCCGAGAAGTTGAGCGTGGCGGTGCGTTCAGTCATTGCGGTTGTACTCCCGGAAAGTCGTGCCAAAAGCCGCGCCAAACCGGCGGCAGCCTCATTTACGCCCAGCAGCGCCTACCTTTCTAGATGGAGGCAGCACGCAGTTGTTGCAACAGCGGCATCACGCCAACGTCTCCTGGCTCAGTGCGCCCCGACAACAGGTTCCACAAATCGCTATCCGGAAGATCGAGCAGCGTGTCGAGCATGGCCACCTCGTCCTCGGCGATCACCGCGCCCCGCGCGTCCAGGAAGCGGGTGAGCAGCAGGTCGTTTTCAAGCATGCCGCGCCGGCAGCGCCACCGAATGCGGTTCAGGCGTTCGGCGTCAAGCATGATCACCTCGCCGGCGGCGCAACCGGCAGACCGCACGGCGGCATGTTCGCGTCGTTGTCACACCGCCCGTTTCACCATGATGTCCTTGATCCTGCCGATGGCGCTCGAAGGGTTGAGGTTCTTCGGACACACGTCGACGCAGTTCATGATCGTATGGCAGCGGAACAACCGGTACGGATCCTCGAGATTGTCCACGCGGCCTTCCGTATCCTGGTCGCGGCTGTCGGCGATGAAGCGATACGCAGCCAGCAATCCGGCCGGCCCTACGAACTTGTCCGGGTTCCACCAGAACGACGGGCACGCGGTCGAACAGCATGCGCACAGAATGCATTCGTACAGGCCGTCCAGCTCCTCGCGGTCTTCCGGCGATTGCAGCCGCTCCTTCTCGGGCGGCGGCGTGTCGTTGACAAGATAGGGCTTGATCGAGTGGTACTGCTTGAAGAACTGGCTCATGTCGACGATCAGGTCGCGGATCACGGGCAGCCCGGGGAGCGGGCGCAGCACCACCGGCTCCTTGACGTCGTTCAGGTTGGTGATGCAGGCAAGGCCGTTCTTGCCGTTGATGTTCATCGCATCGGAGCCGCAAACGCCTTCGCGGCAGCTGCGGCGAAACGACAGCGTGTCGTCCTGCGCCTTCAGCTTGATCAGCGCGTCGAGCAGCATGCGGTCCGTGGACTCGAGCGCGACGTCATAGTCCCTGGAGTACGGTTTGCTGTCCTTCTCGGGATCGTAGCGGTACACGCGAAATTTCATGAAGGAAGGCCCATCAGTACGTTCGTGCCTTCGGCGGGAAGGCTTCCACCGACAGCGGCTTCAAGTTGACCGGCTTGTAGTCGAGACGGTTCCCTTCGCGATACCACAGCGTGTGCTTCAGCCAGTGCGCATCGTCGCGGTTGGGATAGTCGCTGCGGGCCTGAGCGCCACGGGACTCCTGCCGCGCCAGCGCTGACACCACGGTGGCCTTGGCGGTTTCGATCAGGTTGTCCAGTTCCAGCGCCTCGACCCGTGCCGTGTTGAACACCTGGCTCTTGTCAGTGATGGCGCAGCGCGCGACCCGGCTTTCTAGTTCCATGATCTGCGTCACGCCTTCGTTAAGAAGCGTCTCATTGCGGAACACGCCGCAATGCGCCGTCATCGACTTGCGGATGGCGTGCGCGACCTCCGGCACCGATTCGCCGGACGTCGCGCCATCGAGCCGAGCCAGCCGTGCACGCGAAAGGTCGCCAGCGTCGCGTGGCAATTCCTTGTGCGCCTGTGCCTTCAGGTTCTGCTCGACAATGTGTTCGCCCGCCGCACGGCCGAAGACCAGCAGGTCGAGCAGCGAATTAGTGCCAAGGCGATTGGCACCATGCACCGACACGCAGGCGCATTCGCCGACCGCGTACAGGCCGCCGACCACGCTGTTGGAATTGCCATCCTTCGGCGCCACGACCTGGCCGTGGATGTTGGTGGGAATGCCACCCATCTGGTAGTGGATGGTCGGCACGACGGGAATAGGATCCTTGATCGGATCGACGTTGGCGAACTTGACGGCGATCTCGCGGATGCTCGGCAGGCGCTTCATGATCACTTCCGGCCCGAGGTGATCGAGCTTCAGCAGCACGTAGTCCTTGTTCGGCCCGCAACCACGGCCTTCCTTGATTTCCTGGTCCATCGAGCGCGATACGATATCGCGCGACGCCAGGTCCTTCAGGTTGGGCGCATAGCGCTCCATGAAGCGCTCGCCATTGGAGTTGAGCAGGATGCCGCCTTCGCCGCGTACGCCCTCGGTGATCAGCACCCCCGCGCCGGCCACGCCGGTCGGATGGAACTGCCAGAACTCCATGTCCTCGAGCGGAAT
>JBBQEY010000097.1:0-11006 GCA_038321425.1 Burkholderiales bacterium | reverse complement strand
CAACACGGCGGAAGAACTGGCGGCGGCGGCCCCCGCATCGGACCGGTGATTCCGCGCCTAGGTACGCTGACGCAAGGCCGCGACAATAACATCCAGTTGTTGCGACTGTTGGCGGCGAGCTCTGTCGTGGTTTTTCACAGCTACGCATTGACGGGGCGCTGGACCAGCGAACCACTGTGGAAGCTGGCACCGGAACTTAACTTCGGCGTGGTGGGCGTCAAGATTTTCTTCGTGCTGTCGGGCTTCCTCGTCACGCAAAGCTGGCTCGCCCGGCGCCACGCGACGAGTTTCGTGGCCGCGCGCGTGTTGCGCATCTATCCGGCGCTGGTGGCCGCCACGCTGTTCACCATCCTGTTGGCCGGCATCTCCAGCGCATTGCCCTGGGGATCGTTCCTCGGCCATCCGCAAACGTGGGACTACGCATGGCGCGTGGCGCTAGGCTGGGACATGGTCTATCGATTGCCGGGCGCGTTTCCAACCAATCCGTTTCCGCACGACGTGAACGGCTCGCTGTGGACGTTGCCGATCGAATTGCGACTGTATGTCGCGTTGCTGTTCGCCGGAATGGTGGGACTTTTCGCACATCGGTTCATCTCGCTCGTCACCGTTGGCGTGCTCATGCTCGTATTCATTGCCCAGCCGGAGTGGTTTCCGCTGGCAGCCAACGACCGTGTCGTGCGCGAACTGGCGCTGCTGTTTGCGTTGGGATCGCTGGCGTGTGCTTACCGCGATGCAGTTCCCTTGTCGCTGGCGGGATTGACCGTGGTGCTGGCGCTCATCGCCTGGAACCCCGGGGGCTTGACCCGCGCCAACTATTTCGCGCCGCTATTGACCTATGCCGTGCTGGTGCTTGCCTACCACCCCCAACTGCAGTGGCCGTGGTTTCGTCAGGTCGGCGACTACTCGTATGGCGTCTACGTCTATTCGTTTCCCATTCAACAGACCCTGATGCAGCGGCTGCCGGAGCTGGAACCGGTCGGACTGCTGCTGGTGTCGTTGCCGTTGTCCATCGCCGTCGCCTTCCTGTCGTGGCACGGACTTGAACGACCCGCACTGCGACTAAAATCACGCTTCACCCGCGAAACGGATGCCCGATGACCACGCCCATGACCTTGCGCGAAGCCTCGTGCGCTGACGACTATGATCCCAATTCGATGCCGGTGGAGAAGGCGCGCGCACTGATCCGCCAGTTCCTGACCCCGGTCGGCGTGATCGAGCGCGTGCACATCCGGCAGGCTCTTGATCGTGTGCTGGCGGACGACGTCGTCTCACCATTCGCCGTGCCTGGTCACGACAATTCCGCCATGGATGGCTGGGCGATTCGCTTCGCCGATCTCGATGGTTCGGCCGAGACGCCGCTGCGGCGCGTCGGGGATTCCTTTGCCGGCAAGCCGCATTCCGGCGCCATCGGTGCGGGCGAAACCGTCCGCATCTTTACCGGCGGCGTGATGCCGCAAGGTGCCGACACCGTCGTGATGCAGGAGCGCGCGACGGAAATTGCAGGTGGCGTGCGCATTCAGCCAGGTGCTGTGACCAGCGCGGGACAGAACAGGCGTTTTGCCGGCGAAGACCTGAAGGCAGGGCAGGTCGTGTTCAAGCGCGGGCAACCGCTGCGGCCGGCGGAGATCGGCATGCTGGCCTCCCTCGGCATCAACGAAGTGGGCGTCTATCGGCGGTTGCGCGTGGCTTTTTTTTCCACCGGCGATGAACTGCGCTCCATCGGCACACCGCTGGCCGAAGGACAGATCTACGACAGCAACCGCTATACGCTGTTTGGCATGCTGTCGCGCCTCAACTGCGAAACGCTCGACATGGGTGTGGTGCCCGATGTGCCCGAATTGCTCGAAGCCGCGTTTGCCACCGCCGCGGCCAATGCCGATGTGGTGATCACGTCCGGCGGTGTGTCGGTGGGCGAGGCCGACTTCGTGAAGGATCTGCTCGACCGTCTGGGGGAAGTGCTGTTCTGGAAGATCGCGATGAAGCCCGGACGCCCGCTCGCCTACGGTCGCATCGGCAGCGCGCAGTTTTTCGGACTGCCCGGCAATCCGGTGTCGGTGATGGTGACGTTCTATCAATTCGTCCGCGACGCGCTGCTGGTATTGCAGGGTCGCACCGACGTCGGGGCCATGCCAATGTTCAAGGCGCGGCTCGCAGCGCCCATCCGTAAGGCGCCGGGACGCACGGAGTTTCAACGCGGCATCCTGTCGTTGGCCGACGATGGATCGTGGTCCGTGCGCACGACCGGCGATCAGGGTTCGGGCATTCTGTCGTCGATGTCGCGGGCCAATTGCTTCATCGTCCTCGGCACCGACGTTGGCAACGTCGCTGCCGGCGCGGATGTGGACGTGCAATTGCTGGAAGGTCTGATCTGAAGCCGCGCGGGTTGCGATGACCGTGCCGGAACAGGACGCGTCGGGTGTTGGCAGCCTGGGAGCGGCCCCTGCGGCGCCTACGCGCGCCGAGGCCTTCGCCTACTGGCTGCGGCTCGGCTGCATCAGCTTCGGCGGTCCGGCCGGGCAGATCGCGCTGATGCACCGCGAACTGGTCGACGAGAAGCGGTGGATCTCGGAGCGTCGCTTCCTGCACGCGCTCAATTACTGCATGGTGCTGCCGGGGCCGGAGGCGCAGCAGCTCGCCACCTATATCGGCTGGCTGCTGCATCGCAAGTGGGGCGGCATCATGGCCGGCGCGCTCTTCGTGCTGCCGTCGCTGTTGCTGCTGATCGCGTTGTCGTGGCTCTACATGGCGTTCGGCGACGTGCCTGCGGTGGCCGCGTTTCTTGCGGGCGTGAAGCCTGCGGTCGTCGCCATCGTGCTGCAGGCGGCATGGCGCATCGGTTCGCGGACCCTGAAGCACCGGGTGCTGTGGGCGATCGCAGCGCTGGCGTTCATCGCGATCTTCGTGTTCGGCGTCCCCTTCCCCGCCATCGTGCTGGGCGCGGCAATCATCGGGCACTTCGGCGGCCGCATCGCGCCCGGCGCGTTCACGCCCGGCGGCAAGCATGCTGCGACCGCGTCGGCGCTTGCGCCCGCGGTGATCGACGACGACACGCCCGCACCTCAACACGCACGATTCCGCTGGCAAAGCCTTGCTGCAACGATCGCGGTCTTCGTCGGAATCTGGGGTGGCGCCATGGCGCTGCTGTGGATCGCTGGAGGCGGATCCTCGCCGTTGTTCGAGATGGCGTGGTTCTTCACCAAGGCCGCGCTGCTGACATTCGGCGGCGCGTATGCAGTGCTGCCCTACGTGTACCAGGGTGCGGTGGAAACCTTCGGGTGGCTGACGCCGGTGCAGATGATCGACGGACTGGCGTTGGGCGAAACCACGCCGGGACCTCTGATCATGGTGGTGGCCTTCGTCGGCTTCGTCGGCGGATGGACGAAGGCGCTGTTCGGCGCGGCGCTGCTGCCATGGGCAGGGATCGCGGCGGCCTGTGTCGTGACCTTCTTCACGTTCCTGCCGTCATTCCTGTTCATCCTGGCCGGCGGACCCGCGATCGAATCCACGCGCGGCGAGGTACGGCTTTCGGCGCCGTTGACCGCGGTGACGGCGGCCGTGGTCGGCGTGATCGTCAACCTGGCTGCGTTCTTTGCCTGGCACGTGTTCTGGCCCGATGGCAGCGGCGGCATCCGCGGAATCGACCCGGTAGGGGTGGCGATCGGGCTGGTCGCCGCGATCGCGCTTTTCCGCTACAAGGCCGGCGTGATTCCGGTCATCCTGGGCTGCGGTGCGCTGGGCCTTGCCGCTGCCATGGCGCGCTAGCGTCCGTCAGGCGTCAGAGATGCGTCGCGGCATCAGCTTGCGCTCGAGCGCGCGGGCATCGCGCCAGACTTCGGCCGCGACGGCAATGGTGGAGTGCGCGGCGCCCCGGCCGGTGACTCAGGCGATGGTCCAGCGATGCCCGCACTTTCGGCATTCCACGTGCAGCGTACAGCCGCCCACGGCCTGCGGATTGTCGTCGGCGCGTCGAATGGCGAAGCGGCCGTAGACCTTGCAGGCCTGGCACGTGGCGCGCTCGGCCATGTATTCGGCACGTGCCAGCAGGAAGGTGAACTGCCGCCACGCGAACATCGTCAATGCGCTACCGGCCGCGCCCACGAGCAACAACGTCGCAAAACCCGTGGCAGATTCGCGAAACTCGATCATCTCGATCGAAATGGCCATCATGATCATCGCCAGCAGCCCGGTGACGAGATAGGCATGACCCTCGATCAGCTCGCGCTCGTACCACCGCCTGAATCCACGCTGGCTGATTGCTTCGGGAAGGCCCACTGGTTTATCTCCGCGCTTCGCCCTTGGGACAGTCCGGCGGGCTTCTGCAGACTCCCCGGACTCGGTTCGAGTCTACGCCGCCTTCGTGGGCCGCATCAACGGGACAGTACCTCGCTTATCGCGACCGGTATCATGCGGAGATGCGTAGCCCCCCACCGTACTGACGATGCCCCCCCTCAAGCACCTGATCGGCAACAACCGCCGCTGGGCCGAGGCGATCCAGGCCGAGCGGCCCGGCTTCTTCCAGCAGCTGACGGCCCAGCAATCGCCGCGGTACCTGTGGATCGGGTGCTCGGACAGTCGCGTGCCCGCCAACGAGATCGTCGACCTGATGCCGGGCGAGCTCTTCGTCCATCGCAACGTGGCCAACGTGGTCGTGCATACGGACTTGAATTGCCTGTCGGTGTTGCAATACGCCGTGGATGTGCTGAAGGTCGAGCACGTGATCGTCGTGGGCCACTACGGCTGCGGAGGCGTCCGCGCCGCGTGGCAGGCCAAGCCGCTCGGCCTCGTCGACAACTGGCTGCGGCATGTGCAGGACGTGGCGGAACGCCACCGCGAACTTCTGTCGCAGCTGCCAGACGAACACGCGATCACCGATCGCCTGTGCGAGCTCAATGTCATCGAACAGGTGCGCCATGTCGCGCGGACCACGATCGTGCAGGACGCGTGGGCGCGCGGGCAACCGGTGACGCTGCACGGCTGGGTCTACGCGCTCGACAACGGGCTCGTCAACGACCTCAAGCTGGCGGCCGACACGCAGGACGCGCTCGAAGCCAACCTTCGTGCGGCGCTGGCCCGCTACGATGCCGCCGCGCCGAGCCTGTAGCAGCATCCGGTCTTGATCGAGCTGCGCGCGGTCGAGCGGCACTTCGGCGGACCCCGGCCGCGGGTCGTGCTGCGCGATGTGCATCTCCACGTGGCGGCAGGCGAGATGGTGGCGATCCGCGGCGAGTCGGGCAGCGGCAAGTCGACGCTGCTCAACATCATCGCTGGCCTCGAACGCCCGGATGCGGGCACCGTCACGGTGGCGGGCTTGGCGTTGGCTGCCCTCGATGACGATGCACTGACGCGCTTTCGCCGCCTGCAGGTCGGCTTCGTATTCCAGGCCTTTCATGTGCTGCCCTATCTGAACGTCGGCGACAACGTTGCGCTGCCGCTGACGCTGCAGGGCGTGCACGGGGATGCTTCGCGCGCCCGTGTGCTGGCGATGCTCGACAGCGTCGGACTTGCGGATCGCATGGCCAGCCCGCCGCGCGAACTCTCCGGCGGCGAACTGCAACGCGTGGCCATTGCCCGCGCCCTCGTGCACCGCCCCGCCATCGTGCTGGCCGATGAGCCCACCGGCAACCTCGATCCCGACAGCGCAGCGGAGATCATCTCGCTGCTGCGTGAGCGCATGGCGGCCGAAGGCGCGTGCGGCGTGCTGGTTACGCATTCGGACGACGCGGCGCGGCGCGCGGATCGCGTGTTCACATTGCGCGCCGGCACGCTGGCCCCGCAGGAGGTCACCCCGCGATGAACGTGGCGCTGGGACGTGCAGTGCTCGGCGGCGCACTAGGACAACACCGGGGCCGGTTGGCGCTGGCCACGCTGGCCATCGCATTGGGGGTCGCGCTGGGTTTTGCCGTGGCCATCATCAATGCGACGGCAGTGAGCGAGTTCGAAGGTGGCATGCGCACGCTTTCCGGCGAAGCTGACCTCGAGATCCGCGGCGCGCGCAGCGGCTTCGACGAGACGATCTACGCACGCGTGACCGCGGACCGCGACGTCGCCGCCGCCAGTCCGGTGGTGGAGGTCGAAGCCCGCATCGCCGGGCGTGACGACGCACTGCGCATCGTCGGCATCGATGCCTTTCGCGCGGCGGTGGTGACACCCGCGCTGGTCGGCGCGGCCAGCGACCCCCTCGACCTGCTGCGGCCGGGGCTCGTGTACGTGACGCCGGCGGTGCTGGCGTGGCTGCGCGTTGCCGACGGGGATTCGCTGGTCGTACAGGCGGGCCAGCGCGATGTGCCGCTGCAAATTGCCGGGACGCTGGCAGGCGCTGCGGACCAGCGCCTCGGTGCGATGGATATCGCCGCGGCACAGGATCTCTTCGGGCGCGGCGGCACGCTGTCGCGGATCGACGTGCGGCTGCGGCCCGGTGTCGATGCGGGTGCAGTCCGCGAGCGGCTCGCGCGCCTGTTGCCGCCGGGGACGGCGATAGCAGCCCCTTCCGACAATGCGTCGACGATGGCGCGGATGACGCTTGCCTATCGCGTCAACCTGAATGTGCTGGCACTGGTGGCACTCTTCACCGGGGGGCTCTTGGTATTCTCGACCCAGGCGTTGTCCGTCGTGCGGCGGCGCGCGCAGTTCGCGTTGCTGCGCACGTTGGGATTGACGGCACGTGCGTTGCAAGGTTGGATGCTGGTGGAAGGTGCGTTGCTTGGTGTGCTCGGCAGTGCGATCGGCCTCGGCGCGGGCATCGCGCTGGCGGCTGTGGCACTGCAGATGCTGGGTGCGGACCTCGGCGCCGGCTTCTTTCGCGGCGACCTGCCGGCGCTGTCGATCGCGCCCTGGGCAGCGGTGACGTTTGGCGCACTGGGCATTGCCGCCACGCTGACCGGCAGCCTGCTGCCTGCACGCGATGCTGCGCATGCCGCGCCGGCGGCGGCGCTGAAGGCGGGTGACGACGAACGTGCTTTCGCGCGATTGCGGCATCCGCGCGTTGCCGCTATGTTGCTGGTCGCCGGCGCGCTGGCAACGCTGCTCCCGCCCGTCGGTGGGTTGCCGCTGGCGGGCTATGCCGCGATCGCGATGCTGCTTGTCGGCACATTGCTGCTGTTGCCGCAGATTGCCGCACGCTTGCTGGCGTGGGTGCCGCAGCCGCGGTCCGCGTCCGGCCGCCTGGCGGTCCTGCAACTGCGCAGCGCGCCGGGGGCGATCACAGTGAGTCTCGCCACGACAGTGGCCAGCGTCGCGTTGATGGTTTCGATGGCGATCATGGTCGCGTCGTTTCGCGTTTCGCTCGATGCGTGGCTGGAGCGGCTGTTACCCGCGGATGTCTACGTGCGGGCCGCGGCGGCGGGGGATTCCGGGTGGTTCGACGTCGACGCACAGGCTGCGATGCGCGGCATCGAGGGCGTCGCGCGCGTCGACTTCCTGCGCGTGCAGAGCGTGTTGCTCGATCCGCAACGACCGCGCGTGACCATCCTGGCGCGCGATCTTCCCGCCGCCGACCCCGGCAGCGCGTTGCCGCTGGTGGGCGACGCGGTCGCGGTTCCGGCAGGCGGCCCGCCGCCGGTATGGATCAGCGAAGCCGTGGCCGACCTGTCCGCGTTGAAACCCGGCGCGACATTGCAACTGCCCCTGGCCAATGGCCTGCACCCGTTCATCGTCGCGGGACTGTGGCGCGACTACGCGCGGCAGCAGGGCGCGATCGTGGTGGAGCGCGCGGTGTACGTGCGGCTCACGGGCGACACTACGGCGAACGACGCTGCGGTGTGGCTGCGGCCCGGCGTGTCGGTGGCGGAATTCCGTACCCGACTCGACCAGGCGTGGTCCGGCGCATCGGGGCTGACACTGGCCACACCCGGCGAGATTCGCACGCTGTCGCTGCGCATCTTCGATCGCACGTTTGCCGTGACCTATGCGCTGGAAGCCGCCGCCGTCGTGATCGGCCTGGTGGGGCTCTCTTCCGCGTTCGGCGCGCTGGTGCTGGCCCGGCGCCGCGAGTTCGGCGTGCTGCGCCACCTCGGCATGACGCGCGGCCAGGTGCGCGGGATGCTGGCCATCGAAGGGTTGCTGGTCAGCGGCATCGGACTCATCGTAGGCATGCTGCTGGGTTTCGTGATGAGCCTGATCCTGATCCATGTGGTGAACCGGCAATCGTTCCACTGGGGCATGGAACTGCATATGCCGTGGTGGCCGCTGCTGGCTCTGGCCGTGGTCTTGCTGGTGCTGGCAGTGATCACGACGCAGGCCAGCGCACGCGCGGCCACCGCCGAAGACGCAGTGCGCGCCGTGCGCGACGACTGGTGACGCGGCGTTGATCGGTCCTTGACCATGCGTCGCCGCCAATTCCTGCTGGTTTCGCTTGCGCTCACACCCGGCATCGCGCGGGCAGTGCCGGAATTTCCCGCCGTCGTGCCCCGCGTACCGATGCAGTTCCCGCGCGACCATGGCAGTCATCCGGCCTTTCGCACCGAGTGGTGGTACATCACGGGATGGGTGACGGATGACACGGGACGCGATTTGGGCGTGCAAGTCACGTTCTTCCGCAGCCGTACCGGCATCGGCGAGGACAGCCGCAGCGCGTTTGCGCCATCGCAATTGCTGTTCGCCCACGCGGCCGTTGCCGAACCAGCGCACGGCCGGCTGCGCCACGACCAGCGCGTGGCGCGGATGGGTCTCGGACTGGCGGAGGCGTCGACCACGACGACCGACGTTCGTGTCGACGACTGGTCGCTGGTGCTGGCAGGTGACCGTTATGTTGCGAAGGTGGTGGCGCGCGAGTTCACCCTCGATCTCGCGTTCACGGCGAAGTCGCCCGTGCTGCTGCAAGGTGAGGAGGGATGGAGCCGCAAGGGTCCCCGCGACGCGCAGGCCAGCTACTACTACAGCCGGCCGCAGCTCAAGACGACGGGCACCATCGGCATCGGCACGCGCCGGCACCAGGTGCGCGGCACGTCCTGGCTCGATCACGAATGGTCGAGTGCCTACCTCGCACCAGAAGCACGCGGCTGGGATTGGCTGGGCTTGAACTTCGACGATGGCGGCGCGCTGATGCTGTTCCGGATTCGCGCGCACGATGGCAGCGCGTACTGGGCCGGCGGTACGTGGCGGAACGCAGCGGGCGCAACGCGCACGTTGCGGCCGGACGAAATCACGTTCACCGCGCGCCGCGAGTGGCGATCACTCCGTACGGGCGTCGTGTATCCCGTGGCGTTCGACGTGCGCGCGGCCGGTGCTGATCTCGTCGTCGAACCCCTGCTCGACGACCAGGAGCTCGATGCGCGCGGCAGCGTCGGCACTATCTATTGGGAAGGTGCCGTCCGCGTCAGCACAGGTGGGCGCATGGTCGGGCGCGGCTATCTCGAACTGACGGGATATGGGGCGCCATTGCGCATTTGAGGCGGTGTATGTTCTCTGTTCGTCGTGGCACGGCGCGGGGCGAGGGGCCTCCAGGCGGGCTTAGGTCGCCGAAGGCGATCGCTCGGGCGCATTGGCGCCGCATGTTCCCGGCGTGTGCGGCAAAAAATAGGGAGGTCGTGTTTTGACCTCCCTTTTTTTTTGCCCTCACGCGGCCGAACCCGAAGCTTGCGGCGACCTAAGCCCGCCCCGCACGGCCCGCCGCTCACCGCGGCGACGCTCAATCCAGCAGTTCGCGGGGGAGTGCTTGCCCGACTCAGCTCAGTAATACGGGCGCCGGTGGATATCGCGCATCCGGTTTTCCAGGTCGTGGATGTCGGTGGCGCGGCCCAGGTAGGCATCCCGTTCGCGGAGCTGGTACTTGTAGGCCCAGCGGTCGAGGTTGGCCAGCCAGCGCTGGTGCAGCGCCGGTGCGGCTTCGAGTTGGCTGGGCAGCTTGGCCGGCGCGGTCGGGGGATGGCGCTCGGCGTTGGACGGCAGCGCGTCAAAGAATGTCGTGTGGGCAAGCTTGACGATGATGTCCATGAAGCCGTCTTCGGCGAAGGGGCGTTTCCCGTGGCGCATGGCGTCGATCTCCTGGTGGATAGGCTGGTTGTGCAGTTATGGTGCAGCGCACCATTGCAAGATAGGATCGCCCGCCCGGATAGTCCAATCATTCATTCAGATCAAGGGCATCGGATTTCCCTATGTGTCAATAGCAATATATTGCGTCGCAGCAAACAAGGTATAATCAGGGCCAAGGGGGGAGATCCACCGGGAGTCCTATGGAGCTCTACCAGTTACGTAGCTTTGCCGCGGTTGCCGACGTGGGACACCTCACCCGGGCCGCCGAACAGCTGCACGTCAGCCAGCCGGCCGTCAGCGCGCAGATCAAGGCGCTTGAAGACGAGCTGGGCGTCGCGCTCTTCGACCGTGTCTCGAGCGGCATGGTGCTGACCCCGGCCGGGCGTCGGCTGCTGCCTGAAGCCCGCAAGGTGATGTCGGCCGCCCAGACACTGCGCAGCCGTGCCCGTGGCCTCGCGAATGCGGTCGTCGGGCGCGTTCGCGTCGGCGCCGTCTCGGACCCCGAATTCACCCGCGTGGGCGACCTGCTGTCCCATGCGCTCGATGCGCATCCGCTGCTCGAGATCGAGGTCCATCACGAAGTGTCGGGCGCCGCCTTCGCGAAGGTGCGCGATGGCACGCTCGACGCCAGCTTCTACTACGGCAGCCTCGCGGACACCGATGTCGTCGCGATGCCGCTGGCCGACTTCGCCTATCGGATCGTCGCGCCGGCTGCCTGGCGCGATGCCGTCGCCGTGGCCGACTGGAGCACCATTGTGGCGATGCCGTGGATCATGACGCCGCCGATCAGCACGCTGTCGACGCTGGCCAATGACCTCTTCGCCACGCGTGGCAGTTCACCGGTCCGGCGCGTGGAGGCCGACAACGAAGCCATCATTCGCTCGCTGGTCACCGCAGGCCTCGGCGTGGCGCTGATGCGCGAGGACCTGGCGCTCGACGCCGCGGCATTGGGCGATGTCGCGCTGTGGGAAGGCGTGCGGCTGCCGACCACGCTGCAGTTCATCCATCGTGCTGATCGCGCTCACGATCCGGAAATC
>JBBQEY010000096.1:0-11030 GCA_038321425.1 Burkholderiales bacterium | reverse complement strand
GTTTCACCACGTCGCTGGCGCGCCAGTCCCAGCCGCGTCGCACGGGCACATTGATGAGCCGTTGCGGAAACATGGTCAGCCCTGCCGTGGCTTGCGTCAGCGTGCGGCCCTGCTCGAGCAACGCGCGCAGCACGGCCAGCGCCGCGACGATGGCGTCACCCGTCGTGTGTTTGTCGAGGCAGATCAGGTGTCCGGAGTTCTCGCCGCCCAGCAGCCACCCGCGTTCGCGCAGTTGTTCCAGCACATGGCGATCGCCCACGCCCGCGCGCGCCAGCGCAATGCCTTCACGGCCCAACGCCTGCTCGAAGCCCAGGTTGCTCATCAATGTGCCCACGACACCTTTGGCACCGACGCCGCGCCGCTGGTAATCGGTCGCAATCACGTACAGCAGCTGGTCGCCGTCGTAGAGCGTGCCGTCGTGGTCGACCATGATCAGGCGGTCGCCGTCGCCGTCGAGCGCAATACCGTAGTCCGCGCCGTGCGCGCGCACCTGCTCGACCAGGAAGCGCGGATGCGTGGCGCCCACGCGATCGTTGATGTTGATGCCGTTGGGCTCCACGCCGACCGGCACCACGTCCGCGCCCAGTTCGTGGAACACCTTCGGCGCCACCTGATAGCCGGCGCCGTGGGCGCAGTCGACGACGATGCGCAGGCCCTTGAGATCGAGTTCGCCGGGAAACGTGCCCTTGCAAAACTCGACGTAGCGGCCGGACGCGTCGTCCACGCGCCACGCCTTGCCCAGCGCCGCGGAAGCCGCGCACGTCAACGGCAAGTCCATCTGCGCCTCGATGGCGATCTCGACCGCATCGGGCAGCTTGGTGCCCGAGGCGGAGAAGAACTTGATGCCGTTGTCGTCGTAGGGATTGTGCGAAGCGCTGATCACGATGCCCGCCGACAGGCGCAACGCGCGCGTCAGATACGCGATGCCAGGCGTCGGCAACGGCCCGCACAGGTAGACGTCCACGCCCGCGGCGGAGAGGCCGGCTTCGAGCGCGGCTTCGAGCAGGTAGCCCGAGATGCGCGTGTCCTTGCCGATCAGCACGCCCGGCCGTTCGCCACGTTTGGCCGATTCCGTCGCGGCCAGCGTGCGTCCGGCGGCCCAGCCGAGCTTCAGCACCAGCTCCGGCGTGATGGGCGGTGCGCCCACGCGTCCGCGGATGCCATCGGTGCCGAAGTATTGTCGTGTCATCCGCTACCCCTGATCGTCCACTGCCTGCCACACCTTGAGCGCATCCACCGTAGCC
Organism: Burkholderiales bacterium; assembly: GCA_038321425.1. GTDB lineage: Bacteria > Pseudomonadota > Gammaproteobacteria > Burkholderiales > Casimicrobiaceae > VBCG01. The sequence continues at coordinate 9,786 of JBBQEY010000096.1, read as the reverse complement.
CGCACATCGTGCACGCGAACGATGCGCGCGCCGCGCGCCACCGCGGCCAGCGCCGCGGCCACGCTACCCGCCAGCCGATCCGCGGGATCGCGCCCGGTGATGGCACCAATCGACGCCTTGCGCGACAGCCCGGCAAGTACCGGGTATCCGCTGTGCACCAGTACATCGAGGTGCTTCAACAGCGCGAGATTATGCGCCAGTGTCTTGCCGAAGCCGAATCCGGGATCAAGGACGATCCGCGCGCGCGCCACGCCAGCGCCCTCGCAGACCAGCGCGCGCTCGATCAGGAAGTCGCGCACCTCGTGCACGACGTCGGCATAGACCGGTGCCGCCTGCATCGTGCGTGGCTCGCCCTGCATGTGCATCAGGCACACTGCGACGTTGGTGTCCGCCACCACGTCGAGCGCGCCGCGCTGCCGCAACGCGCGGACATCGTTCACCATTACCGCACCGGCGGCGATGGCCTCGCGCATGACGTCGGGCTTCATCGTGTCCACGCTGACCAGCACGCCCTCGCGCGCGAGCGCGCTGATGACAGGCAGGATCCGGCCGAGTTCATCGGCTTCCGAGATCAGCAGCGCACCGGGACGCGACGATTCGCCGCCAACGTCGATCAGGTCCGCGCCATCGGCGACCATGGCGCGCGCATGGTCGAGCGCGCGCGCGGCGTCAGGATGCGCGCCTCCATCGTAGAAGGAGTCCGGCGTGACATTGACGATGCCCATCACGCGGGGCCGCCGCAGGTCGAGCGTACGCGGTCCGCATTGCAACAGCTGTGGCGTAGGGGTCGTCATCGTTGACGGCGCAAGCAAAGGGGCGTGCAACCTCGCACGCCCCTGGGCACTTGCTGTGGCGACCGCCTACGCGGGATTGGCTGACGGTGCCGGGTCCGGCGTTGGCGCCGAACCACCGCCCGACGACGGCCCCGACGACGACTGCGTGGGCTTCGGCGGACGCACCGGACGGCCGGCCATGATGTCGGCAATCTGGTCCGCATCGATTGTTTCCAACTCGAGCAGCGCCTTCGCCATCACCTCGACCTTGTCGCGGTTGTCCTCCAGCAACTTGCGGGCCACCGCGTACTGCTGGTCGATGATCTTGCGGATCTCCTGGTCGACCTTCTGCATCGTCGACTCGGACACGTTCTTTTGCGTCGTGATCGAGCGGCCGAGGAAGACCTCGCCTTCGTTCTCGCCGTAGACCATCGGACCCAGCGCATCGGACATGCCATAACGCGTGACCATGTTGCGCGCGATTTCCGTCGCACGCTCGAAGTCGTTGGAGGCGCCCGTGGTCATCTGGTTCATGAACACTTCCTCGGCGATGCGGCCGCCGAAGAGCACCGAAATCATGTTCAGCATATGGTTGCGGTCCATGCTGTAGCGGTCGGCCTCGGGCAACTGCATGGTGACGCCCAATGCGCGGCCACGCGGAATGATCGTGACCTTGTGCACCGGATCGGTCTTCGGCAACAGCGTGGCGACAATGGCGTGACCGGACTCGTGGTACGCGGTGTTGCGACGCTCTTCTTCAGGCATCACGATCGACCGGCGCTCCGCACCCATGATGATCTTGTCCTTCGCCCGCTCGAAATCGTACATGTCGACCAGGCGCTTGGAGGACCGCGCCGCGAACAAGGCCGCCTCGTTGACCAGATTGGCGAGATCCGCACCCGACATGCCGGGCGTGCCCCGGGCGATCACATCGGCCTTGACGTCCGGCGCCATCGGCACCTTGCGCATATGCACGAGCAGAATTTGCTCGCGGCCGCGGATATCCGGCAGCGGCACGACCACCTGGCGGTCGAAGCGGCCCGGACGCATCAGCGCGGGGTCGAGCACGTCGGGTCGGTTCGTGGCGGCAATGACGATGACGCCCGCGTTGCCTTCGAAGCCGTCCATCTCGACGAGCAATTGATTCAGCGTCTGCTCGCGCTCGTCGTTGCCGCCACCAAGCCCGGCACCTCGCTGACGGCCCACCGCGTCGATTTCATCGATGAACACGATGCAGGGCGCATTCTTCTTGGCCTGCTCGAACATGTCGCGCACGCGCGCCGCGCCCACGCCCACGAACATCTCGACGAAGTCCGACCCCGAGATAGCGAAAAACGGTACCTTGGCTTCACCGGCAATGGCCTTGGCGAGCAGCGTCTTGCCGGTACCCGGCGAGCCGACCATCAGCACGCCGCGCGGAATGCGGCCGCCCAGCTTCTGGAACTTGGACGGGTCGCGCAGGAACTCGACCAGCTCGGCAACTTCTTCCTTGGCTTCGTCGCAGCCTGCCACGTCAGCAAACGTGATCGTGTTGTTGGCCTCGTCGATCATCTTGGCTTTGCTTTTGCCGAACGAGAACGCACCACCGCGACCGCCGCCCTGCATCTGCCGCATGAAGAAAATCCAGACGCCGATCAGCAGCAGCATCGGGAACCACGAGATGAAGATCTGGGCGAGGAAGCTCTGCTCTTCCTCCGGCTTGGCCTCGACCTTGACGCCGTACTTCACCAGGTCGCCGACCATCCAGATGTCGCCGGGGCTGTACGTGGTGAAGCGCTTGTTGTCGCTGCCGGTCCACTTGATCGTGCGGCCTTCCACCGTGGCGGACGTCACCTTGCCGCCTCTGGCGGAATCCATGAATTCGGAATAGGGGACGGAGTCGCGCGTGGCTTGGCGCGAGTCGAATTGCTTGACGACGGTAAGCACCACGAGCCCGATCACGAGCCAGATGCCGATGTTCTTGAGCAGATTATTCAAGCCTTACTCCTTGAGGCCCCGCAGCGAAACGACTTCGCGCAAAGGCCGTGCCTCCAGACCCTGCCATTACGCGCGTTCGACAGGGGGATGGTAATTCTAGCCGCGAACCCTCGGCCCGGACACCTTGGACACCAAAATCAAAGCAGGATTCAAGCCAAATTCGGCCTTTTGAGTGCAAAACCCGAGAAAGCGACGGGGTTCCCGACCCCCAGATGCCTGGTTCAATGCTTGAAGCGCTTGCCCACCAGGAAGGTCTCCCGGCTGCGGTGACGCGATGACTTCGGCTTGCGGACATAAACTTTCTCGAAATGCGCGCTGATCGCGCGCTGGAACTCCGGCAACCCGGACCCCTGAAACACCTTGACCAGGAGATCGCCGCCCTCCTTCAGGTTCGACATCGCGAACTCTAGTGCGAGGTCCCCCAGATGGATGCTGCGCGCCTGGTCGACAGCATCGATGCCTGAGAGATTGGGGGCCATGTCCGAGACCACAAGATCGACGTTGCGGCCGGCCAGCGCGGCCGTGAGCGCCGCGACACCGTCATCCTCGCGGAAATCGCCCTGGATAAAGGTAACGCCGGCGATGCAATCCATGGGCAGCAGGTCGATGGCCACGATCATGCCGGACGACCCGAGCCGCTCGCGGAGCACCTGCGACCAGCTGCCCGGCGCCGCGCCCAGGTCCACCACCGTCATGCCCGGCTTCAGCAGCTGATCCTTGTCCGCGATCTCCAGCAGCTTGAAGGCCGCCCGCGACCGGAAGCCGCGCCGGGCCGCCTCCTGCACATAATGATCGTTGACGTGGTCGTGCATCCACGCCTTGACGGACTTGTTCTTCTTGCCGGAGGAGTTGAGTAGTTTGGCCAATCGATGGATCCCGTGCCTTGCTGCGGCTGGCGCCACGCCCGATGCAGGGCCCGCCCCTCCCCGAATTTACCAGCCGGCGCGCTCCCTCGCGTAAACTCGCGTCGATGAAGATCCTGACCCCTACCGAACGCCGCGACTTGCGCGCCAAGGCGCATCACCTCGATCCGGTCGTGATGATCGGCCAGCACGGCCTCACCCCGGCGGTGCTCCACGAGATCGACCTGGCGCTGACCAAGCACGAACTCATCAAGATGCGGGTGCTGGGGGATGATCGCGACGCCCGTGCGGCGCTGCTCGAGCGCGTGTGCACCGAGATGGATTGCGCTCCCGTGCAGTCGCTCGGCAAGGTGCTGACCGTGTGGCGCCTCAATCCGGAAAAGAAGAAAAAGAAGGTTGAAGCCAAGGCCGACGTGAAGGGCACCAAGGCGCGCAAGCGCGGCAAGCCGGTCGCCGCACCCCGAACCTCGGCGCGGCCCCCTGTGGATCCGGTGCGCGTGGCACGGCGGACATCGCTGGCCGATCCCGATGCTGCCGGAGGCGGTCGCGCGCGCCGTGGCGCGGCACGTTTCGCCTCCGCCGAGCCGTTTGTCCCGGCCGATGACACGGCGCCGGCAGTGCGCCGGAAGTCGTCCTACACGCCCAAGACCAAACCGAAGTCGTTTTCCGCGAAGCCCAATCCGCGCTCGGCCTGGGAGAAAAAGAAGGACGCCGCCAATACCAGCACCAGCAAGGGTGCCGGGGCCGGTGCGGCCACGCGGCGGCGGCGCGCGACCGCCAAGTAGGCGCGGAAGCCTGCAGCAGCAAGATTGCCGCGCGCCCTTGCAAGCGCGCGCGTGCGTGGTTAGCGCGAACCCCTCGCGGTGCGCGCCAACGACCGCGCGAGTTCGGCTGCCAGTTGCGGCGCCTGTCCCGCCAGGAATGCCGCGAAGGCCTCGGCCACGCGCGACGGCATGCGATCCGCGCGTCGCACCAGGTGCCACTGGCTCGGAATCGGCATGCCGACGACATCGAGCACCCGGATCCGCCGATGGTGCACCAGCTCGTCCCGCAGGGCGTGCAATGAAATCACCGCGAGACCCAGGCCGCCGATCACCGCCTGCTTGATCGCCTCGTTGCTGCCGAGCTCGAGCCGCGTACGAAGGGCCAGCCCACGCGCGGCGAAGAACGAGTCGGTCAGCAGGCGCGTGCCCGCGCCCGGTTCGCGCAGTACAAACTCGTGCCGGACAAGCTCCGCAAGTTTCACCTTGCGTGCCGTTGCCAGCACATGCGCGGCCGGGGCAATCGCCACCAGCGGGTTGTCGACGAACGCATCGGCGACCACCGGGTCCTCCGACGGCGGCTGCGCCATCACATAGAGATCGTCCGCGTCCTCGTGCAACCGCGCGACCACCGCCGCGCGACTCAACACCTTCAGCTCGACGGCGATGCCGGCATGCGCCTGCTGGAACGCACCGATCAGGCGCGGGATGAAATATTCGGCAGTGCTCGCGGCGCTCAGGCGCAGGCGCCCGCGCTCGACACCCTCGAGCGCGGCGAGGCGTTCGTTCAACCGTTCGGCGGAAGTAAGAAGGCCCCTCGCGAAGGCCAGCGCCTCCTCGCCCGCCGCGGTGAGGCGGAGCCCGCGGCCCTTGGGCGCGAACAGCGTCACGCCCAGCGCTTCGTTCAGCTGCCGGATCTGCATCGAAACCGTGGGCTGCGTAAGGTGGAGGGCGGCGGCCGCACGGGAGATGCCGCCATGGTCGACCACGGCCTCCAGGATCCGCAGCTGGTGAAGCGTGTAGCGGAAGCGAAGTGGCATTGTGTTTTCTCTATGCTTTAAATACTTATTATCTATTTTACTCGACATGCCTATCTCGCTACATTGATCCCCGTTCCCACATCCCCCGGAGTTCCAATGAACGCCCCCGTCGCCGAATTCCTCGCCTCCTCGCAACCCTCGGTTCCGCCGGCGCACCGGCCTGCGCTGCTCGCGCAGCCGGTCCCCGTCACCGTGACCTACGGCGACGGGATCGGCCCCGAGATCATGACCGCGACGCTTGCGGTGCTGGAAGCCGCCGGTGCACGCCTTGCGCTGGAGCCCGTCGAGATGGGCAACGCCACTTACCAGCGCGGGCAGCGCGCCGGCATCGACCCCGCCGCCTGGGACTCGATCCGCCGCACCAAGGTCCTGCTGAAGGGGCCGATCACGACGCCGCAGGGCACGGGCTACAAGAGCCTCAACGTGACGCTGCGCAAGACGCTCGGACTCTTCGCCAACGTGCGGCCCTGCGTGTCCTACCACCCGTTCGTCGCGACCCGCCATCCGGGCATGGACGTGGTGATCGTGCGCGAGAACGAGGAGGACCTCTACGCCGGCATCGAGCATCGGCCCACGGCCGACGTCGTGCAGTGCCTGAAGCTCGTCAGCGTGCCGGGCACCGAGCGGATCATCCGCTACGCGTTCGAGTACGCCCGCGCGCACGGACGCCGCCGGGTCACCTGCATGACCAAGGACAACATCATGAAGCTGACCGACGGTCTCTTCAGCGCAACCTTCCGTCGCATCGGCGCAGAGTATCCGGACCTCGTCCAGGAGCACCAGATCATCGACATCGGGACGGCCATGATGGCCGACAAGCCGGAGCGCTTCGACGTGGTCGTGACGCCAAACCTCTATGGCGACATCCTGTCCGACGTCGCGGCGCAGGTGGCCGGTTCGGTCGGGCTTGCGGGGTCGGCCAATATCGGGCAGCACGCGGCAATGTTCGAGGCCATCCACGGGTCGGCGCCGGCCATCGCTGGCCGCAACATCGCCAATCCGTCCGGCCTGCTGCATGCTGCGATCATGATGCTGCTGCATATCGGCCAGACCGACGTGGCCACCCGCGTGCACAACGCCTGGCTCGCGACAATCGAGGATGGGCTCCAGACACAGGACATCTGGACGCGCCACGGCAGCGGCGAATGCGTCGGCACCCGGGAGTTCAGCGAGGGCGTGATCGACCGTCTGGGCACAGCGCCCTCCAGGCTGCGTCCGGTCGACTACGCCGAAGGCACTACCGCGAGCTTCGTCATGCCGGCGTACCAGCGCGCACCGGTGCACAAGACGCTCGTGGGCGTGGATGTGTTTCTCGACGCACCGGACATCCTCCCCGACACGCTGGCCCACCAGTTGCAGCCGCTTGCCAGCACGGGCTTCGCGCTGCAGATGATCACGAACCGCGGCGTCAAGGTGTGGCCGGACGGACACCCCGAGACGTTCTGCACAGACCACTGGCGTTGCCGCTTCGTCGCCCGCGGTGGGAAGCAGACGGTCACGCATGGCCAGATCGTGGCGATGCTTGCCGACATGGCCGCCGCCGGATTCGACTTCGTGAAGATGGAGCACCTGCACAATTTCGACGGCCAGCCTGGCTACTCGCTGGGCCAGGGACAGTAGGCCGCGCCTGCGGCCACCACTTTCCGCGCGGTACGCATGCCTATCCGGCATGTCGCACCGCGCGCACCAGCCCCGATATCACCCAGACCGGCCGAGCGTACCCTGCGCGCATTACGCTTTCGTGAACGTCACCTCGCCGTTCTTCAGCGCCACCTTCACCGTGTCGCCCGGCGCATATTTGCCGGCCAGGATTTCCTTCGCCAGCGGGTTTTCGATCTGCTGCTGGATCGCGCGCTTCAGCGGCCGCGCGCCGTAGACCGGATCGAAGCCCGCCTCCGCCACCTTGTCGAGCGCCTTGTCGTCGATCGCGAACTTGATCTCAAGCTTGGAGAGCCGCTGCTCGAGCCCCTTCATCTGGATGCGGGCAATGCTGGCGATGGCGTTGCGATCGAGCGGCTTGAACACGACGATCTCGTCGATGCGGTTGACGAACTCGGGCCGGAACGACTGCTTCACCTCCGCCATCACCGCGATCTTGATCAGCGCGAGTTCGGCGCCGTCGTCGGTCATCTGCTGGATCTGGTGCGAACCGAGGTTGGACGTCATCACGATCACCGTGTTGCGGAAGTCCACCGTGCGCCCCTGGCCATCGGTCAGGCGGCCATCGTCCAGCACCTGCAACAGCACGTTGAACACATCGGGATGCGCCTTCTCGATTTCATCGAACAGGATGACGCTGTACGGGCGGCGGCGCACGGCCTCCGTCAGGTAACCGCCCTCTTCGTAACCCACGTAGCCCGGCGGCGCGCCGATCAGCCGCGCGACCGAGTGCTTCTCCATGAACTCTGACATGTCGATGCGGATCATCGCGTGGTCGGAGTCGAACAGGAACTCGGCCAGCGCCTTGCTCACTTCCGTCTTGCCGACACCGGTCGGCCCGAGGAACAGGAACGAACCATAGGGACGATTGGGGTCGGACAGACCCGAACGCGAGCGCCGGATGGCGTCGGAGACGAGACGCACCGCCTCTTCCTGCCCCACCACCCGCGCGTGAATCTTGTCCTCCATCTTGAGGAGCTTGTCGCGCTCGCCCTGCATCATCTTCGACACGGGAATTCCGGTGGCGCGTGACACGACCTCGGCGATTTCCTCCGCACCCACCTGCGTGCGCAGCAGGCGCGGCTTCTTCTTGTCGTCCTTGGCCAGCGCCGAATCGGCTGTTTTCAGTTGCGCCTCGAGATCGGGCAACTTGCCGTACTGCAATTCGGACATCGCCTGCCAGTCGCCCTTGCGCCGCGCCTCGTCCATCTGCAGCTTCAACTTGTCGATCGCTTCCCGGATGTGCTGGGTGCCGACTACATCGGCCTTTTCCGCTTTCCAGACCTCGTCTAAGTCGGCGTATTCGCGCTCGAGGCGCTTGATCTCGTCCTCGATGTTGACGAGGCGCTTCTTCGACGCGTCGTCCTTCTCCTTCTTGACGGCCTCGCGCTCGATCTTCAGCTGGATCAGACGGCGCTCGAGCTTGTCCATCGACTCGGGCTTCGAATCGATTTCCATGCGGATGCGCGCCGCAGCCTCGTCGATCAGGTCGATGGCCTTGTCGGGCAGGAAGCGGTCGGTGATGTAGCGCGCCGAGAGCTCCGCCGCCGCCACGATGGCCGGATCGGTAATGTCCACGCCGTGATGGATCTCGTAGCGCTCCTGCAGCCCGCGCAGGATGGCAATGGTGGATTCCACCGAAGGTTCGCCGACCAGCACCTTCTGGAAGCGCCGCTCCAGCGCCGCGTCCTTTTCGACGTACTTGCGGTATTCGTCGAGCGTGGTGGCGCCCACGCAATGCAGCTCGCCGCGTGCCAGCGCGGGTTTCAGCATGTTGCCCGCGTCCATCGCGCCTTCCGCCTTGCCCGCACCCACCATCGTGTGCAGCTCGTCGATGAAGACGATGGTGCGGCCCTCGTCCGCCGCGATGTCCTTCAGCACGGCCTTCAACCGCTCCTCGAACTCGCCGCGGTACTTGGCGCCGGCCAGCAGCGCCGCCATGTCGAGCGACAGCACGCGCTTGTCCTTCAGCGTCTCGGGCACCTCGCCGTTGACGATGCGCTGCGCGAGACCCTCGACGATGGCTGTCTTGCCGACGCCAGGCTCGCCGATCAGCACCGGATTGTTCTTGGTACGCCGCTGCAGGATCTGAATGGTGCGGCGGATTTCGTCGTCGCGGCCGATGACGGGATCGAGCTTGCCTTCGCGCGCCCGCTCGGTCAGATCGATCGTGTACTTGGCAAGCGCTTCGCGCTGGCCTTCGGCTTCCTGTGAATCGACGCCCTCACCGCCACGTACCGTTTCGATCGCCGATTCCAGCGCCTTGCGCGTCAGCCCCTGTTCCTTGAGCAGGCGGCCGGTCGTACCCTTGTCGTCCGCAAGTGCGAGCAGGAACAACTCGCTGGCGATGAACTGGTCGCTGCGCTTCGTCGCTTCCTTGTCGGTCAGGTTCAGCAGGTTGTTGAGATCGCGCGAGATCGTGATCTCGCCCCCCGTGCCCTCGACTTTGGGCAGATTGTTGATCGCCGTCTTGAGGGCGGCCTGCACCCTGGGCACGGCGACGCCCGAGCGGGCGAGCAGCGATGCGGTCCCGCCGTCTTCCTGCGCGAGCAGCGCGGCGAGCAGATGCTGCGGCTCGATGAACCCGTTGTCGTGCCCGAGCGCGAGGCTCTGGCCGTCGGCGAGCGCCTGTTGGAACTTGGTGGTCAGCTTGTCGAATCGCATGGTCGAGAGGTGCCGGTATTGTTGAAATCGAACAGTCGAAGAATGGGGC
>JBBQEY010000095.1:0-11194 GCA_038321425.1 Burkholderiales bacterium | reverse complement strand
TCGTAGAGGAGCTGGTTGACGGGCGTATGCGCGACGACGCCGACGATTCCACACATGGGAGTGCTATACCTTCCGGTCCGCAGGCGAGACTGGCAGATGGCGGCCGTCGCGGGAAAAATCAAGCCGTTCCGACCACTCGCGAGGCAACCATGGCGAAAGGCCCACGGCCACCCCGGCAAGCATCGGGGCAAGGGCTGAATTCTGCCACCAATCCTGCCGCGGCAGGGTAGTCATCCCTGCCACCAGTGTCATTGCCAGGATCAGCACGACCCCGCGTACAACACCGAAGAGACCCCCCAGGAAGCGATCGAGGAAGCCCATGCCGGATTGGTGCAACAGGTCGCGCATGGGCCACGCGATCAGCGCACCGATTAGCAGCGCCGCGATGAGGATGATGCCGAACGCGATCAGGTAGCGCAGCGTGGGATTACCGCCGAAATCAGGCAGCAAGTTGCCAAGTTGCGTAGAGAATGCCATCGCCGCCACGAATCCCAGCACCCACGAGAACAGCGCGATCAACTGCCGCGTGAAGCCGCGGAAGTAGGCGAACACGATGGAGAGCACGAACAGCGCGATGATCGCCCAGTCGAGTGCGTTCATCACGGCGCGGCCTTGACGCTTATTTCGACGGCGTCACGATGCCGCTGTAACCGTCGCCCTTCAGCTTGTCCCGTGACGTCCCTGCCGCTTCGCGCGTCGGAAACGGCCCTACGCGTACGCGCCACAACGTACCTTTACTGTTGGTCACGGGTTCAACGTAGGCCACATACCCGGCCCTGGTCAGCTTGTTCACCAGCGAATTCGCACCCTTGTCATCGGTGAATGCCGCCAGCTGCACGGAGAAACCGGGGCCGGCCGGAGCGGCCTTCGCAGCATCGGGCTTCGGCGGTTCGGATTTCGTGGCTTCCACCTTCGCGGGTTCGGCTTTCGGCGGCTCGGCCTTGGGGGCCTCTGCTGGCGTGGCGGCCTTCGACCCCGCGGGTGAGGCCACGGGCGGCGCGGCGACCGGCGCCTTGCCGGAGGCGCTCAGCACCTTCTGCTCCGCCTCGGCTAATGATTTTCGCGGTGCGGCGGCGCTCGAGTCCGGTGCGAGCGCGACCGGTAATGTAGTCGAAGGCGCGGGTGGCGGCACGTTCGTCGGCCCGCCGGCAAGGATCGCGGCGGGATCAGCCTCGGCCTTTGGCGCTTCCGCCTTGGGCGCGTCTGCCTTCGTCGCCTCCGCCTTGCCCGGCGCGGCTTTGCCGGCATCGCTGCCGCCCTTGGCGTTCAGCTTGTTGACGAACTTGTTGTTGTCGACCGGCGGGATCTTGACCGAAACATCCTCGCCCAGCGGGCGCGGCTCGCTTTCGAGCAGCATCGGCACGAACACCGCGGCAGATAGCGCCAGCACGATCGCACCGACCAGCCGCCGCCGCGCGCGGCGGCGAAGGTCGTCGACATTCACATCGGAGGGTTGGGCCATCGGCTCTGCGTTTTACGTGGTGGCGCGAGTCAGGGGCGCGACAGCGCGGACTTGGCCGCGGCCACGGTCAGGAACGATCCGAACACCACAATTCTATCAGCCTCGCCCGCCTGCGACCTTGCAGCGGCAAATGCGTCGCCGATCGCATCGAAGGTGCGGATCGCACTGCGATCCACGCCGACCCTGACCAGCACCTCGGAAAGATGCGCGGCCTGCGCGCCGCGCGGACCGGGCAGCGTCGCCACCATCCAGCGATCCACGCGTGGCCGCATCGCCGCGATCACGCCCGCGATGTCCTTGTCGGCCAGCATCCCGCACACCGCGATGGTCTCCGGGTGATAGCCCATGTCACCCAGCGCGGCGGCCAGTGCGCGCGCCGCGTGCGGATTGTGCGCGACGTCCAGCACGATCGTCGGCCGCCCCGGCACCACTTCGAAGCGCCCCGGCAGCACCACCGTCAGCAACCCTTCGCGCAGCGCACCGCCGCTGACCGGCAGGCGTTCGTGCAGCAGCGCCAGCACCGTCAGCGCCGTGGCCGCGTTGTTCAGTTGGTAGGTGCCGCGCAGCGACGGAAACGGCAAGCCGAAGCGCTCGCCCCGCGGACCCCGGTAGCGCCATTGCGTGCCCTCCGCGGTGGCCGCGAACTCGCGCCCGGCCACCAGCAGCGGTGCGCCGATCGCGGCAGCCGCGGCCACCACCGATGCCGGCGGGTTGGTGTCGCCGCACACGGCCGGGCAGCCGGGACGGAAGATCCCCGCCTTCTCGCCGCCGATGGCCTCGCGCGTGCTGCCAAGGTATTCGACATGGTCGATGTCGATGCTGGTCACGACCGCGACATCCGCATCGACGATGTTGACGGCATCGAGCCGCCCGCCCAGCCCGACTTCCAGCACGAGCACGTCGAGCTCCGCCTGCGCGAAGAGCCACAACGCGGCCAGCGTGCCAAACTCGAAATACGTGAGCGCAAAGGGCGTGCCTTGCGCATCAAGCGCGTCGAGGCGCGCATCCTCGATCGCATTGAAGGCCGCCAGCAGTTGCGCATCCGTCGCGTCGGCACCGGCAATCCGGACACGCTCGTGATACCGCATCAGGTGCGGCGACGTATAGAGCCCGACGCGATAGCCGGCAGTGCGCAGGATCGCCTCCAGCATCGCGCAGGTCGAGCCCTTGCCGTTGGTGCCGGTGACGGTGATTACCGGACAGGTGATCGCCGCGCAGAGCCGCACGGCCACCGCACGCACGCGATCAAGGCCCAGGGCAATGGCCTTGGGGTGCAGCGTCTCGAGATACGCAAGCCACGCGTCGACGGTGGCGGGCCGATTCATCGGAGGAGGCACGTCACATCACGCCGCGCGCGGTGCAGCTCGCGCGGCACCGGCATCACGCCGTGGGCGCAGGCTGCCGCATCATCAGCGCCAGCAACGCCGCCAGCTCGTCGCGCAACTGGCGACGATCGATGATGAGGTCGAGCGCGCCCTTCTCCATCAGGAAATCGGCGCGCTGAAATCCTTCGGGCAATTTCTCGCGGACCGTCTGCTCGATCACGCGCGGCCCCGCGAAGCCGATCAGCGCGCCGGGTTCGGCGATCACGATGTCAGCGACGAAGGCGAACGATGCCGAGACGCCGCCCATCGTCGGATCGGTGAGGATCGAGATGAACGGCAGCCGCGCCTTGTTCAATTCCTGCAGCACCGCCGTCGTCTTCGCCATCTGGAACAGCGAGCTCACGCCTTCCTGCATCCGCGCGCCGCCCGAGGCCGATACGCACACGAAGGGAATGCGGTTCTCGTAGGCGACACGCACGCCGCGCACCATGCGCTCGCCCACAACGGAACCCATCGAGCCGCCCATGAAGCCGAAGTCGAAGGCGGCCAGCACCAGCGGCACGCTCTTCACGCTGCCCTGCATCACCACCAGCGCGTCGGTCTCCCCGGTCTCCTCCAGCGCTGCAGAAAGACGATCGGGATACTTCTTCTGGTCCTTGAACTTGAGGCTGTCGAACGGCACCACCTCGGAGCCGATCTCGAAGCGTCCCTCAGGATCCAACAATTGCTCGATGCGTTCGCGTGCAGGCACACGCGAGTGATACGAACACTTCGGGCACACTTGGAGGTTGTTCTCGAGATCGGTGCGGTAGAGCACCGCCTCGCAGGCCGGGCACTTGACCCACAGGCCTTCGGGCACCGGCGTGCGCCGGTCGCCGGGCGTGCGCTTGATGCGCGGTGGCAGCAACTTCTGCAACCAGCTCATAGGTTTTCCCTCCACGCTATCGCGCTGCGGGGCCATTCGCCCTTCGGGCGGCCGTGCGGGCTCATGTAACTTCCCTCCGCACGGTGTCGCGCGCGGCTGAAACCGGACCGGCCGGCATCGCATCGAGCGCTGCGCGGATGGTACCAAGCCAGGCCCCCGCCCGGGAAGCGGCATCGGCAGGCGCCCCGCTTTCGATTTCCTGGATGATCCGGCTGCCGATCACGACGGCATCGGCGTGCGCGGCGACGGCCACGGCGCTGGCGGCATCGCGGATGCCGAAGCCCACACCGACGGGCAGCGACACATGGCGGCGGATTTGCGTGATCTTGCGTGCGACTTCGTCGGTGTCGAGGTTGCCCGCGCCAGTGACGCCCTTCAGCGAAACGTAGTACACGTAGCCGCCGGCAATCTTCGCTACCAGCGCGATGCGCGATTCCGGCGTCGTGGGCGACAGCAGGAAGATGGGCGCGATGCCGTGCGAGCCCATCAGCGCCGCGAACTCGGTGGCTTCCTCCGGCGGATAGTCGACGACCAGCACGCCGTCCACGCCTGCAGCCTGTGCACGCGCGGCAAAACTTGCCACACCCATCGCCTCGATCGGATTCGCGTAGCCCATCAGGACCACGGGCGTGGCCGTGTTGCGCGCACGGAACTGCGTAACCACGTCGAGCACGTCATCGAGGCCGACGCCCTGCGCCAGTGCCCGCTCTGAAGCCCGTTGGATCACCGGCCCGTCCGCCATCGGATCGGAGAACGGCACACCTAGCTCGATGATGTCGGCACCCGCCGCCACCATCGCATCCATGATCGGCAGCGTGGCGGCCAGCGACGGATCGCCGGTGGTGACATACGGAATGAGCGCCTTGCGGCCCGCCGCGTCGAGCCGCGCAAACGTGGCGTCGATACGGCTCAAGACAGCTTCGCGCGTTTCTGGGCGTCGCGTTCGGCCACGGTGTTCATGTCCTTGTCGCCGCGGCCGGAAAGATTGACGAGCAGGATTTCCTCCTTGCGCATCGTGGGTGCGAGCTTCGTGGCGTAGGCCAGTGCGTGCGCGGACTCCAGCGCGGGGATGATGCCCTCGATGCGGCAGCACGCGTGAAACGCGGCCAGCGCCTCGTCGTCATCGATGGCGACATATTCTGCGCGCTTCGTGTCCTTCAGCCACGCGTGCTCGGGGCCGACACCCGGATAATCGAGTCCGGCGGAGACCGAATGCGTCTCGGTGATCTGGCCGTTGGCATCCTGCAGCAGGTACGTGCGGTTGCCGTGCAGTACGCCGGGGCGCCCCGCCGCAAGCGACGCCGAGTGCCTGCCGCTGGCAATGCCTTCGCCACCGGCTTCCACGCCGATCAGCCGCACGTTCTCGTGGCCGAGGTACGGGTAGAAGATGCCCATTGCGTTGCTGCCTCCGCCCACGCAGGCGATGACGGCATCCGGTTGCCTGCCTGCGTACTCCGGCATCTGCACCACGCATTCGTCACCGATCACGCGCTGGAAGTCGCGCACCATCATCGGATACGGGTGCGGACCAGCCACCGTGCCGATGATGTAGAACGTGTTCTCGATATTGGTGACCCAGTCGCGCATCGCCTCGTTCAGCGCATCCTTCAGCGTCTTGCTGCCCGATTCAACCGGCACCACTTTTGCACCGAGCAGGTTCATCCGGTACACGTTCTGCGCCTGGCGCTTCACGTCTTCCGAGCCCATGTACACGATACATTCCATGCCGTAGCGCGCGGCGATCGTGGCCGTGGCCACGCCATGCTGCCCCGCGCCCGTTTCGGCGATCACGCGCGGCTTGCCGAGGCGGCGCGCCAGCAGCGCCTGCCCGATCACATTGTTGATCTTGTGCGCGCCGGTGTGATTCAAGTCCTCGCGCTTCAGCCAGATCTGCGCGCCGCCCAGTTCGCGAGACCAGCGCTCCGCGTGATACACGGGCGAAGGCCGGCCGACATAATGCTTCAACTCGCGCTCGAATTCGGCGCGGAAAGCCGGGTCGTGCTGGTAACGCGCGTAGTGCGCCTTCAATTCCTCGAGCGCGCTGATCAGCGTCTCGGCGACGAAGACCCCACCATAGGGGCCGAAGTGACCTCGGGCATCCGGCAACTCATTGGCCATCTTGACTATCGGCATCGCGAACTCCAAGCATGAATGCATTGATCCGTGCGGCGTCCTTCAGGCCACGGCGCGCCTTGCCGTCAGCACCCTGCTCCTCGACGCCGCTCGATACGTCCACAGCCCACGGCTGCACGGCGTGGATGGCGGCAACGACATTGCCGGCGTCTAGGCCGCCCGACAGGATGGCGGGGGCGGGCAATTTCGCCTGCACGGCCGGCGACAACCGCGACCAGTCGAATGCGCGCCCGGTGCCGCCTGGAAGGTCGCCCGGCCAGAAAGAATCGAAGACGAAGCCGCAAGCGTCGTCGTAGAGTGCCGCAAATTCTACCAAATCGACCCCGTCCTTCATGTGGATCGCCTTGAGGTAGGGGCGCCCGAAGGCCCGGCACAGCGCCGGGTCTTCCCTGCCGTGGACCTGCAGCACGTCGAGTGGCACCGCATCGAGTATCGCATGCACATCGGCTTCTGGCGGGTCGACGAAGAGGCCCACCCGTGTGACAAACGGCGGCAACGCATCGGCGATCATCCGCGCCTGCCCGACTTCGACGAAACGCGGCGTGCCCGACCAGAAGATCATGCCGATCGCATCGGCCCCGGCGCGCGCGGCGGCCAGTCCGTCATCGACGCGCGTGATGCCGCAAATCTTCACGCGCGTGCGCCTGCCGTTCATGCCGCCACCTGCACAGCGCGCACCGTGTCGGGCAAGCCAAAACGCGCGTCATAGTCCGCGCCCGCGAAATAGAGCCCGTCCGGCGCGAACGTGGGCGGCGCGCGCGTGCGATCGCGCGCCATCAGCAACGCGAGCATTGCCTCGGGGGGCAATCGTCCCGCGCCGACGTAGACCAGTGCTCCGACGATGTTGCGGATCATGTGGTGGAGAAATGCGCTCGCTGAAAAATCGAAGCGGATGAGATCGCCCGTGCGCGTGATGTCCGCGCGCAACAGCGTCTTCACCGGCGACTTGGCCTGGCACTCCGCGGCGCGAAACGACGAGAAGTCGTGCGTGCCGGCAAGATGCCCGATGCCGGTGCGCATGGCGCCTACATCCAGTGGCCGATGGTACCAGCCCGTCCGCCCCGCATTAAGACCAGGGCGCTGTTGGCGATCGACCAGCAGGTACGTGTAATGGCGCGCGGTGGCGGCAAAGCGCGCATGGAAATCCTCCGGCACCGGATGCGCCCACAGCACCGCCACGCTTGCCGGCAGGTGCGCATTGGCGCCGCGCGTCCAGGCCGACAGCGGGCGCACGGACGACGTATCGAAGTGCACGACCTGCGAAACCGCGTGCACGCCGGCATCGGTACGTCCGGCCGCCACGACGCCCACTGGATGGTCCGCGATGACGGCCAGCGCGTGTTCCAGCGCATCCTGCACGCCGCAGCCGTCGGCCTGCGATTGAAAGCCGCAGAACGCGTGGCCCGCGTATTCAACGGCAAGCGCAAGGCGCATCGGAATCCCGCTGCAAAATGAGAACGGGCGGCGGATCGACGATCCGGCGCCCGTCAGATGGTACGCGCTGCGGCGATCAGCTCAACTTGCCCAGCAGCGACTTGGCTTCGGCCTTCTGCTGGTCGTCACCCTCATGCAGCACTTCCTGCAGGATCTCGCGCGCGCCTTCGACGTCGCCCATTTCCTGGTACGCCTTGGCGAGGTCGAGCTTGGTGGCCGCATCGTGCCATTGGCCATCGAGCACCGACGGCGTGGGATCCTCGAACGTGGTGCGGTCCGGATCGAACGAGAGATCGAGCTTGTCCAATTCCATCGCGGCAGCCGGACGCGTCAGGGCCGACGGCATGGCAGCAACACCGGCAGCCGCCGTCTCCAGCACTGGCTCGACGCGCGGCTTGCCCATCGGGGCCGGCTTGTCGGCATCGTCGAGTTTGAAGTCGAGATCGAAGCCCTTGGCCTCGACGACCTTGTCCTTCGCGAAGCTCCCCGACTCGGTCACCGTGGACGAGTACGATTCGACGCCCGACTTGCCCGAGGCGGCGGCGCCTGCAATGGCGGCACCGGCAACACCGGCCGCGCCAAATCCCGGCGCCCTGGTCTTGTCGAGGTCGGCGTCGCCCGCGCTGGTCGCGGCCTTGGCCGTGCGTTCCAGTTCGGATTGCGCGCCGGCCAGGATGTCGGCAGGTGACTTCTGCTTGCCGGACGACGGCGAGATCGAGATCTCCTCGTCCATCTGGAAGTCGAGGCCCCCGTTGGAGGCGGCCATCGCGCCCGGCGCGATGTCGACTTTCGACAGGTCCGACTTGAATGCCATCGCACCGGCACCGGCCGCGACAGCGGTTCCGGCGGCGGCCATCGCGGCGCGCTCCATCGGGATCCCACCGTCGGCGAACATCGGATTGTTGGGATCGAGCTGGCGGCCCAGCGCAACGGCCTTCTGCCATACCTCGCCCTGGCCACTCGTCACCGAATAGAGCTCGGAGGCTACGGTCTCGAACGCGGAGGGCTTGTTGTGCTGGGCGTGGATCTCGAGCAGCTTGAGATAGATTTCCTGGCGCTGCGGATCCTTCTTCAGCGCGTCCTTCAGGATTTCCTCGGCCTGCGCATCCCGCCCATAGGCCAGGTATACCTCGGCTTCGGCGATCGGATCGACCTCATCCGTGTCGATGTTACCAAGGCCCTCGCGGCTGAAGTCGCTGGCAAGTGAATTATCGCCAGTGTTGACCACGCCGCCGCCGGTGGAACCGAACACGGTGTTGGTCTTGATATCCGTGCCCGAGATGATGCTGTCCTCGAACTTGGTGGTCTTGCGGCGACGCGCGGCGATCAGCGCGGCAATGCCGCCAAGAATGGCGAGCGCACCGGCGCCGATGGCCCACGGCGGCGTGCTGCCGAGCAGGTCCTCGAAGAAACCTGGCGGCTCCTTGGCCGGGGCCTTGGCCACGACTTTCGGTGCTGCCGGCGGCGCAGCCTTCGGCGGCTCCACCTTCGGGGCTTCGACCTTTGCCGGTTCTGCCGCCATCGGCGGTTCGATCTTCGGGGCTTCGGCCACCTTCGGCGTTTCGACGGCGTTAGGTGCCGGGGCCGGCGCGACCGCGGGCGGCGGCGCAGTGATGGCCTTAGGCGGCTCGACCTTCGCGGGCTCCGGCGCCTTCGCCACCGGCGCTGGGGCCGGTGTGGTCGGCGCCTTGGCCTTCGACGCATCCGCCAACATCTGCGACTGCGCCATCGTCGGGTTTCTCAGTTCATTCGCGCGTTGCAGGTCGCGGACGGTCTTCTCAAGCTCGGCAATGCGGGCCTGCGAGTCGCGCAACTGCGCCTCGCGCGCCACGGCGGTCTCGGCAGCACCGCCAGCCCTGGCCGACCCTGCATCTTTCGAGACGCGCAATTGATCGCCACCCGCGCGCGCCGCCGGCGTGCGCTCTTCCACGGCGGTGCCGATCCGGCCTCCCGCAGCGCGGCGCGCGCCTTCCTCGACCAGCGGTGCGCCACCCGCGAGGCGGTCGCGGTAGGTGCGCCAGTCGCTGGCCTGCACCCTCACCGTGTTCGCGGCCTCGGGCGCCGGCGTCGCGGATGCGTCGACCGCATTGGGCAGCGAGATGATCGCGCCCGAACGCAGGCGGTTCATGTTGGAACCATCGAACGCGCTCTGGTTGCTCTTGAAGAGCGCGACCAGCATCTGCTCGAGCGTCACTGTTTCCGGCTTGTATTCCCTGGCGATTTTCGACAGCGTGTCGCCACGTTTCACTTCATAGCTGTCGCCGTCGCCGCGTGCCGCAGGTGCAGCCGCCGGGGCCGACGAGGCGGATGCGGCCGGCGCACGGGCGGCGACGCCAGCGGGAACGCGCAGCGGCGTGACCGGATCGACCGGCGCCGCCGCGGGCGCGCCGGGCGGGTCGAGCAGGAAGGTGTAATCGCGCACGACGCGGCCGGCGGACCAGTTCACATCCACCAGCAAGTCGAGATAGGGCTCAGTCACCGCGGTCGGCGAGGTCACGCGCAGGTAGGCGGTATCGCCGGCACCACGCTCGATGGACACGCGGGTGCGGGACAGCACGCCCTGGTAGGAAAGGTTGTTCTGGCGATAGAGCGCGGGATCGGCGACCTTGGCGGTCAGCGAATCGAGTTCTTCCTTGGTCGCCGACAACAATTCGATCCGCGCGGACAAAGGCTGTCCTAACGCAGAATCGACGGTCAGTTTTCCGAGTCCCAGTGGCCATGCGGCACCCGGCAGCGCGAGCGCGCCCGCAACGAGGCCGAATTGGAGGATTGGTTTTACACGCATGCCGACCCCTTCGGTAGTGCTGTTTGGCTCAAGCTAACTTAACATCATGGGTTTAGCGGTGCAAGCTAAACCCCGGTATTAGCTTGGGTTTATGCCGGGAGCACCCTCGGCGCGTCGGCAACTTCATGCCGTCGTGCTAACGCACAGCGCTAGCGCTAGCACGGGCACTATCCATCGACACTACATCTAGTGGCCGCGCGTCGCCGGGGATGCTGTTGCAAACCTGACGAAGTCATGCAAGAGGCGTGCCTGCCTGAAACACGCCCCCGCGTTGCATGAAACAGGCAGAAACGACCACTCGCCGTCAAACCGCGCAGGTTTGGCGCGATTCCCCTTAACTTACCTCCGCGCGAGCAGGATGCGCAGCATGCGCCGCAGCGGTTCGGCGGCACCCCACAGCAACTGGTCGCCGACGGTGAAGGCGCCGAGGTACTCCGGGCCCATCGCGAGCTTGCGCACGCGACCGATCGGAATGCCGAGCTTGCCCGTCACCGCGGTCGGCGTGAGTTCACGCACGCTGTCCTCACGACGATTTGGCACAAGCCTCACCCATTCGTTGGCGCCGTCGAGCATCGATTCGATCTCGGCCAGCGGAACATCGCGCCGCAGCTTGATCGTCAGCGCCTGGCTGTGGCATCGCATCGCACCGATGCGCACGCACAGCGACTCCACGGGAATGATGTCGGCACCGGTGCGGCCCAGGATCTTGTTGGTCTCAGCACCTCCCTTCCACTCCTCGAGGCTCATCCCGTTGCCCATGTCCTTGTCGATCCATGGGATCAGCGAGCCGGCCAGCGGCACGCCGAAGTGCTCGGTGGGAAAACGATCGTCGCGCAGGATGCCGGCCACTTCGCGGTCGATATCGAGGATGGCGGATTGCGGATCGGCCAGCAGTGCATGCGCCGCCAGGTTCACCTCGCCCATCTGCTGCAGCAGTTCGCGCATGTGCTGCGCGCCGCCACCCGAGGCCGCCTGGTACGTCATGCATGTCATCCATTCGATCAGGTCGCGCTGCAGCAGCCCACCGACGGCCAGCATCATCAGGCTGACGGTGCAGTTACCGCCGATGTAATTGCGCACGCCCTGTGCCAGCGCGGCGTCGATCACCGGACGGTTCACCGGGTCGAGGA
>JBBQEY010000094.1:0-11314 GCA_038321425.1 Burkholderiales bacterium | reverse complement strand
GTCAACACGCACTTCACGTTGTGGATGCCCGTGCCCAGCACGACTTCGATGGCCTCGGCCCGCTTGCTGAATACCACCACGTCCAGGAACTGTCCCGATTCCGTGACGCGGACCTTGATTTTCTCGTCATTCATGGCAAGTACACTCCGGATTGCGGGGTCGTCGCAGTTCGACCTGCGCATTAGACACCAGAACGGATGGACTGGCCGCACGCAATGCGACCGGTGGCGTCAGGCGCCGACGGTCCCCGGTGGACGCAAGTCGCACCACATGTGTGATTTGGCGACAAACACGCCGCCTGCCGCGATGGCCTTGGGCTCCATGCCGAATTCGACG
The DNA here is from genome assembly GCA_038321425.1 of Burkholderiales bacterium. GTDB lineage: Bacteria > Pseudomonadota > Gammaproteobacteria > Burkholderiales > Casimicrobiaceae > VBCG01. The sequence continues at coordinate 10,978 of JBBQEY010000094.1, read as the reverse complement.
AAGCCGCAGCGTTCGTACAGTGCGCACGCTTGGCGATTGGTCTCGGTGACGGTCAGTTGCACCAGTACCACGCCGGGGCGCAACCGCGCCTGCGCCAGCGCGGCCAGCACCAGATCGCGGCCGAGGCCGCGTCCGCGCGACGCGGGCGCTACCATCATGCCGATTAGCAAGGCCTTGTGGCGGGCCTTGATCCGCGATTCGAAGTCGAGACCCACGGTCCCCACCAGCACGTCCTGCTTGAACGCACCGAGCACGACCATCGGCGGATGGGGCGCCGGATCGAGCCGCGCCTCCCACCAGGCGAGTGGCAGCGTCGAGCGCTCTGCCGCACTGGACGTGAAGGCCTCCGGATGGTTGGCGTAGGCATCGAGCATCAGCGCGCGATACGGCGCGGCGTCCGCGGGGACGAGCCGGCGAATGGTCACGTCTTGCATGGCGACGACGATGGGCGATACGCGACGACGCACACTGCGGCAGCTACACCGGCAGGCACGCGGGCCCCAGCGGCTCGAAACTCTTGTACGTCAGGATGAACTCCTGGTGCCCCAGCGACTCGGAGCGCGTGGCCTCGCCGTTGCCGACCCGCGATCGATGTGGCCCGACACGGTCCAGATCGGCCCGGCGAGCTTGGTGCCCGGTGCGATGGCCTTGATGGCCGGTGGCAGCACGATGTTCTCGTGACCCATCATCCGCAGGACATCGTGGACGGCGCCGGTATAGCACGCGGCAAGCCGCTGCGTGATGGAGGTCATGGCGTGATTTCCCAAGGATGAACGAGAAGGGAAGTCTGCCCGCGGCGTGTCCGCGATGCAAGTTGCATCCATTGCGCACGCGGAGGATCACGGCTCTAGAACAACTCCTGCTGCGCCGCGTTGGCCTTGGGTGGCCAGAACTGCGAACGGTCAAGCGGAACACGATCACGCGCCAGCTTCAATCGCCTGGTGGCGAGCTCGAACCGCTTTTCGATCAGCTCCGCGAAGGTCCCGGTGCCGCGCATCCGCGTGCCGAACGCCGCGTCGTAGTCGCGGCCGCCGCGCACCTGCTGGACCAGGCTCATCACATGCGCCGCGCGCAGCGGATGATGGGCCGCCAGCCAGTCACGGAAGAGCGGCGCCACCTCGCGTGGCAGCCGCAGCATGATCCAGCCGGCATAGCGCGCGCCGCTGGCGGCCGCGGCGTCGAGGATGGCTTCGAGATCGTGGTCCGTCAGGCCGGGAATGACCGGCGCGACCATCACGCCCACCGGCACGCCGGCGTCACTCAGCGTGCGCACGGCCTGCAGCCGCCGGTGCGGCGCGGCCGCGCGGGGTTCGAGCGTGCGCGCGATGTCGCGGTCCAGCGACGTGATCGAGAGGTAGACGCGCGCCATGTTCTTCGCCGCCATCGGCGCGATCAGGTCGAGGTCGCGCTCGACCAGCGCCGACTTGGTCACGATCGAAAACGGATGCTCGTGCTCGACCAGCACCTCGAGGATCTGCCGCGTGATCCGGTGCTCGCGTTCGATGGGTTGGTACGGATCGGTGTTCGTGCCGAGCGCAATGGAGTCACAGACATAGCCGGGCTTGGCAAGCTCGGCGCGCAGCAGCGCGGCGGCGTCGGGCTTGGCGAAAAGGCGCGTTTCGAAGTCGAGTCCGGGCGAAAGGTCGAGGTAGGCGTGTGACGGCCGCGCATAGCAATAGACGCAGCCATGCTCGCATCCCTGGTACGGATTGATCGACTGCGTGAACGGAATGTCCGGCGAATCGTTGCGGGCGATGATCGTGCGTGCCCGCGTGAAGTGGACGATCGTCTTCAATGGCGGCAGGTCCACTTCGCCCGATGCCACGATTTCCTCGGGCAGCAGCGGCTGCCAGCCGTCGTCGCTGGCCTCGCGTGTCTCGTTGCGAAAGCGGTTGCCCGGATTGAACGTGGCGCCGCGGCCGCGCTCTTCCGTGCCTTCGGCCGCGCGACGCATCCGGTCGGGCGGCGCAGCGAAGGTCTCCTCGGGCGGCGTGGGGCGCGGTTTCATCGCTCCAATTTTACGCTTTCGCGAACCGGGATCGCCGCAGAACATGCCCGCGGGCGCTAGAATCGGTGCTCCTCCGGGGACGTGATGAGCAAACCCAAGACCCATCGATTCGACACGCTGTCGCTGCACGCCGGGGCGCGGCCCGATCCGGCGACCGGCGCGCGCGCCACGCCGATCTACCAGAGCGCGTCGTTCGTGTTTCCGGACAGCGACCACGCGGCGGCGCTCTTCAATATGGAACGCGCGGGACACGTCTATTCGCGCATCTCCAATCCCACTGTCGCGGTGCTGGAGGAGCGCATCGCGGCGCTTGAGGGCGGCGTGGGTGCCATCGGCACGGCCAGCGGACAGGCGGCGCTGCACCTTGGCATCGTCACGCTGCTGGGCGCGGGCGCGCACATCGTGGCATCGCGCTCGCTCTACGGCGGCTCGCACAATCTCCTTGACTACACGCTGCCGCGCTTCGGCATCACCACCACGTTCGTCGATCCGCGCGACCAGGACGCGTGGCGCAGCGCCATCCGTCCCGAGACACGACTGCTATTCGGCGAAACACTTGGCAATCCGGGTCTCGACGTGCTCGACATTCCGCGCGTCAGTGCGCTGGCGCATGACCACGGCCTGCCGTTGCTGGTCGACTCGACGTTCACCACGCCGTACCTGATCCGGCCTTTCGAGCTCGGCGCCGATCTCATCTTCCATTCGGCCACCAAGTTCCTGTCCGGCCACGGTGTGGTCATCGGCGGGTTGCTGGTCGATTCGGGCAAGTTCGATTGGGACGCGGGTGCTGCGCGCGGCAAGTTTCCGACGTTGACCGAGCCCTATCACGGATTCCATGACATGGTATTCAGTGAGGAGTCGATCACCGCGGCATTCCTGCTGCGCGCCCGGCGCGAAGGCATCCGTGATTTCGGCGCCTGCATGGCGCCGTTCACGGCGTTCCAGATACTGCAAGGCATGGAGACGCTGCCGATCCGGATGCAACGGCATGTGGAGAATGCGCGCAAGGTCGTCGCCTTCCTGGCCGTGCATCCGCTGGTCGAGTCTGTCGGCTATCCGGAGTTGCCGGATCACCCGGATCACGCGCTGGCGCGGCGGCTGCTGCCACGTGGCTGCGGCGCCGTGTTCTCGTTCGCGATCCGTGGCACGCGGGCGCAGGGCCGCAAGTTCATCGAGACGCTGTCGCTGTTCTCGCACCTGGCCAACGTGGGGGACGCCAAGTCGCTGGTGATCCATCCCGCGTCCACCACCCATTTCCGGATGTCGGCGGACGACCTGGTGCGCGCCGGCATCACTGAAGGCACGATCCGGCTGTCGGTCGGCCTCGAGGACCCGGAAGACTTGATCGAGGATCTGTCGCGCGCGCTGTACGCGGCCGGCAAGGCCGCGCCATGAGCGCGCCGGGCCGCCCCAAGCGCGAGTTGCCCCGCAGCGCACTGGCGCGGAGGGTAATCCATTGAGCGCGCCGGGCCGCCCCAAGCGCGAATTGCCCCGCAGCGCGCAGGCGCGGAGGGTAGTCCTGTGAACGCGCCACCGACGATCCTGCTGGCGATGCACGTCAACGATGCGTTCATGCGGCAGCTCGCGCGGCGCGGACGTGTGGTCGGACCGATGCCTTCGGCATTTGCTGAAGAAGTTGCCGCATTGCCGGCCGCCACGCGAGCCGATGTCAGCGTGCTGATCACGATGGGCACGGTCCCCGCCAGCGCCGCCACGATGGCGCTCCTGCCTGCGCTTCGCCTCCTGTGCTGCCTCGGCAGCGGCTACGAAGGGGTGGATACAGCGGCGGCGCGGGCGCGCGGGATCGTGGCCGCGCATAGCCCGGGCGCCAACGCTTCTGCGGTGGCGGACATCGCACTGGGCCTGATGATCGCCTCCGTGCGTCGCATGTTCGATGCCAACGCCTTTCTGTTGCGTGGCGAGTGGACGGGCAATAGTGTGCGGGGCTTGCAATCAGTCGTCGGCCTCACCGGCCGGCGCGCGGGCATCTACGGGTTGGGCGCCATCGGCGAACGCATCGCGCGGCGTGCGCTGGCGTGCGAGATGGAAGTGGCGTATCACAGCCGCCACCAACGGGCGGACGTGGCGTATCCGTACTTCAATACGTTGCTCGAACTTGCCGCCTGGGCCGATGTGCTGGTCGTCGCCGTACGGGCCGATGGCAGCAATCGCCACACGGTGGATGCCGGCGTGCTGAAGGCGCTTGGCCCGCGCGGCCATGTGGTCAACATCGCGCGCGGCGCGGTGATCGACGAAGCCGCACTGATCGCCGCGCTGACCGACGGCACGATCGAAGGCGCGGGCCTCGATGTGTTCGAACACGAGCCGAAAGTGCCCGCCGCACTACTGGCGCGGCCCAATGTGGCGCTGACGCCGCATATCGGCGGGGCGTCGGAGGACGCGCAGGCGGCGATGCAGGCGATGGTGCTCGCCAATGTCGATGCGTTCCTGGCCGGCCGTCCCGTCCCCACGCCGGTTCCGGAGTCCGAAGCCGCGTATCCCGCGGCGGCGGCGGTCCGCTGAAGGTCGGTCACGATGCGCGTTACCGTCGACCATGCCGAGACCTTCATCTACACGGGAACGCGCGCCCTTGTCGCTTCACAAGTCTCCGTCATGTTCGTGCATGGTGCCGCACACGACCACAGCGTGTGGGCATTGCAGTCGCGCTACTTCGCGCATCACGGCTTCAACGCATTGGCGGTGGACCTCCCCGGACACGGCCGCTCGGCAGGTGCGCCATTGGCTTCCATCGACGCGATCGCCGATTGGCTGGTCGACGTGCTCGATGCGATCGCGGTGGAACAGGCGGTGCTGGTCGGGCACTCGATGGGCGCGCTGGCAACATTGGCCTGCGCCGCGCGGCATGGGCCGCGGGTGTCGAAGCTGGCGTTGCTCGGCCCGGCGGTGCCCATGGGGGTGAGTGAAGCGTTACTCGACGCGGCGCGCGCCGACGATCACCTGGCGTTCGAGCTCATCAATGGCTGGTCGCACAGCGCTGGCAAGCAACTGGGCGGCAACCAGGTGCCCGGGTTGTGGATGACCGGCGCATCGATGCGGCTTCTGGAGCGCTCCGGTCCCGGCGTGCTGCACACGGATCTCAAGGCCTGCGTTGACTATTCGGGTGGACTGGACGCCGCCGCTGCGGTGCGTTGCCCGTCGCTGGTGATCCTGGGCGTGCGCGACATCATGGCCCCGCCGCGTGGGGCGCAGGCGCTGATCGCGGCACTGGCGGAACCTGCGGTCGTGACGCTTCCCGACACCGGCCATGCGATGATGGCCGAGCAGCCCGACGCGGTGCTGGATGCGCTGCGAAGCTTCGTGTAGCGCGTTGCCGCGACTACGCGATCGCCTTCCACTTGATCGAACATCCGACCGATGGATGTTGCAGCAGCGGCGCCGGGTGTCCGTGCGCCACCGCGCTCATCGCGTCGAACATTTCGCGCGGCGCATCCGGATTGGGTGAGCGCCCCGACGCGTCCAGGCGGCCGCGATAGGCGAGGCGCAGGTCGCGATCGAAGCCGAAGAAGTCCGGCGTGGACACGGCGCCGTAGCCTTTCGCGACGCGCTGCGTGTCATCCAGAATGTAGGGAAACCCGAAGCGATGCCGGATCGACAGCGCCTTCATGTGCACGAAGGAATCCTCGGCATGCTCGGATGGATCGTTGCTCATGATTGCGACACTGTTCACACCCATGGCGCGGAGCGCATCGGTGTCGCGGACGATCTTGTCCAGCACTGCCTTGACGTAGGGGCAGTGGTTGCAGATGAACATGACCACGAGGCCATGGCGTCCATGGACCGATTGCAAACTGTGCCGCCGACCGTCCACACCCGAGAGATCGAACGGAAATGCAGGCCATCCGGTGGTTCCAGATGGCGTGGTAAGGCTGACCATGGCGATCCTTGCAGCAGGGGGTGTGGCAGAATCGTAGCACCGCGCGCGCCTGTCTGCCGATGTTCGCGGTCCGCTCGTCGCATTTGCTTCCGCTTTCGACCCGATGGCCACTCCACGTTTCTTCGTACCGGACCTGCCTGACAGCCACGATGTGGGTGCGCAGGTACTGCTGCCCGCAGCGGCGGCTCACCACGCGCTGCGCGTTTTGCGCCTCGGCATCGGGGACGACATCGTGCTGTTCACCGGCGCGGGTGGCGAGATGGCGGCCACGATCGTCCATGCCGACAAGCGGCATGCGACGGTGCGCATCGACGGCTTTGCCGCAATCGACCTTGAGCCCGCGCTGGCAGTGACGTTGGTGCAGGCCATTCCCGCCAACGACGCGATGGACTACGTGGTGCGGAAGGCCGTAGAGCTCGGCGTGGCCGCGATTGCACCCGTGGTGTCGGCGCAGGGCGCACGTTTCCCCGACGGCGAGCGCGGCGACAAGCGGCTCGCGCATTGGCAGCAGATCGCGGTGGCCGCGTGCGAACAGTGCGGGCGCAATCGCGTACCCGCGGTGGAAATGCCGCGATCCTTTGAATCATGGCTCGCGCAACGCGATCCAGCCCGCGCGGGCTTGATGCTGATGCCGGATGCCACGCTGACGTTGCCTGCGATGGCTCCGCCCACCGGTACGATTGACGTGCTGATCGGCCCTGAGGGCGGCTTCAATGCGCGTGAGGTCGAGCGTGCACTGCAATCGGGCATCACCGGTGTCCGGCTCGGTCCGCGCATCCTGCGCACCGAAACAGCGGTGGCCGCGGCGTTGGCCGCGATCAACCTGCTGTGGAGCGATTTCCGTTGAAACGGGCGTTGTTACTGACGCTCTGTGCGTCGCTTTCGGGATGTGCGAACCTGCCCTTCGTGGAGGTGGAGCCCGTCGACACGAAGTTCGTGCTGCTCGGTCCCGACGGCATCGCGGTGGCGCGGGCGATCACCGGCGCTGCGCAGTGCCCCGATATCGTGCTCGACGGCACGGTACAGATGATGACCGTGCGCATGCCACCGGGGACGATTCCCTTGCGTCCCACGCGCAGCATTCCGGCGTTGTCGAAGCCGTCTGCGTTCCCGGTGCTGACCTGCGAGGCGACGATCCCGAAGGGGACGTTGCGCGCGACCATCCACGGCGCTCCATTGCCGCTGCCCAAAGCCAATCCACAGCGCATCGTCTTGCTCGGCGACACCGGCTGCCGCATCAAGGTCGGCGACAACGTGTTCCAGAACTGCGATGACCCGCTGCAGTGGCCCTTCGAGCGCGTAGCCAGCGCGGCGGCGGCCACGGCGCCGGACCTCGTGATCCACGTCGGCGATTTCCACTATCGCGAGAACGCATGCCCGCGGGCCGATCTCGGTTGCTTCGGCAGCCCATGGGGCTACGGCTGGGACGCGTGGCGCGCCGATCTTTTCCATCCGGCGCGCAAGCTCTTCGCCGCAGCGCCGTGGATCGTCATCCGTGGCAACCACGAGTCGTGCGCGCGGGCGGGGCAAGGCTGGTGGCGCTTCCTCGACACGCGTCCCGTGGCGCCGCGGCAAGATTGCAATGCCGCGGTGGATGATGTCATCGGCGACTACAGCGAACCGTACGTGGTGCCGCTCGATGCCGCGCGCGACACCGAGTTCATTGTGTTCGATTCGTCGCTGGTGGGTGTGACGCCGTTAGCACCGACGGACCTCATGTATCGCAACTACCATGTTCAGCTCGCCCGCGCCTTCGCGCGCACCGCCGGCACGCCCCGCACGTTCTTCATGAGCCATCATCCGGTGCTGGGATTCGCCGCCAATCCGTCGCGGCCGCAATCGCCGTACCCGGGCAATGCGGGCCTGCAGTCGGTGTTGCAGAACCTCCATCCCACGGTGTTGTTCCCGCCCAACATCGAGGCCCTGCTGGCCGGCCACAACCACATTTTCCAGATGGTGAGCTTCTCCACCGCGCAGCCCCCGCAGTTCATCTCCGGCAATGCAGGTGACTGGGTTGACCAGCCCTTTCCCACGCCGTTTCCGCCGGGCCTGCAGCCGGCGCCCGGGGCGGTAGTCGCCGAGATCGTGTCGACCAACCGCTTCGGCTTCATGGCGATGGAACGTGCCGGCACAGGCTGGACGATGACCGCGTGGGACCTGCATGGCGCGGCGCTGACCACCTGCACGCTGGGCGAACGCAAGGCCAGGTGCGCGCCGATCGAGAATCCCTGGGTCAAGCCTTGACGCGGCCACGGCGCCCGGCACAGACTCGCGGGCCGTTCCGATGCTCCCATTGCCGCGATGCCTGATCCCGCCCCTTCACCCTCCGCGCCCGCCGCCCCGGACATGATTCCGGGGCGCCCCGCGGACGCCTTACCCGCAGCGGGTGCTGCTTCCACCAAGCCGTGGATGACACGGCTGGTGCGCTCGCTGCTGCAGCCCTACCGGCGCTGGGTACTGATCATCTTCGCGGCGATGCTGGTCGAAACGCTGATGAGCCTGGCCGCGCCGTGGCCGCTGAAGATCGTCCTCGACAATGCGCTCGGCAAGCATCCGCTGCCCGGGTGGCTGCACTGGATCCACGACTTCGGCATCGACCGGACCACGATGGGCCTGGCGCTTTTCGCCGCAGTGGCCACGATCATGATTGCGCTGATCGACGCGATCGCGAGCTACATCGACAACTACTACACGGAGAGCGTCGGCCAGTGGGTGGCGCACGACCTGCGCATCCGGATCTACGACCACCTGCATCGCCTGTCGCTGTCCTACTACTCCGAGCACCAGACCGGCGCGCTCCTCTCGACGCTGACCAGCGACGTGGCGACGGTGCAGGACTTCGCATCGTCGGCCACGCTGTCGATCGTCGTCGATGCGATGACGATCATCGGCATGGTGGGCATCATGTTCTGGCTCAACTGGGACTTCGCGATGATCGCCATCGGCGTCACGCCGTTTCTGTTGCTTTTCGTGTTCCGCTTCAAGACGGCGGTGAAGGCCGCCACGCGCAATGTGCGCAAGACGCAGAGCGAGATCGTGTCGGTGGCGCAGCAGGGCTTGGGCTCCGTCCGCTCGGTCATGGCCTTCGACCGGCAGGACCTCGAGATGCAGCGGATGCAGGAGGCAAGCCGCGCGACCGTCGCAGCCGCGCTGAAGGCGCGTCGCATCAAGTCGTTGCTGTCGCCGGTGGTGGCGATCGTCGTGGCGTTCTGCACGGCCTTCGTACTGTGGCGCGGCACGTCGCTGATCCTGGCCAGCGCGATGACGGTGGGCGCGCTCACGGTGTTCTTAGCCTACCTGTCCAAATTCTTCAAGCCGGTACAGGACCTGGCGAAGATGACGAACACCATCGCGCAGACGGCCATCGGCCTCGAGCGCATCCAGTCGATCCTGGCCGCGGACGATATGATCCCGCAGAAGGCCAACGCCCGCATGCCACCGCCGCTGAAGGGCGAAATCGCGTTCGAGCACGTGGCCTTCGGCTACGCGCAGGATGCGCCGGTGCTGAAGGACGTGTCATTCAAGGTCATGCCCGGGCAGGTGGTCGGCGTGGTGGGCGGCACCGGCAGCGGCAAGTCGACGATCGTCAGCCTGATCCCGCGCTTCTACGACCCGCAGTCAGGCCGCATCCTGATCGACGGCGTCGACGTGCGTGACTACCAGCTGCATCCGCTGCGCACGCAGATCGGCTACGTGCTGCAGGAGACGGTGCTCTTTCGCGGCTCGATCCGCGACAACATCGCGTATGGCCGTCCGGGCGGGGCCACCGACGAGGAGATCATCGCGGCCGCCAAGCTCGCCAACGCCGACGAATTCATCGTCAAGATGCCGCAGGGTTATCAAACCGTCGTGGGCGAGCGCGGCGACACGCTGTCGGGCGGCCAGCGGCAGCGCATCGGCATCGCCCGCGCGGTGATCCGCAACGATCCGATCCTGATTCTTGACGAGCCCACTGCGGCACTCGACACCGAATCTGAACGGCTGGTGATCGAAGGCCTCGAGCGCCTGATGAAGGGGCGCACGGTGATCACGATCGCGCACCGGCTGTCGACGATCCGCGATGCCGACAACATCATCGTGCTGAAGGATGGCGTCGTGGCGGAGCAGGGCAACCATACGCAATTGCTGGCCCAGGGCGGGCTCTATGCCGACCTGTACCATGTCCAATTCGCCGACCACCCCGCCGCGCCCGCGGCCTGACCTGCCTGACATGGCCTCCCGAACCCTCATTGTCATGCCCGATGCCACCGTTGCGCCATTGGTGGCGGTGGTGGCGGCTGCCACGAAGTCCATCCGCGTCAAGATGTTCGTGTTCACCGAACCGTCGCTGCTCGATGCGGTGATCGCCGCGAAGAAGCGCGGCGTCGACGTGCGCGTGATGCTGAACGCCGCACGGCGCAGCGGCGAATCGGACAACGACGAGTCGCGGAAGCTTCTGGAAGCGGCGGGCGTGACGGTGAAGGACGCCAATCCCGAGTTCGACTTGACGCACGAGAAGTCGCTGGTCGTGGACGACACGACCGCGGTCATCATGTCGCTCAACTGGGAAACGCGCAACGTCACCGAGACGCGCGATTACGCGGTGGTCACCGATCACAGGAAGGAAGTGGCCGAGGTGTTGACGTGCTTCGATGCCGACTGGGACCGCACCGCGTTCAAGCCGCCGGAGGCATCGCATCTCATCTGGTGCAACGCCAATGGCCGCGAGCGCTTCGCCCATTTCATCGATCGCGCGCAAAGCGAATTGTGGCTGCAGAACGAGCGCTACCAGGACGCGGTGATCATCGAGCGCGTGGTGCGTGCGGCAGGACGCGGCGTGAAGGTGAACATCCTGGCGCGCCCGCCGCACACGCTCAAGAAGGACAAGCTGGTCGAAGGCGTTGGCGGCCTGCGCATCATGCGCGACGTGGGTTGCAAGGTGCACCGGATGAAGGGCATGAAGCTGCACGGCAAGATGATGCTGGCGGATGGCGCGCGCGCCATCATCGGTTCGGTCAATCTCGCGCCGGGCAGCTTCGATGCGCGCCGCGAACTGGCCATCGAAGTGAAGGACGCCGCGGTGATCGATCCGCTGC
>JBBQEY010000093.1:0-11411 GCA_038321425.1 Burkholderiales bacterium | reverse complement strand
CTGATCGCGCTCACCATCTGCTTTGCCCGCGCGGTGGCGCGCCGCGGTTACTTCAACGGCGATGCCACCGTGGCATCGATTGTCGTCGTAGTCGCGGCCCTGTTGTTGATCTTCATCTTCTTCCCGGTGGGCAAGGCGCTCGTCGCGGCGTTGTTCGACAGCCAGGGCAACTTCGTGCCGGGCCTCGCGGCGGAGCGGCTGCTGACGTCGGACATCTGGAGCCTCGCGTGCTTGACGGGGGGCACGCGCTGCGGCGTAGCCATCAATTCCGCGATCCTCGCGACGACCGTCGGCATCGGTTCGACGTTGCTGGGGCTGCTGCTTGCGCTGGTCGTACAGCGCGGCGGGCAGCGCTACGCCGGTGTCACCAAGCTGATGTCGATCCTGCCGATCATCACGCCGCCGTTCGTGATCGCGTTGGCGCTGGTCGTGTTGTTCGGCCGCACCGGCCTCGTCACGGGGTTGCTCGATACGTGGTTCGGCATTCCGCGCTCGCGCTGGCTGTACGGGCTGCCGGGCGTGACGATCGCACAGCTGATCACGTTCTCGCCGATCGCCTTCATGATCCTCAATGGCGCGCTGGCAGCGATCAGCCCGTCGCTGGAGGAAGCGGCACAGACGTTGCGCGCATCGCGCTGGCGGGTGTTCCGCACGGTGACGTGGCCGTTGCTGCGGCCCGCGCTGGCGAATGCCTTCCTGCTGGGCTTCGTCGAAAGCCTCGCCGATTTCGCCAACCCGATCGTGCTGGCCGGCAACTTCGACGTGCTGTCGACAAAGATCTTCTTCGCCGTCGCCGGCGCGCAGCACGATCCGGGCCGCGCCGCCGCGCTGGCCACCGTGCTCCTCGGCCTCACGCTGATCGCGTTCTGGCTGCAGCAGCGCTGGATCGGACGCCTGTCCTATGTCACGGTCACCGGCAAGGGCGATGGCGGCGTGCCGGCGCAGCTGCCGCGGCCGTTCTGGCTCGCCTGCTTCGGCACGGCCGGGCTGTGGATCGTGTTCACGCTGGCGTGTTACGTGATCATCCTGATCGGCGGCTTCGTCAAGGACATCGGCCGCGGGGACATGACGCTGACGATCCATCATTTCTCGGAGGGCTTCGGGTTCGCGTGGAACGGCTTGCTGCCGACGTTCACCGGATCGGCGTGGGACAGCTTCTTCACGACGATCGAGGTGGCCGCCATCGCCGCGCCGCTGACCACCATCGTCGGATTGCTGGCCGCCTACGTCATCACACGGCATCGCTTCACGGGCCGCCGCGCGTTCGAGTTCCTGACGCTCGTCAGCTTCGCGATTCCCGGCACGGTGATCGGCGTGGCCTACATCGTCGCGTTCAACGTGGCGCCGCTCGAATTGACCGGCGGCATGCTGATCCTGGTGCTGTGTTTCGTGTTTCGCAATATGCCGGTGGGCGTGCGTGCGGGGGTGGCGGCGCTGGCCCAGATCGACAGGACGCTCGATGAGGCGTCGTCGACACTGCGCGCCTCCACGACGCGCACGCTGCGCGAGGTGATCCTGCCGCTGCTGCGCCCGGCGATCATCGCCACCCTGGTGTTCAGCTTCACGCATGCGATGACGGCGGTCAGTGCAGTGATCTTCCTTGCCACCGCCAAGTACAACCTGGCTACTGTCTACATCATCGGCCGCGTCGAGGCGGGCGAGTATCCGCTGGCGATCGCCTACTCGACCGTGCTGATCTTCTTCATGCTGGCCGTGCTGCTGCTGGTGCAGAACCTGGTCGGTGAAACCCGGCTTGGCCGCCGTGCCGCGACTGCGTTTGCCACAGGACATTGATATGACCCCCAGCGGGACTGGCATGGAAACCACGACCATAGGTGGTGTCGTCTTCGACGGCGTGTCGAAGCGCTACGGCAACGTGACGGCCGTCGACAACGTGTCGTTTCGCGTGGCGCCGGGCGAACTAGTTACGCTGCTCGGGCCTTCCGGCTGCGGCAAGACCACGACGCTGCGGATGGTGGCGGGCCTCGAGGCCGTCTCGGGGGGACGCGTGCTGATCGGTGGCACCGACGTCACGCTGCGCGCCGCAAACGAGCGCGATGTCAGCATGGTGTTCCAGTCCTATGCGCTCTTCCCGCACATGACGGTGCTGGAGAACGTGGCGTACGGCCCCATCTCGATGCGGAAGTCGCGACCTGAAGCCCGTGAACTCGCCCGCGCCAAGCTCACGATGCTGGGCCTGGCCGATTACGAAGCCCGGCTACCCTCCGAACTTTCAGGCGGCCAGCAACAGCGTGTGGCCGTGGCGCGTTCGCTGGTACTGGAGCCGGCGGTGCTGTTGTTCGACGAGCCGCTGTCCAATCTCGACGCCAAGCTGCGCCGCCGCGTGCGCGAGGAAATCCGCGAACTGCAGCAGTCGCTGTCGCTGACCGTCATCTACGTGACGCATGACCAGGAAGAAGCGCTGGCGGTTTCCGATCGCGTCATCGTGATGGAGGGCGGCCACATTGCGCAGCAGGGGACACCCCATGACCTGTACGACGCGCCGCAAAGCCGCTTTCTTGCCGACTTCATCGGCGACGCCAACCTGGTCGACGGCGAGTTGACGGTGCATGGTGCGGTGGCGACGTTTGCGGCGGGCGGTGTTGTCGCACCCGTGCGCGCCGACGGCCGCAGTACCGGCCCCGCCACGCTGGCCGTGCGCCCGCAGCGTTTGCGTGTCGTCGACGCCGGGCAGGGCGTGTTGCCTGGTGTCTGCAAGCGTGTTTCCTATCTCGGTAGCCGCATCGAGTATGTGGTGGCCACCGCGTGGGGCGAACTGCTGGTGTTCGATCCCGACGCGCGAACGCCGCGCCCGCGCGATGCCGCGGTCAGCATTGCCTTCGACCCCGATGCGGTGATCGTCCTGCCGCGCTGATTCACCTACCTCAAGGAAGATCCGGAACATGCCTGCTTACATGATCGTCGACGTCGACATCCGCGACCTCGCCCGCTACGAAGACTACAAGCGCCAGGTCCCTGCCCTGATCGCCAAGCATGGAGGCGAGTACCTCGTGCGCGGCGGCGCCCATGAAGTGATCGAGGGCGACTGGGCGCCCACGCGGATGGTGCTGTTCCGCTTCCCCAGTCGCGCCGCGATCAAGGCGTTCATGGACGACCCGGCCTACCGGCCGCTGGCCGCGCTGCGGCACGAGATCGCCAAGAGCCGCATCATCGCGGTCGACGGTATCTGACATGCCGGCACACGAGGATGATGCGATCGACGCACGGTATGTGGCGGCGCAGCGTATCGCGCGCGCGGCGGGGGCGCTGGCACTCGATTACTTCCGCAATCGCGCGAAGCTGGTCGTCGAACTGAAGGGGCCCGCCGATTTCGTGAGTCATGCCGATCGCGATGTCGAGAATCTGATCCGGCGCGAGCTGGCCGCGGCGTTTCCCGACGATGCGTTCCTGGGGGAGGAGACGGCCGCCACGTTCACGGGGCCGGCCGAACATTGCTGGATCGTCGACCCCATCGACGGCACGCACAATTTCCTGCGCGGCGTGCCGTACTGGAATGTCGCCATCGGCTACGTGCGGGGGGGGCGCACGCAGGTGGGCGTCGTGTACGACCCGCCGGCCGACGTGCTGTATCACGGCAAGCATGGCGGCGGTGCGTTTGCTTCGGATGCACAGGGCACGACGAAGCTGCAGGTTTCGACAACGCATTCGTTGTCAGGCGCGTATGTCGTGCTGGGTCACCACGACCGCCATCCGGAAGACCGCTACCTCGACATCCGGCGGCGGATGATGGCCGCCGGTTGCGCAATGCGCAATTTTGGATCCGCCGCGTTGCAGCTCGCACACGTGGCCAGCGGCCGCTTCGATGGCTTCGTCGAACTCGAGCTATCCGCGTGGGATGCGGTGGCAGGATTGCTGTTGGTGGAAGAGGCGGGCGGCTACCATGTCCCGTTCACCACACCCACGCCGGTCACCAAAGGGGCGTGCCTCGCGTGCACGCCCGGGATCGCGGGCGCGCTGAAGGAGGTGGTAGGCGCCCTGTAGGGTTATAGGGTTGTAGGCGAGGCTTCAGCCTCGCGGGTGTGCGGCAGCATTGACCCCGCGAGGCTGAAGCCTCGCCTACAGGAATTCTTTTGGGCGACCCGCGGCATTTCAGCGGCGATGCAGAAGCAAATCAACAGGGGCTCGCGCCTCTGTTGTCATTTGAAGTCGCCAGCGAAGGCGAACGTGAATTCACCCGCCTTCATGTATTTGCGGAATGCGGCGTTCACGTCGGCGGTGGTCAGCTTGGCAATTGCCTCGTCGACGTTGGCGGAGACGGCAAACGTGCGGCCGAGGTAGGCCTGCGTCGTCAGCGCGCCGGCGATGCCCGCATCCTCGGTGCGCGCCAGCGTGCGTTCCTGCATCACGCCGAGCTTGGCCGCTGCCACTTCGGCGTCGGTGAAGCCTTCCTTCAGTGCGCGGTCGAGTTCCTCGGCGATGCCGGTGCGAACCTTCTCGAGGTTTTGCGGCGCGAAGATCGCATACATGCCGTACGCGCTGTTGGCGTCGATGGAACTGGGCTGGAAGTAGCCACCCGCGCCATACGACAGGCCATCCTTCTGGCGCAGGCGCTCCGGAATCCGCGCGGCCGACGAATCGCCGAAGATGAAGTTCGCGACCAGCAATGCCGGATAGTCCGGGTTCGAGTCGTTGATCGGCCACTTCCCGCTGGCGAACAGGATCGCATTGGCCTTGTCGGGGACGACGAGTCGCAAGGCCGCCGGCTTGATCGTCCGGAACGGGTCGGGCACGCGGGCATAGGTGGACGGGCTCTTCCACGAGCCGAAGAGTTCGGTGACCAGCGCACGCATCGCGTCCGCGTCGAAATCGCCGACGATGGCGAGTTCAGCGTTGCTGGCGCCATAGAATTGCTTGTGGAATGCGCGCACCGCATCGAGCGAAACCGCATTGTTCCAGGCGAGGCTCTCCTCGATCGTCGGGGCGTACCGTGGGTCGCCGACCGGATACGGATTGTCGTGGCGCCGCAGCGCGCGCTGCGCAATGTCCTGCGGCTCCGAACGCGCTGTTTCAAGACTGGTGGCCCGGGCCCGCTTCACCTGGTCGAGTTCGGTGGCGGGGAACGCGGGGTTCTTCAGTACGTCGGCGACGAGGCGCAGCGTATCGGGCAATTGCGCACGAAACGTCTGGCCGCTGGCGGTGGCGCCAGTGGACGAACCGCTGACGCTGACCTTGGCGCGCAGCTTGTCGAATTCGTCGTTGATTTCCTGGCGCGACTTGGTCGTGGTCCCACGCATCAGCATGCTGCCGGCGACCGCGCCGTCGGTGGCCTTGCCGAACGCGGACTTCTCGTCAGCGAAGCGCAGCGTGAGACTGAAGTTCACCGCTTCACCGCGCGTCTTCTTCGACAGTAGCGCGACCTTCAGGCCATTGGGCAGCGAGAAGCGTTGCGCGCGGGCATCGAGGTTGGCGGGTGAGGCGTCGAACACTTCGCCGGCGGCCGTGGCCGCATCGCCCTTGTAGTCCTTGACCATTGCGGCGATATCCACCGGCGCCGCCGCGGGTGCGCGATCGGGCTTGGCATCCGGGATGAACTCGCCCATCGTCAGGTTGGAGCGCTTCAGGTACTGGAGCGCGACACGTTGCACATCCTCGGCCTTGACGGTGCGATAGCGGTCACGCTGCACGAAGAAGAGGCGCCAGTCGCCCAGCGCGATGGCTTCCGAGATGCCGACGCCGAACTGCTGCGGGTTGGACATGACGTCGTCGAAGTACTTCGCGGCCTTGACGCGCACGCGCGCGACCTCGGCCTCGGTGATCGGTTCTTTCGCGATGTTGGCGAATGTCGCCAGCATCGCCTCGCGCGCCGGCTCGATCGCATCGCCGTCCGGGATCTGCGCGAAAAACGTGGTGGTGCCGGGGTCGGACTGGGCTTCGGCCCAGACCGAGACTGCAGTGGCCTTCTTGGTCTCCACCAGCGCCTTGTAAAGACGGCCCGAGGGTGCGAGCGTCATCACTTCGCCCAGCGCATCGGTCGCGACGTAATCCGGGTGCGCGCCGCGGCCCACCTTGTACATCATGCCGAGGAACTTGGAGTTGCCGACCCGCCGCAGTGTCGCCGAACGTTCGCCGTCCTGCACGGGGTCCTCAGTGTAGATGCGCGGCAGTACGCGCGAGGGCGTCGGGATCGGCCCGAAGTATTTCGCGATCAGCGCCAGCGTCGGGTCGACGTCGAACTTGCCGGCGACGATCAGCACGGCGTTATCCGGCTGGTAATACATCTTGTAGAACGCCTGCAGCCGGTTGATGTCGACGTTCTCGATGTCCGAGCGCGCGCCGATCGGCAGATGTCCGTAGTTGTGCCACTGGTAGGCGGTGGACAGCATCTTGCCGTAGAGCACCAGTTGCGGATTGTTCTCGCTGCGCTCGAATTCGTTGCGGACCACCGTCATCTCGGTGTCGAGATCGCTGCGGCGGATGAACGAGTTGATCATGCGGTCGGCTTCCATCGACAGTGCCCAGTCGAGGTTGTCGCCCGATGCGGTGAACGTCTGGAAGTAGTTGG
Organism: Burkholderiales bacterium; assembly: GCA_038321425.1. Lineage (GTDB taxonomy): Bacteria > Pseudomonadota > Gammaproteobacteria > Burkholderiales > Casimicrobiaceae > VBCG01. Next base: position 4,888 of record JBBQEY010000093.1, on the reverse strand, counting down.
TGCGGTCCCAGCCGGTGGTGCCGTTGAATTCCATGCCGCGGCGGCCCAGCTCCTGCATGATGTTGCCGCGCGTGGGCGTGCCCTTGAATACCAGGTGCTCCAGCAGGTGCGCCATGCCGGTTTCGCCGTAATTCTCGTGCGCGGCCCCCACCTTGTACGTGACGTTGACCACAGTGGTGGGCTTCGACGCGTCGGGGAACAGCAGCACCGTCAGGCCGTTGGCCAGCCGGTACTCGGTAATACCCTCGACGGTGGGGCCTTGCGTGATGCCGGCCGGCAGCGCGGCGTACGCGCCCGCGGCGACGAACAGCGGCAGGACGAAGGCGGCGATGCGCCGGGAAATGGCAGCGAATGCGGGCATGGAAGCGACCTCGGTGGATTGGCGCGCGGAGTATAGCCGCCGCTGGCTTAAGGCCTGCTTAGACGGCGAAACGCCGGAAATGTTCTACCGGTAGCGCCGCCGCCCGTTCCGCCACCACAGTTGTAGGCGAGGCTTCAGCCTCGTAGGTATGCAGCATCGAACCCGCGAGGCTGAAGCCTCGCCTACGGGTGTGGGTGTGGGTGTGGGTGTGGGTGTGGGTGTGGGTGTGGGTTCGGCGCGGCGATATCCCCGACGTTTGTAGGCGAGGCTTCAGCCTCGCAGGTATGCCGCATCGAACCCGCGAGGCTGAAGCCTCGCCTACAGCACGCCCTTCAGGCGCACCTACGGATGGTCGGCGTGCGGCTTCGGCAGGAACACCACCGCCAGCGCTGCGACGGCAGCAATCGCGGCCATCAGGCCCAGCAGGAAGCCGAAACCGTTGGCCTTGACCAGCGGCCCCAGCAGCCAGACGGCCAGCGAACTCACGCCGAAGGCGATGGCCAGGCGGACGCCGGCCACGCGCGAGCGCATCCGGTCGTCGACGTAGCGCACGATCAGCGCATCGGTGAACGGGATGGCACCGAACACGAACGCCATGAACGCAATGGCCAGCCCGTAGAAGACCCAGCCATCGGCAAACACGGCCATCGCGAACAACGGTATCTGCATCAGCACGATGCCCATGAACAGGCGCTTCAACGGATAGCGGTCGATCGCGCGCCCCACGATTAGCTGCGAGAACGACGCCACGACATACACGGCGCCCAGCATCAGGCCGAGGCGTGCCGGGTCGAGCGTGATCGCGCGCATCCGGTCGGCCATCAACTCGCCGTTGCCGTTGGTCGTGAAGTTGAAAAGGAGGCTCCCGCAGGTGGACGTGAGCGTCAGCACCAGCACCACACGCGCGATGTCGCGGGGCGCGAGGTCGGATTGCCGGGGCGCGCGCTTGGAGGGGGCCAGTTCTTCGTTCGGCACCACGCGCGCGAAGATGAAACCCAACACGATGGCCACGATGCCCGGCACGACGAACGCCATCCGCCAACCGAAATACTTGATGATGAATCCGGTGAGCACGGCCGCGGCCGCAATGCCCAGGTTGCCGACGAGGCCGTTGAAGCCGATCACCGCACCGGGGCGGGAGGTGCCCTGCACCAGCATCGGGATGCCCACCGGATGGTAGATCGCGGCGAACGCGCCCATCAACGTAAGCGCCGCCGCCAGTTGCCACGCGCTTTGCGTCGTCGCCACCAGCAGGGACGCCACGCCGATGCCGAAGAAGAACACCAGCATCATCGCGCGCCGCCCCCACAGGTCGCCCAGACGTCCGGCCGGGATCGAGCCCAGGCCGAACAGCAGGAACGCGCCCGCAGTGAATGGCATCAGGTCTTCCCAGCGCGCGTAGCCGAATTCCACCGCGATCGTGCCCACGGCGGCGGCGAAGATCAGCAGCACCAGATGGTCCAGTGCGTGGGCCAGGTTCAGCAATGTCGTGGTGGCGACACTGTGGCCGGCGAGGGCCGGGATACCGGGCGACGCGGCGGCGGGAATCGGGGACGTGGCGGAGGTGGCCGGTGGGGGCATGGAGAGGGTGGCTGCGCAGCGGGGGCGAAACGTGGAATTATGAACGTCCTGGGTGCAACTTGTATTGACGTTTACGTAAACGTCATTTAGCGTGTCGCATTGCGCCAAAAGCGAGGTCTCGCCGTGAACGACCTGTCCCTTCGCCAGCCGCTCGTCTACAAACCTGTGCACAAGGTGCGCTTCGTCACGGCCGCCAGCCTGTTCGACGGGCACGACGCGTCGATCAACATCATGCGGCGGATCCTGCAGGCGTCGGGCTGCGAGGTGATCCACCTCGGCCATAACCGGTCGGTGGAGGAGGTGGTGAACTGCGCGCTGCAGGAAGACGCGCAGGGCATCGCGATCTCGTCCTACCAGGGCGGCCACGTCGAATACTTCAAGTACATGCTCGACCTGCTGCGCGAGCGTGGCGGCGCGCACATCAAGGTCTTCGGCGGCGGCGGCGGCGTGATCGTCCCTGACGAGATTCGCGAACTGCACGAGTACGGCGTCACGCGCATCTTCTCGCCCGAGGACGGCCAGCGCCTCGGCCTGCAGGGGATGATCAACGAGATCGTCGCGGCGTGCGACACCGATCTTGCCGCGACGCTGCCGACGTCGCTGGCGCCATTGCGCGGGAACGACCGCTTTGCGCGCACGCATGCGCTGGCGCGACTCATCACCGGCCTCGAGAACGGCACGGTACCCGCGCCGCTGCGCGCAGAACTGCTGGCCGCAGCGGAGGCGTCGAAGGTACCGACGATCGGCATCACCGGGACCGGAGGTGCTGGCAAGAGCTCGCTGACCGACGAGCTGGTGCGCCGCTTCCGGCTCGACCAGAAGGACAAGCTGCAGATCGCGCTGATCTCGATCGACCCGTCGCGGCGCAAGTCCGGCGGCGCATTGCTGGGCGACCGGATCCGGATGAACGCCAATGAACATCCGAACATCTTCATGCGCTCACTGGCCACGCGGGACTCATTTGCGTCACCTGGAAGCGAAATCTCGAAGGCATTGCCCGATGTGATCGCCGCGTGCAAGGTGGCGGGCTTCGACCTGATCATCATCGAGACGTCGGGCATCGGGCAGGGCGATGCGGCGATCGTGCCGCTGGTCGACACGTCGCTGTACGTGATGACGCCGGAGTTCGGCGCGGCCAGCCAGCTGGAGAAGATCGACATGCTCGACTTCGCCGACTTCGTGGCCATCAACAAGTTCGACCGCAAGGGTGCGCAGGATGCGCTGCGCGATGTGCGCAAGCAGTTCCAGCGCAACCGCGAAGCCTGGAAGACGCCGCCTGAAGCGATGCCGGTGTTCGGCACGATGGCCTCGCGCTTCAACGATGACGGCGTGACCGCGTTGTACAAGGCACTGGCCGCGACGCTGGCCACGCATGGCCTGAAGCTCGCGCCGGGGGCGCTGCCGCCCGTGACGACAAGGCAGTCCACCGCGCAGAACGTGATCGTGCCGGCGGCGCGGTCGCGCTACCTGGCCGAGATCGCGGATGCCGTGCGCGGCTACCACGGATGGACGACGAAGCAGGCGCGGGTGGCGCGCGAGCGGCAGGCGTTGCGGCTGTCGCGGCAGATGCTGGGCGACAACCCCGCCACGGCCGCGCTCGATACGTTGGCGGCGGAACGCGATGCGCAGCTCGACCCACGGGCGCGGAAGCTTTTGGACATGTGGCCGCAGACCAAGGCCGCGTACAGCGGCGACGAATACGTCGTGAAGATCCGCGACAAGGAAATCCGTACCGCGCTGACGACGACGTCGTTGTCGGGCACGCGCGTGCGCAAGGTGGCGCTGCCGCGCTTCGAGGACGACGGCGAGATCCTGCGCTGGCAATTGCTGGAAAACGTACCGGGCAGTTTTCCGTTTACCGCGGGCGTATTCGCATTCAAGCGCGAGAACGAGGACCCCACGCGGATGTTCGCCGGCGAGGGCGATCCGTTCCGCACCAACCGCCGCTTTCACCTGCTGGCCGATGGCATGCCGGCCAAGCGCCTGTCCACGGCCTTCGATTCGGTCACGTTGTACGGCAACGACCCGGCCATCCGGCCCGACATCTACGGCAAGGTGGGAAATTCCGGCGTGTCGATCGCCACGCTCGACGACATGAAGGCGCTGTACGCCGGATTCGACCTGGCCGACCCGGCGACTTCGGTGTCGATGACGATCAACGGTCCGGCGCCCACCCTGCTGGCGATGTTCCTCAACACCGCCATCGACCAGCAGTTGGACAAGTTCCGCGCCGACAACGGCCGCGAGCCCACTGACGACGAGGACGCCAAGATCCGTGAGTGGACGGTAGCCACGGTGCGGGGCACCGTGCAGGCCGACATCCTGAAGGAAGACCAGGGGCAGAACACCTGCATCTTCTCTACCGAGTTCTCGCTGAAGGTGATGGGCGACATCGCGCAGTACTTCGTCCAGCACAACATCCGCAATTTCTATTCGGTCTCGATCTCCGGCTATCACATCGCCGAGGCCGGAGCCAATCCGATCTCGCAACTGGCGTTCACGTTGAGCAACGGCTTCACGTTCGTCGAGGCGTACCTGGCGCGCGGGATGAGCATCGACGATTTCGCGCCGAACCTGTCATTCTTCTTCAGCTACGGGATGGACCCGGAGTACGCGGTGATCGGCCGCGTAGCGCGGCGTATCTGGGCCGTGGCGATGAAAAACCGCTATGGCGCCAACGAGCGCTCGCAGAAGTTGAAGTTCCATTCGCAGACGTCGGGGCGTTCCCTGCATGCGCAGGAAATTTCCTTCAACGACATCCGCACGACGTTGCAGGCGCTGATCTCCACGTACGACAACACCAATTCGTTGCACACCAATGCCTACGACGAGGCGATCACCACGCCGACGGAGGAAAGCGTGCGGCGGGCGATGGCCATCCAGCTCATCATCAACCGCGAGTGGGGGTTGGCGAAGAACGAGAACCCCAATCAGGGTTCATTCATC
>JBBQEY010000092.1:0-11530 GCA_038321425.1 Burkholderiales bacterium | reverse complement strand
GATCGAAACGCCGGTGAAGCTCACCGCGCGCCAGAAGGAACTGCTGCGCGAGTTCGACCAGATCAACGCGAAGGACCCGGCCAAGCACAATCCGCGGGCCAGCAACTGGTTCGACAAGGTCAAGGAATTCTTCGACTGATCGGGCGCCGCTCGTCGCGCCTGTTACGTCCAGCCTGCCGCCGATGAATCGCGACGCGCATTTCGATGTCGTCGTGATCGGCGCCGGGGCGGCCGGCATGATGTGCGCGGCGCAGGCCGGGCAGCGCGGCCGCAAGGTGCTGCTGATCGAGCACTACCACCTTCTGGGCGAGAAGATCCGCATCTCCGGCGGCGGGCGCTGCAACTTCACCAATCGTGGGGCGGGCCCCGCGCACTACCTGTCGCAGAACCCGGACTTCTGCCGTTCCGCGCTGGCGCGCTACACGCCCGCGCACTTCCTGCGCCTGGTCGAAGCCCACGGTATCGCGTATCACGAGAAGAAGCTGGGACAGCTTTTCTGCGACGACTCGGCGCATGACATCATCACGATGTTGAAGGTCGAGTGCGACCGCGGCAACGTGCAATGGCGGATGCCCTGTCCGGTGCACGGCATTTCGCGCGACGGCAACGGTTTCGTTGTCGCCACGGCGCAAGGCAGCGTGCGCGGCGCGTCGCTGGTGGTGGCGACCGGCGGACTGACCGTGCCCAAGATCGGCGCCACGCCGTTCGGCTACCGGATCGCCGAGCAATTCGGGTTGTCCATCGTGCCGCCGCGTCCGGCACTGGTGCCGCTGGCTTTCGCGCCGGAGGCCCTTGCGCGCTACGGCGACCTCTCCGGTGTGTCCGTCGATGCACTGGTGTCATGCAACGGCGGCCGCTTCCGCGAGAACCTGCTCGTCACGCATCGCGGCCTCTCCGGTCCGGCGATCCTGCAGATCTCCTCCTACTGGGACGGCCGCACCCCGTTGGCGATCGACCTGCTGCCCGACACGGACGTCGACGCCTGGTTCGCCTCGCGTGCCACGTCCACGGCGCGGCTCGACAATGCACTCGCCGACCTGCTGCCGCGGCGCTTCGCCCAGCAGTGGTGCGTGGCCGAGAACCTGGCGTTGCCGTTGTCGCGGCTTGGTCTGGCGCGCCGCCGCGAAGTGGCAGCGCACTTGCATGCGTGGCAGGTGCAACCTTCGGGCACCCTCGGCTACAACAAGGCCGAGGTCACGCTCGGCGGCGTGGACACGCGCGTGCTGTCGTCGAAGACGATGGCGGCGTTGGCCGTGCCGAACCTGTACTTCATCGGCGAAGTTGTGGATGTCACGGGTTGGCTCGGCGGTTACAACTTCCAGTGGGCGTGGGCGTCGGGTCACGCGGCCGGGCAGGCCGCGTAGTCAGCGTCGTGTCGCTCCGCCCGGCACGCATGCTGTAGCCTTCCGCGATGGCCCGAACCCTGCTCGTCCGGCATGCCCACGTCGTCACGATGGATCCCGCGCGGCGCGAGATCGCCGACGGCGGGCTCTACATCGAGGACCACCGGATTGTTGCGGTCGGCTCGACCAACGATTTGCCGGATACCGCGGACGAGGTGCTCGACCTCGCCGGACACATCGTGATCCCCGGCCTCGTCAACACCCATCACCACATGTTCCAGAGCCTCACGCGCGCGGTACCCGGCGTGCAGGACGCGGCGCTCTTCGGTTGGCTGCAGGGTCTCTATCCGCTGTGGGCCGGACTCACGCCGGAGATGATCCGCGTGTCGACGCAGACCGCGCTGGCGGAGCTGATGCTGTCCGGCTGCACGACGTCCGCCGATCACCTGTATCTGTTTCCCAACGGCGCGCGCCTCGACGATGCCATCGAGGCCGCGGCCGTCATCGGCATGCGGTTCCATCCGACGCGCGGAAGCATGAGCGTCGGCCGCAGCGCCGGCGGGTTGCCGCCGGATTCGTTGGTGGAGGACGAGGCCGCCATCCTTGCCGACACGCGGCGCGTGATCGAGGCCTTCCACGACCCCGCGCGTCATTCGATGCTGCGCGTCGGTGTCGCGCCGTGCTCGCCGTTCTCGGTCAGCCGCGATCTGATGCGCGAGTCGGCAGCACTGGCGCGCGCCTATGGCGTCGGCCTGCACACCCATCTGGCGGAGAATGCGAGCGACGTGGCGTACAGCCGCGAGAATTTTGCGATGACCCCGGCCGAATATGCCGAGAGCCTGGGCTGGGTCGGCCACGATGTGTGGCACGCGCACTGCGTGAAGCTCGATACACCCGGCATCGCGTTGTTCGCCCGTACCGGCACCGGCGTCGCGCATTGCCCGTGCTCCAACATGCGGCTCGCCTCCGGCATCGCGCCGATCCGCGCGATGCGCGACGCGGGCGTGCCGGTGGGCATCGGCGTCGACGGCAGCGCGTCCAACGATGCCGGGCACCTGCTTGCGGAAACACGGCAGGCGCTTCTCCTGCAGCGGGTCGGCTTCGGACCGGCGGCGATGAGCGCGCGCGAGGCGCTCGAGATCGCCACGCTCGGTGGTGCGCACGTGCTGGGCCGGGACGACATCGGTGCCCTGGCGCCAGGCATGGCGGCCGACTTCGCCGCTTTCGACCTGCGCACCGTGGGTCACGCCGGCGCGCTGGCGGACCCCGTGGCCGCACTGGTGTTCTGCGCGCCGCAGCAGGTGAGTTTTAGCGTGATCCACGGTCGCGTGGTCGTGCGCGACGGACAACTCACCACGCTCGACCTGTCGCTGCACGTCGAGCGGCACAACGCGCATGCGCACGCGCTGGCCGCGGGCATGCGTTGACAGTGCGTGCCTGACCAGCCGATGGCGCGGTACCCACTGGTAGAATCGTGGCCTTCGCGCCGCCTGCACTGTGGCCAGGCGCGCCCACTCCCGGAGTTCCTCATGCGCACATTCGCTGCGATCGCCCTCGCTCTCGCCGCTGTTTCACTTCCGCTGCATGCCCAGGTGAAGATCGGTCTCATGGTCTCCGCCACCGGCCCCACCACCGCCATCGGCATCCCGCAGAAGAACACGGGCGACCTGCTACCGCGCAAGGTGGGTGACACGACCATCGAGTATTTCCAGCTGGACGACGGCGGCGATACCACGCGAGCCGTGCAGAACGTGAAGAAGCTGATCCAGGAAAACAACATCGACGCGCTGATCGGGCCGTCCACCACCCCCAATGCGCTGGCCATTCTCGACATCATCGCCGAGGCCAAGGTGCCGGTGATGGCCACCGTCGGCACGTCGGCGGTGGTCGAACCGCTCGATGCAAAAAAGCGGTGGGTCTTCAAGACCACGCAAAACGACGACCTGATCGCCGGCGCGCTGCTGAAGCACATGGTGAAGAACAACGTGAAGACGATCGGCTTCATCGGCTTCAACGACCCGTATGGTGAAAATTGGTACAAGGTGTTCGTGCCGATGGCGGAAAAGGTCGGCATCAAGATTGTGGCCAGCGAACGGTACGGCCGCACGGACCCCAGCGTCACCGGACAAACGCTGAAGCTCATCGCTGCCAAGCCCGATGCCGTGCTGATCGCCGCCGTGGGCGGTCCTGCCGTGCTGCCCCAGGCCACGCTGTTCGACCAAGGCTACAAGGGCCGCGTCTACCAGACGCATGCCGTGGCCACCGAGGACTTCATCAAGCTCGGCAAGGAAAAAGTCGAAGGAACCGTGCTCGCCGCCGGCCCGATGCTGGTGATCGACGAAATTCCCGACAGTAATCCGACGAAGAAGGTGGCGCAGGGCTACATCGCCGCGTACGAGAAGCGGTTCGGCAGCAAGCCGGCCACTTTCGGTGCCAACACATGGGACGGGGGGCGCTTACTGGAGCGGGCGATTCCCTCGGCATTGAAGGCGGGCAGGCCCGGCACCGAGGCGTTCCGCACGGCGTTGCGCGATGCGCTGGAACAGGCACGCGATGTCGTCGGCACGCAGGGTGTCTTCAACATGTCCGCCACCAATCACAACGGCATGGACGAGCGCGCGCGCGTGCTGGTGCTGGTGAAGGACGGCAAGTTCCGGTTGTTGCCGGAGTAACCATGCCGGCGCCGTGTGTTGCCGGGACGGGGCGTCATGCCCCGCGGGCACCACGACGCGACCGCAACTCCGCCCCAACATGCGCATCGTAGGCATCCTGCTCGCTGGCGGCGTCGGCGCGCGCTTCGGCGGCGCCAAGCTTCTGGCACCGTTGCCCGTCGCCTCGCATGGCGTCGCCGCGGGCTCGTCGATCGGCGCCGCCTCCTGCATTCACTTGATGGCCGCGCTCAACGACGTGGTAGCAGTGATCCGGCCGCGCGATCCGATGTTATCGGCAGCACTGCGTAACACCGGCGCGCACGTCGTCGAGTGCGAGCATGCCCGCGATGGCATGGGAGCCAGCCTCGCCTGCGGCGTGGCTGCGGCGCCAGATGCCGACGGCTGGATCGTGGCGTTGGCCGACATGCCATGGATCGCCCCTGCCACGATCATCCGCATTGTGGAAGCGCTGGCTGATGGCGCCGAGATCGCCGCACCATCCTTGCGCGGCGAACGCGGACATCCAGTCGGTTTCGCGAAATCCTACGGTCCGTTGCTTGCCGCGCTGACCGGCGACGAAGGCGCGCGTGCCGTGATTGCAGCCCGGCAGTGGGCATTGCAAGTGGTTGCCGTGGACGACCCCGGCGTCGTCCGCGACGTCGACCGTCGCGAAGACCTGCAAGGTTAGGTCAAACCCGGGTCAGCACCCACATTTGATGCGCCCTTGTTGACCCTCCGACGCGCATGCGAGTGAACGGGAGTATTCCGCAGTGTTCCCGTGGGATCCCGACGATCAGTCTTCACCCACCCGTTGCCAGAGATCGCCCTGGCGATCGCCGCCCCGATAGAGCTGTTCCTGCATCCGCCACCATGAGCGCAGGTCCGCTTCCAGCAGCGGATAGGAGATGAGGAAGCCCTGGGCTTCCTCACAGCCGAGGCCCTTCAGGAAGTTGAATTGCGCGGCCGTTTCAACGCCTTCAGCGATACACTTCAGCCCCAGCGAATGCGACAGCGCGATGATCGCCTGCGTGATCGCCTCGTCGTTGCGGTTCTTGTCCAAGCCGTGCACGAAACGCTGATCGATCTTGATCCCCTGTATCGGCAGCCGCGCGAGATACGACAGGCTGGAGTAGCCGGTGCCGAAGTCGTCGATGGTGATCGACACGCCGAGCTGCTTTAACTTCATCAGCGTGGCGACGGCCTTCTCCGGATGCGTGATGATCACGCTCTCGGTGATCTCGAGATCGAGGTGCCGCGCAGCGAGTCCGCTGGTCGTCAGCGCATCCTCGACCACGGAGAGCCAGCTGTCGTGCTGCAACTGCTGCACCGACAGGTTGACGGACAGCCGCAACGGCATGTGCTGCTTGTGCCATGCCACCACCTGCCGGCAGGCATCACGGAGCACGCGCGCACCCAGTGCCTGGATCATGCCCGATTCCTCGGCCACCGGAATGAATTCGTTCGGCGAAATCACGCCGCGCTGCGGATCGCGCCAGCGCAGCAGCGCCTCCACGCCGCACGCGCGGCCCGTCTGCATCTCGATCTGCGGCTGGTAGACGAGGAAGAACTCGTCGTCCATCAGTCCGCGGCGCATGTCGGTCTCAAGCTGCAGCCGCAACTGCACGCGCGTGTTCATGTCGGCGGTGAAGAAGCGGAAGGCATTGCGGCCGGCATCCTTCGCCGCGTACATCGCCGTGTCCGCCTGCTTGATCAGCGCCACGCCGTCCGCGGCATCGGTCGGATAGACCGCAACACCGGCCGACAGCGTCAACGTGGGCATCTGGTCGGCCAACCGGAATGGCGCCAGGAATGCCTCCTGCACGCGGTTGACGACCACCATCACTTCACTGACGGCCTGCGCCGGATCGAGCCCCGGCAGGATCACGACAAATTCGTCGCCGCCGAGGCGCGCGACGGTGTCGGATTCGCGGACCGCGCCGGTCAACCGCTGCGCGATTGCCTGCAGCAACTGGTCACCGGCATCGTGGCCCAGCGTGTCATTGATCCGCTTGAAGTGATCGAAGTCGAGGAACACGCACGCCACCTGCGTGCCGTCGCGCTGCGCCTGTGCCAGGATCTGCTTCAGGCGCTGGTTCAGCAGCGACCGGTTGGGCAGCCCGGTCAGGATGTCGTGCTGCGCCAGCCGGTACGCATGCGCCGTGGCGACCTCCAGCTCTTTCGTGCGCTGTGCCACCTTTTCTTCCAGCGTGCGCTGGTAGCTTGCGACCTCCGACTGCGACTCGGAGAGCTTCTGCGTCATGTGATTGAACGTGTGAGTCAGCAAGCCCATTTCATCGGACGAACGCGCGGGCACATAGACGTCGAGACGGCCCGAACCCACCGCACGCGCCGCGCGCATCAGCCGGCGCATCGGCGCGACGATGCGGCGCGTAATCAGCAGCGAAGCCACGATCGCAAACACAACCAACAGCGCGACGACGCCGATCGCGCCCACCAACTGCTCGCGGAATTGCTTGCGCTGGTTCTCGAAGGTCATGCCGAGGCGGATCGTGCCGATCGGCGCCACCGCCGCCAGTGTCTTCTTGTCGGCGTTGACATACGTTTCACCCACGAGCGAGCGTGCCGACGCCTGCGGATTGGCCACTGGCGCCACGAGCTCGATGTAGCGACTGCCGCCCAAAAGCGCTTCCCGCGTCGTGACGCCGCCAACGACCGTGGATCTGCTCGCGGGAGACATCGCGGGCAGGGCTTCCTTCGCCAGCGTCGGGGCGAAGCGCCGCTCCACCAGTACCCTGCCGCGTTGATCCTGCACGGCGACATAGGCCACATCCGGGTCGGAAGAAAGGCTCTCCAGCAATTGCTCCAGTGATTGCTTGTCGGCGGTGTAGAGCGCGTACTCGGTGAGTTCAGCCATCACCCCCAGCAGCGACGTGCCCTGCAGGCGCAACTGCTGCTCCTCGTCGCGCCATTGCTGCGAAAAGTGGAACGTCGTGATCGCCACGGCGGTGAGAAAGATGAGGCCGATCGTCAGCAGGTTGAGCTTCGTCAGCAGTCCCATCTTGATCGGCGGAAGATCGAGCGTGGTGATGGTGTCGCCGGCCAGCGGCGACAGGTGCTTGCGCAGCCCGCGACGCACGCTCTTCATTCGGCCACCGGGGTGACCATACGCAGCGTGTCCGCAGCCCACTTGATGCGCAACTGCTCGGCCGAGCGCAGGTTGACAATCACCCGCGTCTTCGCGGGCGCCGGCATGGGCGCGCGAGGGCCTGCCAACTGGCGCTGTCCCAGCGCCATGCAATAACGCCCAAGATCCGGGTAGTCCCAGTCCACTGCATAGAGCGCGCCGGCACGCACCCAGCCCTCGTTGGGACCGGCCAGCGGAATCAGGTTGCGAAACGAGAACAGCAGCAGCGCCCGCGAGTGTTCCTTCGCGAATACCGTCGTGTCGGGAATCGCGTGCAGCACATCCGAACTGTTGGTGAGCCGGTGGAGCGCGGAAGGCAGGGCACTGGGATTCGCGACAGGCTCCAGCACGGGCTGGTAGCCGGCCCGCGTAAGCGCTGCGGCCGTGTCCGTCACGCGCCGCTCGTTCTGTAGCGGGTCGAACAGCAGGCCCACGGTACGCGCCTGTGGCAACAGCCGCTTCAGCCACACGATGTGGGTCTCGATCGGAACGTCGAGTGGCACCACCTGCGCATTGGGCGAAACCCTGCCGTCGTCCTGGCCGAGGACCATGCAGTTGACTACCGCCGCGGGCGGCGCCGCGCGCGCCACCACGTTGGCTGCGCTGCCGCCGAGCGCCACGACGATGGTGTCGCGGCCCGCTCGCGCAAGGGCCGCGGCCAGCGTCGTCTCGCTGTCGCGTGAAACCTGCAATGCCTCCACCGGCAGGCCCTGCTTCTGGATGCCTGCCAGCGCCTGCTTGTACGGCGCCCCATCGCTCGACGCGACGACCAACACCCGCTGCGCGATCACGGGGCCGGCCACGAGGCACAGTGCCGTCAGCACCACGGGTTGCCACCGCTGGGTCGCGCCGTGCCGGTTCACTGGAATGCGTACTCGAGCTTGAGGAAGTACTGGCGACCGGGCGACGGGATACGGTCCTGCCGGTGTTCCGAGCCCGCCGGATCGGCAAGCGCGGTGTCGAACAGGTTCTGCACGACCGCAGCCAGCCGCAAGCCTTTCCAGAACTTCTGCGCGGTGACGACGAAATTGGTCAGTGTCTGCGCGGGCACCACGGTGTCTTGCAGCGTTTGGCGCGCGCTCTGGAAGATGCCCTCCAGTGCGACAGTGACGCGCTCGCCCGCGAAGCCCTGCGCCAGACGTCCCTTGACCTGCGTACGCGGCGAACCTGTCGGGACGCTGCCGAACTGCGTGGTAGCGGTGGCGAAGACCTCGAGTCCGAAGGGCGTGCGGCCCTCGATCTCCACTTCGACGCCACGACCGATCACCTGCTCCTCGTTCACGTTGACGAGCAGCCCGTCGTCTGGATCGGTCACCGTGTTGATGACGCCGCTGATCCGGTTGAAGTAGAACGCGCCCACCGCGCGCCACTCGGACGCGAAGCGCCATTCGGCCAGGGCTTCGGCACTGCGCACGCGCTCCGGCGCCAGGCCAGGATTGGCCTTCTGCGACACACCACCGTCGTTGTAGTAGAGCTCGTAGTCGTTGGGCGCGCGAAAGGCCTGGCCGTAGATGAGCTTTAGCGTCAGGTCGGATGACGGCCGGTGAATGAGCGCGAGCCGTGGATCGGTGACGCCGCCGAAGGACGCATACGAGTCGTGGCGCACACCGATCGTAGCATCCCATCCCGGCGCGATCTGCCACTCGGCCTGCGCGAACACGGCCCAGTACCGCGAGTTTTCCGAGGCATTGAAGAATGGCTGGTAGATCCCGGAAGCGCCACTGTCGGTGCGATTGCCGCTCTCCTGCACGTTGTGCAGATCGGACTGCACCTCCGCGCCGGCCAGAAGCGTGACCGCGCTCGAGACTTCGCGCGAGTAGGTGACCTCGCCCGACCACCAGCTGCCCCGCGTGCGGTCCTCGTTGATCACGTCGGGCGCGAGGCTCTGCACCAGGTTGCCCTCGTAGCGATACTGGTCCCATGCCACGCGGGCGCGCACGTCGCCGCCCAGCACCCGGCCATCGTAGCGGCCCTCGATCCACGCACGGGTGTCGGTAGTCTCGTTGCGACCGTCGTTGAACTCCGCGTTGTAGGGGGCGGTGGGAAGTTGCTTGGTGCGCGACGCGTAGACGGCGGCCACGGAGAGGTCGCCGGTGCGCCAATTGGCCAGCGCCTTGACCCAACGTTCGGCGTCGGTGCCCGACGCGATGCCGCCGTGGGACCGGTTGAACGCCGGGAAAAGGATGTTCGCCTCGCCGTCGGTCTCGCCCGCCGTGATCGAGAGCAGGTATTCGCTGCTGCTGCCCGCTCGATCGCCCGCCGTCAGGCGCGCACCCAGCGTGCGTTGCGTACCGACTAACGCCGACACCTCGGCGCCGCCGACATCGCGTCCGCGGCGCGTGATCAGGTTGATCACGCCGAACAGCGCGTTGCTGCCATACACGGATGAGCCGGCGCCGCGCACGATCTCGACCCGCTCCACCAGGTCGATGTCGACCGGACTTTCGGTGCCCAGCAGTGCCTGGTCGTAGATCGAATCGTTGACGCGATGCCCGTCGACGGTGAGCAGGATGCGACCGTTGTAGTCGCCGGTGCGCGCGAAACCGCGCACGCCGGCATAAGCGTAGTTGCGATCCGAGGTGACGAGGAAGCCCCGCACGCCGCGCAGCACGTCGGCCAGCGTCAGCCATCCATAGCGCAGGATTTCCGCGCGGGTGACGATCGTCACGTCGGCCGGTGCTTCGTTCAGCGGCTGGTCGTACTTCGATGCTGCGAACACGCTCGGCACGTCGCCCAGCAGCGTTCGTTCGTCGGGAACCTGCGCCCCTGCGGCGGAAACGGCGAACCATGCGGCCATCAGCCACGAACGGCGGCCGGCGGCGTTCTCCGCATGCCAGACAGGCAACCGGACCGACGGGCAGGCGGGCAGGGTCGGGGAACGTTGGTTCACGCGGGTCTCGTGCGGCGACGTAGTCATGCCGGAGGGCCATCCGCCCGCGGGCCTGGCGGGCGGCGGTCAAGCCGTCCGGCACTGCCGCAGCAGGCGTGAAAACACTTTACAAAGCATACACCGTGCCATCGGCATTCCCGCCCTTGCCGCCGTGTTCATGAGGGTGCCGGGCCGCACCAAGCGCGAAGCTGCGCAGCGCGGCGCCTTCAGGTCAGAGCGCGGCGACCGGGATCTTGCCGATCCGTGCCTGCCATTCGCGCGGTGCCGTGTGGTGCACCGACTGCCCGAGCGCATCGACGGCCACGGTGACTGGCATGTCGCGGACGTCGAACTCATAGATGGCTTCCATCCCGAGATCGGCGAAGGCCACCACCCGCGAACTGCGGATGGCCTTGGACACGAGATACGCCGCGCCACCGACGGCCATCAGGTACGCCGCACCGTGCTTGCGGATGGCGTCGATGCCCATGGGCCCGCGCTCGGCCTTGCCGATCATCGCGATCAGTCCGTACCGGTCGAGCATCATTTCGGTGAACTTGTCCATCCGCGTGGCGGTGGTGGGACCGGCGGGGCCGACCACTTCGTCGCGGACCGGATCGACGGGTCCCACGTAATAAATGACTCGACTGCTGAAATCGAGCCCCTCCGGCAACGCCTCGCCGCGGGCGAAATGGTCGGCGATGCGCTTGTGCGCGGCATCGCGACCGGTCAGCATCCGGCCGCAGAGCAGAAGTGTCTCGCCGGGCTTCCATGTCGCCACTTCCTCGCGCGTGAGCGTGTCGAGCTGCACGCGCCTCGACGTGGGCGATGGCTGCCAGTGGACGTCCGGCCAGCGCCCGAGGTCCGGTGGCGTCAACTGTGCCGCGCCCGAGCCGTCGAGCGTGAAGTGCGCATGCCGCGTGGCTGCGCAATCGGGAATCATGGCAACGGGCTTCGACGCGGCGTGCGTCGGATAATCGAGGATCTTCACGTCGAGCACCGTGGCGAGCCCGCCTAAGCCTTGTGCGCCGATGCCGAGCGCATTCACCTTCTCGAAGAGCTCGAGGCGCAATTCCTCGAGCTTGCTGGCGGGCCCGCGGCGCAGCAGGTCGTGCATGTCGAGCGGCTCCAGCAGCGATTCCTTGGCCATCAGCATCGCCTTTTCCGCGCTGCCGCCGATGCCGATGCCCAGCATGCCCGGCGGACACCAGCCCGCGCCCATCGTCGGCACGGTCGTCAGTACCCAGTCGACGATCGAGTCCGACGGATTCAGCATGACGAACCTGGACTTGTTCTCCGAGCCCCCGCCCTTCGCGGCAATCTTCACGTCCACCGTGTTGCCGGGCACGATCTCGTAGTGGATCACCGCCGGCGTGTTGTCGCGCGTGTTCTTCCGGGCGCCCGAAGGGTCGGCCACGATCGACGCGCGCAGCCGGTTGTCGGGGTTCATGTAGGCGAGCCGCACCCCTTCGTTGATCATGTCGGTCAGCGACAGCGTGACGCCTTCCCAGCGCACGTCCAT
>JBBQEY010000091.1:0-11688 GCA_038321425.1 Burkholderiales bacterium | reverse complement strand
TGAGCGAGGATGCCGCATAACGCTGGTTCCTTGACCCGCGACAAAGTCCATGCTCGGGCCGGTGGCGCCCGAGCCGGTGGGGCGCGAGAATGGCCATGCTTCGGGTGGTGCCGTTTCGCCTGGCACGGTTGCCGATTGATCCCAGCCCGCAGAGGGTTTGCCCATGCTCGTCCACGACCACAGGACCTCGCGTCCCATCACCTTGCGCATCGATGCCGATTTCAAGTCGGCGCTCAAGGTGACGGAGCAGCATGCCATTCATCACCTGTCGGTGGTGGATGACGGCGGCAACGTCGTCGGCATGATCACCGAAACGGACATCTTCAAGGCCTTCGTGCGCATGCACGACGCGGTGTCGCCGACGCCGGCGCGCCGTTGATTCCCGAGCTGGGGCTCTTCGCCCTCATCCTCGCGCTGCTGCTGGCATTGGCGCTGGGCACACTGCCGCTCGTCGGCGCGCACCAACGCGTGGAGGCATGGATGGCGGCGGCGCGCCCGCTGGCCCACGGCCAGTTCCTGTTCGTCGCCATTGCATTTGGCTGCCTCGCGTGGTCGTTCGTCGCCGATGACTTTTCGGTGCTCAACGTCGCCACCAACTCCAACACCCGGCTTCCGTTCGAATACAAGTTCGCCGCCACCTGGGGTTCGCACGAGGGCTCGATGTTGCTGTGGCTCCTGCTGCTCGCGGCGTGGACGCTGGCGGTGGCCCGTCGCAGCCGCGATCTTCCCGACGTGATGCTCGCGCGCGTGCTGGGCGTGATGGGACTCGTGGCCGTCGGATTCCTGCTGTTCCTGTTGCTGACGTCGAATCCGTTCGTGCGCCTCTTTCCGCCGGCCGGCGAAGGTCGCGACCTCAATCCGCTGTTGCAGGACCCAGGCATGGTGTTCCATCCACCGTTGCTCTATCTCGGCTACGTCGGTTTTGCCGTCGCGTTTGCGTTTGCGGTGGCGGCGCTGATCGACGGCCGCATCGACGCGGCGTGGGCGCGCTGGGCGCGCCCGTGGACCAACCTCGCGTGGTGCTTTCTCACTTGCGGCATCGTGCTCGGTAGCTGGTGGGCCTACTACGAGCTGGGGTGGGGCGGCTGGTGGTTCTGGGATCCGGTGGAAAGCGCGTCGTTCATGCCATGGCTCGTCGGCACGGCGCTCGTCCATTCGCTTGCAGTCACCGAAAAGCGCGGCACGCTCAAGGCGTGGACGGCATTGCTGGCGATATGCACGTTTTCGCTGTCGCTGCTCGGCACCTTCCTCGTCCGCTCCGGCGTGCTGTCGTCGGTGCACGCGTTCGCCATCGACCCGCGCCGCGGCCTCTTCATCCTGGCCTTCCTGGCCGTCGTGATGGGCGGGTCGCTGCTGCTGTTCGCGTGGCGGGCGCACAAGGTGGGCGAAGGCGCGCGCTTCGACGCGGTCTCCCGCGAGTCGATGCTGCTTGCCAACAACGTGCTGCTGCTCGTCGCGGCGGGGTCGGTCCTGCTGGGTACGCTCTACCCGCTCATCCTCGACGCGCTCGATATGGGTCGGCTGTCAGTCGGCGCACCCTACTTCGACGCCGTGATGGTGCCGCTCCTGATGCCGCTCGCGGTGCTGCTGGGCATCGGTCCGGCGGCAAGTTGGGCGTACGCGCCACTGCCCGCGCTATGGCGAAGACTGCGCTGGGCCGCGGCCGCAGCGATCGTTGCGGCGTTGGCGGCGGCGCTGCTGGCCGGGCCGATTCGGCCGCTGTCGTTTCTCGGCTTGCTGCTGGCGGCGTGGATCGTCGCGACCACGGTGGCCCAGTTCGGTTTTCAGCCGGGCACAGGCGGATTGCGCGCGCGGATCGCGCGCCGGCCGCGCGGCTGGTGGGGCATGGTCATCGCCCACCTCGGCGTGGCGGTCTTCATCGTCGGCGTGACGATGGTGAAGGGCTTCGAAGTCGAGCGCGACGTGAGGCTGCTTGCCGGCGAAGCTACCACGTTGGCCGGCCATACGTTCCGCTTCGACGGCGTGACGGAGGTGACAGGCCCCAACTACTTGGCCACGCGGGGCGCCTTCGCCGTGCGCCACGGCACCGACATTGTGGCGACGATGCATCCGGAAAAGCGCCGCTACGCTGCCAGCGGCATCGCCACGACAGAAGCCGCCATCGTCACCGGTCTGCGCGGCGACCTCTTCGTTGCCCTCGGCGAACCGCTGGCAGACGGCGCGTGGAGCGTGCGCATCTTCTACAAGCCTTTCGTCGTGTGGATCTGGCTGGGCGGACTGCTGATGGCGTTGGGCGGCGTGGTAGCGGCGACCGATCGCCGCTACCGGGCCGCGCCGCGGCAAGCTGTAAGCGAGGACCCGCCGGCGCCGACCCGCGTGACCTGACGCTACCGTCGGAAGTTCATTCGCGGGCCTTGATCCATGTCAACAAACCCGCGACACCGCGCACGAATTCGGTGCGGCGCGTTGCTAGACTCAGACTCGCGCGACCGGCAAGCCGGCAAGAAAACTTGGGGAAGCAATATGCAGCACAGCCTTGTACAAGTGGTGTTGCGCGCGGCCATCGCCTTCGTGGCAACCGCGTTGCTGGCGGCCAGCCCTGCGCTGGCACAGGGCACGCCCGCCGCCAAGGCCAAGGGTGGCGCGTTCGATGCGTCGGCGTGCCTCGCGTGCCACACGCCCGTCAAGGCCCTGCACGACATGGGCAAGCACAGTACGGTGGGATGTGATTCGTGCCACGACGGCACCGCGGCGCACCTCGCCGACTCGAGCAAGCGGCCTGCCACCAAGACCGATCTCGCCACCTGCGGCGGCTGCCACCAGAACCAGTACAAGTCTTACGCGCAAATGGACTGGAAGCGCACCGCGCGCTTCGAGAAGAAGCAGATGACCGGCCCCGCGCCCGACCCTGCCTACGACTTGCTGATGACGCCGCACGGCTTCACCAAGGAGCACAACCTGCCGCGCGGCCACACGTTCGCGCTGCTCGACCAGTACGTTGTCGACCGTGCCTTCGGCGGCCGCTTCGGCACCAAGGAATCATGGCGCTACCTCGCCGGTTCGGGTGACTTCAAGGTCTGGGACATTGCCATCGACCTCTATCCTGACAATACCGACCAGAAGATCTTCAAGCCCGGCACGGCCGCGGCGGCCAACCCGGTCTGCCTATCCTGCAAGACGCAGGATCACATTCTCGACTGGGCGTTCATGGGCGACCCGGCGCCGGCCGCCAAGTGGAGCCGCTCGTCGAAGGTGGTGGAGCTTGCGAAGTCGGTGAATCATTCGCTGAACTGCATCTTCTGCCACGACCCGCACGCCGCCAAGCCGCGCATCGTCCGCGACGCGATGATCGACGTCGTCACGCGCACCGACGCGCCCACGCTGTATTCTCAGGATCCGCGCAAGACCAAGGTAGACGTGCGGGAAATGGGCGTGCGCGGATTCACGCGCAAGATCGGCCTGCTCGAGCGCTACGACGGCAAGCTGCAGTGTGCCCAGTGCCACGTTGAATACAACTGCAACCCGGGCTTCAATCCCAATACCGGCGAGCCGATCACCATGGCGGACCGGCGGACCAACTATTTCCCGTTCGTCGACGTTAGCAACATCCTGAAGGCCTACGACGGTATCCAGTTCCGCGACTTCCGCAACCAGTTCACCGGCGCAGCATTGTGGAAGGCCCAGCATCCGGACGTGGAGACCTACTACAACTCGACGCATGAGAAACTCGGCATCGACTGCGCGGCCTGCCACATGCCGCGCGTCAAGGACGAGAAGACGGGCAAGTTCTACACGTCGCACTGGCAGACCAACCCCAAGAACTACCTCAAGGAAACGTGCCTGCAGTGCCATTCGAAGTGGGACGAGAAGCAGGCGCTGTACGTGATCGAGTCGATGGCATCGCACTATCAGGGCAAGGTGCGCAACGCGGAGTTCTGGCTGGCGCAGCTCATCTACAAATTCGGTCCGGCGCAGTTGGTCGGCGTGCCCGAGGACGCACTGAAGGCGGCGCGGGCGAAGCACGGCGAAGCGCACGCCAACTGGGAATGGTGGACCGCCGCCAACGGCGCATCGTTCCACAACCTTGATCAGGCCAAATCATCGCTTGCGAATTCGGTGACCGCTTCGCAGGCGGGCCTCAAGATTCTCGACGATGCGATCAAGGCGAAGCAGGCGACGGCGCCTGTGGCGGCCAATACTGTCGTGGCCCCCGCACCGGCGAAGTAGCGTCATCGCGATTTCCTCAAGGGGCGAGGCAGACGCCCCGCCTTTCTTCCCGATACAGGGCAACCCGACCGACGCAGATGAATAAAGCGAATCGAACGTGACTTTCCCGGATCCACCAATACTGTTCTGGATCATCACCACACTGATGGCGGCGGGCGCGGTGGCCTTCGCCCGGCCCGCTTTCGTGGTTCGTGTGGCGCCCGCGGCATTGCCGGCAACCGCACCCGGCGCCGCCGGCGCGCGGCGTCGCGTTTTACGCCCCGCATCGGCTCCACTGGTCCTGGTGCCGCTATTCGCGTTCGGTCTATACGCGGTCTACGGCGATCCTGGCGCGATGCGCAGCGATGCAGCAGGTGCGAGCATGTTTGGCGGCGACGCTGGGCAAGCTGCGCCCCCATTGCGCGAAGACCTCCTTCGCCACCTGGAGAGAATGCCGCGTGACGGGCGCGGTTGGGTGCTGCTTGCGCGAATGGAGTTCGGGGCCGACCGCTTTGTGCAGGCCGCAGCGGCTTACGACCAGGCAGTCGCCATCGATCCCAAGGTGGCGGGCGACCCGGCCGTCTGGTGTGAGTACGCCGACGCTCTTGCCATGGCACAGGACGGCACACTTGCCGGCAAGCCGCGGACGCTGGTGATGCGCGCATTGGCGTTGAATCCTGCCTTTCCGGCGGCGCTGGAAATGGCCGGTGGCGCAGCGTTCGAAGCGCATGACTACCCCTTGGCGGCCCGGTACTGGCGCGAACTGCTGGCGCAACTGCCGGCGCAGGCGCGGGCGCGTATCGAACTCGAGGCCGCGATCGCCCGCGCCGATGGATTGGCAAGTCGGTGAAGGCGCCACGGAACCTGGCGGCGGGTCGGCAGTGCGCGCCATGACGCGAATGTCGATGCTGCTGGGTGCGGCGCTGGTGATAGTGATGCTGCCAGCACCGAGTTTGAAGACCTCCCAGGTCCACGCTCAGTCGCCTGCAGTCGCTTCGCGCGGCGAGTTGCTATATCGCAACCACTGCATCGCCTGCCATTCGACGAGCGTGCACTGGCGGGACCGGAGGCTCGTCACCGATTACGGCAGCCTGATCGCGCAAGTGGGGCGGTGGGAGCAGAACACCGGGCTCGGCTGGAGCAGCGAGGAGATCCTGGACGTCGTCCAGTACCTCAACACCACGATCTACCGCTTCCCCAACCAGGCGCCACAACAGAAAGGTTGAAAAGCGTCCATCGGAAGCACCGGACCGCAGGCGCCATCGCCCGGCCCACCCCGCGTTTCAGGGCGCAATCTTGCGCTTGAGCGCCCGCGCAATCGGCGGCGGCAGATTGGCCAGCGATTGCAGCAAATGCGGCAGCACGCGTAACTTCAGCCCGGCCAGCGTGGGCGGCACGATCGCCTCGATCAGGTGGGGCCCCGGGGTGGCCAGCGCGTGCTCGAAGGCGGCCAGAAATTCCGCGGTGGTGGTGGCGCGCCTGGACGCCACGCCCATGCTTTCGCCGAGGCGCACGAAGTCCAACGGCGGGTTACGCAGGTCGAGCTGGGCGCGTGCCCGGTCGCTGGCACCGCCCGCCCCCACCCGCTGCAATTCCACATTGAGGATGGCATAGGAGCGGTTGTTGAAGATGATGGAGATGACGTCGAGTTTTTCACGCGCCATCGTCCACAGGGCCTGGATGGTGTACATGGCCGAGCCGTCGCCGGCCAGCGCGATCACCTTGCGCTGCGGGCAGGCGATGGCCGCGCCCACGGCATTGGGCAGGCCCTGCCCGATCGCGCCGCCGGTCAGGGTGATCACATCGTGGCGCGGGGCGCCAGCGGTGTACATGGCCAACATGATGCCCGAGGTCTGCGCCTCATCCACGATGATGGCGTTTTCCGGCAGCATCTGCCCGATCGCCTTGCATACCTTGTCGGCGGTGAACTTGCCGCGCGGCAGTCCCGGGCGCTTGGGCGCCTGCAGCACGGGCGTGGCCTGATCAGCGCCCACGACCCTGGACAATTGGTCCAGGCTGCCGAGCACATCCTGAGCAAAGGACGCCAAGGTGTGCAACTGGCAGCCGTCGGGCACCAGGTAGCTCTTTTTGCCGGGATAGGCGAAGAACGAGACCGGCGCCTTGGCGTCGACCAGGATGAGGTGGTCCAGTCCCGTCAATTGCACCGCAGCCAGCTCGGCCAGGTAGGCGATGCGTTCCACCGGCGGCAAGCCCGCGCCGCGCTCGATGCGCGCGGGAAAGACTTCGGCGAACAGCTTGGCACCGGTCGTGGCAGCGATGCGCGCGAGCGCCATCAGCGCCGGTGCGCGCAGGGCTCGCCCACCCAGCAGGATCGCCTTGTTGCCTTCGCCTTGCAGCGCCTGGGCGACGGCCGCCACCGTGGCGTCTTCCGCCGCGCTCGGCGGGATGATTTTGGGCGGTGGCATGGGCACGCCGCCTTCGCCCCACGACACGTCGGCCGGCAGGATCAGGGTGGCCACCTGGCTGGGCGGGCCCATGCACGCGCCAATGGCTTCGACCGCGTCCTGGCACAGCGCCGCCGTGCTCTTTGAGGTACGCACCCACGACGACACATTGCGGGCGACGGTTTCGATGTCGGACTGCAGTTGCGCGTCGTACTGCGTGTGGTGGGTGGCATGGTCGCCCACGATGTTGAGGATGGGCACTTTGCCTTTGCGTGCGTTGTGCAGGTTGGCGAGACCGTTGCCCAAACCGCAGCCCAGGTGCAGCAACGTGGCGGCCGGCTTGTCGGCCATGCGGGCGTAGCCATCCGCCGCGCCGGTGGCCACGCCTTCGAACAGCGCGAGCACCGCGCGCATTTCGGGCACGGTGTCGAGCGCGGCGACGAAGTGCATCTCGGAGGTGCCGGGGTTGGTAAAGCAGGTGGTGATGCCGGCATCGACCAAGGTCTGGATCAGGGCATGGGCGCCATTGGGCATGGGGTTTTACGCGGAATTCAAATGGGGTGATGGGGGCACGGGCCTCAGAGACTGCGGCCCGCGATGATCGAGCGCGCGGCCGCGCGCGCCGTCAGAATGCAACCGGGCAGGAAGGTGCCTTCCAGCGAACGCTTGCCGGAGGCGCCGCCGCCGCCAAAGCCGGCCGCCTCGCCCACGCAATACAGGCCTTCGAAGGCCTGGTCCGCCGCATCGAGCACGCGGCTTTGCAGGTCGGTCTTCAGGCCGCCTAAGCTCTTGCGGGTGATCAGTTGCATCTGGATCGCGATGAAAGGACCGGCGCCCTTGGCCTGCAGGGGCGCCGGTTTGCAGGTGCGCAAGCGGTCCGGCCCCCAGTGCCGCGCGTGCTCGATGCGACGAATCTGGTCGTCGTTGAAGAGCGATTCCCCGCGCGCAAAGTTGGCATCAAACGCATCGACGGTCTGTTGCAGCACCTCGGCGCGCACCGTCGGGGTGCCGGTCAAGGCATTCATTTTTGCGGCCAAACCGGCAAGGGTGTCGTCCACCAGAAAGTGCCGGCTCTCGGTGGTCATCTGCTTGACCAGCCGGTGGTTGCCGAACAGCACCTCCATCAGGAAGCGCAGGAACTGACGATCACGAACCCGTTGGTTGTGCTCGGCGCCGGACAGCGCCAGTTCCTTGGCGGCGATGCGCCAGTTCAGCAGATGCCAGGTGTAGGGCTGGTCCTGCGCCGCGACGCGTTGGCACAGGGCGTGGGTATCGAAGCCGGTCACCAGAGGCTCGGGCCCGATGCGACACCCGCGGTGGTCGAGCCACAGGGCCGACTTGCACGGAATGGTGGACAAACCGTGCCCGGCAAAGTGCGGCTGGGGATGGGGCAGGCCGGCGGCGTAGTTCCACATTTCTCCAGCGTGAGTGATCTGTCCACCCAGGCCCGCCACCAGATGGTGCAGCTTGCCGTCGGCAAACGGGTGGGCGCCATTGAGCATGCTGACCGGCAGCGGACGTTGCGCCGGCCAATTGGCGCGCGCCTCTTCATGGCTGCCGTTGATGCCGCCCATGGCCAGCACCACCACTGGCGCGGCCAACTGCACTTCCTGCCCGGTTTGCAGGTTGATGCCGGTGGCGCCGGTAACCACGCCGTCGCGCGATTCGAGCGAACGTATCTGGTGCTCATTCAAAACCGTCAGACGCTGGCCCGTATTGGCCCGATGCATGGACTCGATCATGCGCTGCGTCAGCAGTTGCGAGGTGCCCCAGACCACGTGGTAGCGCGGCAGCGTATTGCCTTCGCCCTGCAGGCCGCGCTCGACCCAGTTGACGGCGGGCATGAACTTCATACCGTGCGCAATCACCCAGTCGTACACCTGCCCGCGCGAATGTTGCACGTAGTAACGGGCCCATTGCCGGGGCCACAGGTCGTGTTCGCCCAGCTCGCCAAAACGCACCCAGTCTTCGAGCGCCCGCTCGGGTGAATCCTTGAGCTTCATGCGCCGTTGCAAGGGGGTGTCGACCAAGGCCATGCCACCAAAGGCCCACAGGGCTAAACCACCCAGGCGTTGCGGCGTGTCGCGGTCAACCAAGGTCACCCGTTTGCCCGCGCGCAGGCACTCGATGGCGGTGACCAGCCCGGCCAAACCACCACCGACGACCAGAACATCCGACTGCATGCTGCGCGTGGTCATGAGAGATCTCCCCGGTCATCCTCGATTCAGCGTTGGCGATGGCCGCGTACGGCGTCTTAGCACCAGCAAGCCAAACAGCGTGGCCGTGACGTACATGCTGATTGAGTAAATAGCCGCAGGCAACGCCAATTGGAAGTCGTTCAACACCGCCAAGGCAATGAAAATCGCCAGGGTGGAGTTGTGAATGCCGATCTCGAAGCCGATTGCGGTGGCCATGGCCCGATCCAGCCCTGCCAAACGCGACACGTAGTAACCCGCCAGCAGGCTGACCAGGTTGAAAACGATCACCGCCACACCCACGTCCGAGAACGTGGCAACCATCGAGGACCACTCCTTGGCTATGGCCCCCAATGCCACCACGGCCAGCACCACGGCGCTGAACAGTTTCATGGGTTTTTCGGAGCGCGCCGCAAACGCCGGCTGGCGGGACCGCAGCCACATGCCAATGACCACCGGTATCAACACGATGGCGATCACCTCCGCCACTTTGCCCAATTGCAGCGGCACCACCTGACCGGTCTTGGCAAAGGTGCTGATGGCCCAGTTGCTGATCAGTGGCAGCGTGACGATGGACAACACGGTGTTGACGGCGGTAAGCGATATGTTCATCGCCACATTGCCGCCAAACAAGTGGCTGAACAGGTTGGCCGAGATGCCACCCGGCGAGGCGGCGAGCAGCATCAAGCCGACCGCGAATATCGGGGGCACCTGCAGCGCCACGATCAGCAGATAACAGACCAAGGGCAGCACGACCACTTGCAGCACCAGGGCGACGGCGACTGCTTTGGGATGCTTCAGCAGGCGCGTGAAATCTTGCAGGCTCAAGGACAGACCCAGGCCAAACATGATCAACGCCAGTGCCATCACCAGCAGTTGGGGGATAAGCAGGGTGCTGTTCATGACTGGTAGCCGCCGTCGAGTTTGCGAATCAGTGCCGGCGCAGGTCGCGCTAGGCTATCGGCTTGTACCAGATCGCGATACGGCTGGACCTACGCATCCGGTGCAAGCCAAGTAAGTGCCGTTTGAACCTTGCGCACCGCAGCGAGAGGAGAAAATTGTGTGTCGTAGGCTGGCTTGCCCAGGCACACCATGGTCAGTAGCCGACCGCATCGGCGAGTGATTGCGTGAGCTTGGGTGCGGCCTTGCGCAGCCGCGCATCCTCGGTGACCAGCCGCACACCCAATTCCCGCGCAACGACCAGATAGTGGGCGTCATAGGACGACACGCGATAGTGCTCCGCCGTGGCGAGTACCTCGTGATGATTCGCAGAATGCAAGCCAGGCGCGACTACGCCCTGTGCCTGCGTAAGCGCTATCACGGCATCGGTCATGCGCAACCCGCGCATGCGAATGGCCGTCGCCAGCACGTTGGTCAATTCGATCAGCAGCAGGGCGTCGCTGTGCCAATCGGCATCCTGCTCCAGCAGCGTCCGCGCCCGCGGCGTCTGCTCGCCATCGAGCAGCAGGTGAACAAGCACATTGCAGTCGATGGCAAGCATCAGCGCTGCCTATTCCCGGCCTTCACTGATGGCGGCCTCGATCTCGACAGTGGTGAGCGGACCACCTTTCAACTTGATCGGCGGTGGCAACGTCGGGGCAACGCGCGGAAGAACCACCCCCGATTCGATCAGCGAGATCGCTTCCTGCGTGACCGAGCGACGATTGCGTTCGGCCTGATCCTTCAGGCGGGCATGCAGTGTGTCCGGCAGGTTCTTGATGACAAGCGTGCTCATGGGGCGGCCCGAAGAACGTTGGCAATTACACAATTATACACTATATGCTACCTTTATGCTACCCTTTTGTAACTTTTTGCGGGTGGGCCGAGCCCGACTGGGGGGCGTCGAATCTGCTCAAGCGGACCCCGCCCACGCGCGTACAAGCCTTCGATGTCGATTGCGAAAACACGACAACGTTTTGTCTTGAAGGAGAAGCATGAAGGCGATTGTGTACGAGAGCTACGGGCCGCCAGATGTTCTTCAATTGAAGGAAGTGGAGAAGCCTGTCCCCAAGGAAAACGAAATCCTGATACGAATACATGCGGCCACCGTAACGTCCGGCGACTGCAGGGTGCGCAGTCTCAATATGCCTTTTGGCTTCGGTTTGATTGCGCGTTTGTTTTTGGGTGTGTCGAGACCAAGGCGGCAAGTTCTGGGAACAGAACTCGCCGGTGCAATTGAGGCCGTTGGCGGTGGCGTGAGCAAATTCAATGTGGGCGACCGTGTGTTTGCATTTAGCGGCATGGGCATGGGCTGTCACGCGGAGTACAAGTGCATGTCAGAAGACGCGGCAGTTGTGCTGACACCGGACAATTTGACTGACGAACAAGCCGCCGCGATGTCCTTTGGCGGAACGACGGCGTTGGATTTCTTCAGGAGGGCAAAGCTTCAGCCTGGGGAGCGGGTGCTTGTCAATGGCGCTTCCGGCGCGGTGGGCACGGCGGCGGTGCAGCTTGCGCGACACTTCGGGGCTGAAGTAACCGGCGTGTGCAGCACCACCAACATGGAACTGGTGAGATCTCTTGGCGCCACCCACGTAATCGACTATCGCCACGAAGACTTCACGCAGAAGGGCGAGACCTATGACGTCATCGTCGATACCGTCGGCACGGCACCGTTTTCCCGCAGCAAAAACTCTCTTAAGGAAGGAGGCCGCCTCCTGCTGGTCTTGGCAGGGTTGCCGGACATGCTGCCGATCCCTTGGGTGCAAATGACGAGCAGCAAGAAGATCATCGCTGGACCAGCTGCTGAGCGGGTGGAGGATCTGCTTTTCCTCGCAACGTTGGCTGAGACGGGAGCGTTCGAGCCGGTGATCGATCGACACTATCCGTTCGCGCAGATCGCCGATGCGCACCGCTACGTCGACAGCGGGCGCAAGATTGGAAATGTCATTGTGACGCTGTAGAGCGAAAGGAGACTCTCG
>JBBQEY010000090.1:0-11716 GCA_038321425.1 Burkholderiales bacterium | reverse complement strand
CTCGTCGGCAAAGTCTCGATCATCACCGGTGCCGCCCAAGGCATTGGCCGCGCCACCGCACTTAAGTTCGCCCGCGAAGGCGCCAAGGTCGTCGTGTGCGACATCAACGAGGTCGAGGTTGCCGCCACCGTCGAGATCATCGAAAGCGCCGGCGGTGAAGCCCTGGGCTTCCGCGTCGATGTCACGGACAAGGTAAGCATCGCGAAGATGGTCGAAGGCGTGATGGCCAAGTGGGGGCGTATCGACACGCTGGTGAACAACGCCGGCATCGTGCAGGACGCGCAGTTCAAGAAGATGAGCGAAGACCAGTTCGACCGCGTGATCGAGGTCAACCTGAAGGGTGTGTACAACTGCACCAAGGCGGTCGTGGACATCATGCTGGCGCAGAACTCGGGCTGCATTCTCAACGCGTCGTCGATCGTCGGCATCTACGGCAACTTCGGCCAGACCAACTACGCGGCCACCAAGTTCGCCGTGATCGGCATGGTCAAGACCTGGGCGCGCGAACTGGGCAGCAAGGGCATCCGCGCCAATGCGATCTGTCCCGGCTACATCGAAACGCCCATTCTTTCCGCGATGCCGGAAAAAGTGCTGAAGATGATCGAGGACAAGGTCCCGATGGGTCGCCTTGGCCAACCCGAGGAAATCGCCAACACCTACGCGTGGCTGGCCTCGGATGAGGCGTCGTACATCAACGGCGCGGTGATTGAAGTGTCGGGTGGCGTGACGATTTAAGGTCCAGCCGAAGCCATTGAACAAACATCGTTGACGCTCGGTTCAAAGCACAACGATCGGGCGTATCAATACCCGTTCCGATCGCGATAGGACAGGCTTCATTCGCGCTCAAGCGAATGCAGTGCCGTCACAGTCATTCGTCCCCTTGCAGGTGAGCAGTATCCGCGCTCAAGATTTGAGCCTACGGATGAACTTTCGAACCGCACTTAGCTCTAACGATCAGCTGATTTCACGCTTCTCCCCCTCTCGAAACCACCACCCCCCGTAACTCCGGGAATCGCAATTTTTTCGGGAGCCACTTCTGCAGATTTTTTTCGCACGAAAGGTTCGGCTCTTGTTTTCCAAATCTTGCGGAGATTACAGGTTTAGTACGCCTGACGTGGTCGATGCAGTCGATGCAGATTGCTCGCGATCCTAAAACGTTGATCGACCGCTCTGAGTTTCTTGAGTACGACGCTCCACGTACATACGTACGATTGCGAGATCAAGTAAGGCCCGCTTAGCTACGGCTAGCGACGCATTTCCACACTTTCGCGAGATCGCAGTTACATACCTCGGTAAGTGATTAATTGCTTTGCACACCTGTGCAAGGTGATTCCCAACTATTCGAGTAGCATCGCGCTCCTGCGATGCCTCATCTTCGCTTTATACGCAATCAAACCGAATGTTGGTTCAGATTCGACAATCTGCGATGCCAGCTGACGCCGTGACCTGCCCCCCGCCAGCCGTACCGTCGTAAAGGTAGCGGAGTCCGTCATCATGGAGAATGACGGATATGAGAAAAAGCAGATTCAGCGAAGAACAGATCATCGGGTTTCTCAAGCAGGCTGAAGCTGGGATGGTGATCAAGGAGCTGTGCCGCAAGGGTGGCTTCAGCGATGCGACGTTTTACAAATGGCGCGCCAAGTACGGCGGCATGGATGTGTCCGAGGCGCGGCGGCTGCGCGAGCTCGAGGCGGAGAACGCCAAGCTCAAGCGGTTGCTGGCGGAAGCGCATCTGGACATGCATGCCTTGAAAAGTGTGCTCGGCGTAAAGCGCTAGCCCCACAGGTCAAGCGGGCGACAATTGGACAGATGATCGATGAACATGATCTGTCCGAGCGTCGCGCCTGCTGGCTTGTGGGGCACTCCCGTGATAGTTACCGGTACCCACCCGAGATCGATGCGATGACTGCGGCCTTGACCGGCAAGATCGTCGAGATTGCGCATGCGCGACGGCGTTTCGGCTATCGGCGTATCCACGACCTGCTGCGTCCGGAGTTTCCGGGCGTCAATCACAAACGTGCCTACCGAATCTATCGCGCGGCCGACCTGGCGGTGCGCAAGCGCCGCAAGGTCAAGCGGCCTGCGAGCGAACGGGTTCCGCTGCAGCTGGCAACGGGGGTCAACGATGTGTGGAGCATGGACTTCGTCAGTGACAGTCTGGTCAACGGTCGCCGGCTCAAGTGTCTGACGGTGGCCGATGATTTCAGCCACGAGTGTGTCGACATCGCCGTCGACTATGGCATCGGAGGGCAGTACGTGACGCGGCTACTCGACCAAGCCGCGATCTTCCGTGGCTATCCCAAGGCGGTACGTACCGACAATGGGCCGGAATTTACCAGTCGCGCCTTTATGGGTTGGGCGCAAAGTCACGGTATCCGCCACCTCTTGATCGAGCCAGGACGGCCGATGCAGAACGGATACATCGAAAGTTTCAACGGCAAGTTCCGCGACGAGTGTTTAAACGAGCAGTGGTTTCAAAGCCTGCATCAGGCACGGACCGTCATTGCCGAGTGGCGCCGCGATTACAACGAGGTCCGGCCGCACAGCAGCATCGGTCGCATCCCGCCAGCACGTTTCGCCGAGTTACAACGCCGATATGTCGGCAATGCGGTTCATCCACCCACCGACATCGGTATCGACTAAGCTTGCAACCCGGACTTCCACTTTACGATTGGTACGGTGATAGGGGTCAGGTCAACGCAGCGATCGCGCAGAGCGCATCTATAACCCCAATGTTTGCGATGGTAAACATTACGACTTCGGGAATGTGGAACCGCTACGCGACCACCGCGCCGCAGATGGCAACTTCTTCAATTTTGGGACGATGTTGCCAACCGTAGCGAATTCACTGACACCGGTCTACTACACCCCCGATACCAATGCACCTTTGGTCTCAGGCTACTCAGCCTTTCCCTATTCAAGTTCAACGCCCCGCGCGTACTTCAAAGTTTATACGCGTCCGGTGATCGCAGGCGTAACAATGTTGCCGTTATACCGCTTAAGCAAGTTGCAAGACAAAGGCGATGGGACGGATGCATGTGGTTTTGCGCCGCCAACTTCGGCCAAGCCACTTAAGGTGATCCACGTTTACACTACAAGCGACAGTGAAAGGACGTCGTTAACCGCAGTTTCACCATCTGGAACGTGCTTCAAATTTGATGGAATTGAAGGTTATGTCGCGCCCTACAACACCGGCGGCCTTCAGCAGCTGTATCGACTGAACAATCCAACGGCAAATGCGTGGATTTTGGTTCCAGGAAATTACTTGAGCATTGCCTATGGGCTCGGCTTTACGAATGCCCAGTCGGCAATTGGCTGGGTAGTTTCAAATTGAGGCCCACCATGAGGAATATTCTCTTGGCTGCAATTTTGTGTTCCTCGTTCACGGAGGCGTTCGCGACCTCGCCGGCAGCGATCATGCGTGTCGGAGGCGATTTACAGATAGCCATTGGGTTCCAGAGCCTTGCCAAACCCTTTATTGCCAGAGTAGTCGACGCAACGGGCTCTCCTCTTCAAGGTATAGGTACGATCATCGGACCGATGACGTCGGGGACGGTCGGGCCGGGCATCAAGGACGAGTTTGGCTTTCGGGGCTTTAACGTGACCTCCGGAGACGTCGACTATCTTGCTTTCAACTTCCCCCCGCCCCAGTACTCACTATCCGATGCCTTGGGACTGAGCTCTGGAACTGCCGATTCGCCTAATTCACCGCCCTCCGCATACTTGATTGGAGCCGTTGTTCTCGACGGAACCCGGAACTCGACAACGGTGCCGCCGATCTTCTATTCAGTCATTAGGACTGTTACGACACCCGTCGGCAAACCGGAGGTCGCGGTTGAATACTTCAACTCGAAGGCACTCCATTACTTCGTCACCGCCAATCCGGCGGAAATGGGGATTCTGGATAGTGGGACGGTCGACGGGTGGTCGCGCTCAGTCGGTTCTTTAGCGGTTTACAGGGTCGAAAACGAAGCCGCCCCTGGCGTCGTTCCGGTTTGTCGCTTTTTCAGCGCCAAGTACACCTCGCACTTTTATACCGCGGACCAACACGAATGCGACGCCGTCATCAACAAGTGGCCGGAAACCTGGTTGCTTGAGACGCGCAGTGCGTTCTTCGTGATGCTCCCTGACAACTCTACTGGCCAGTGCCCGACTAATTTTCAGCCGGTCTTTCGGCTCTACACGACGCGCAACGGTCCAAATCATCGCTATGTGACCGATGCAAAGTTGCGCGATACGATGGTGGTGGCCGGCTGGACAGCGGAGGGTGTCGGCGTGGATTCGACGGTATTCTGCACCAACAGGTAGAGTAGAAGAGGCAGGGTTGGCGTCAGCGGTGTCGGCCGCTACGCCATTAAGTTGAAGTACTGGAACCAGATAATGAATCGCCCCGGAAAGCCCGGGCGGTTCACCATCCGAATGAGAGTCGTCACCCCGACGCTTGGCCGATACGCAAGAACGTGACGCCCGAGGTAAGATTCGCGGTGTCATTGACCCGGTTCGGGGACTCCCATGTTTGGCCGTATGTCGACCTTTCTCATTGCGCTGGTGGCGGTGACCGCCCTGCTGGGTAACACTCCCGCCCACGCCCAGAAATTCCAGCCGGGCAACCCGTACACCTGTCCGAACAACGACAGCACCGGGCTCGACTGCTACCTCGACGCCGTGACCCACACGTACACGATGTGCCGCCACGTGAAGGGCATCGAGATCATCGAATTCGGCCACGCAAAATCGCAGGAAGGCGTCAATGGCGCCAAGAGCGAATACTGCGTGGAAAAGCAGAAGATCAACATCACGCGTCCGTACCAAGCGGCGTTGAAGGAAGCCACGCCGTGGCGCGAATCGATCGAAAGCCTGCATTCGCTGCAACAGTTCTGGATGGAGGCCATGCTGAGCCTGCGGTGGCAAACCGGCGAGGCCGCAAACGCCTATGAGGATCGCGTCAACAAGATCTACGACGAGCTCTCCTACAAGATCGAAAGCGTGCGCCTCGGCCTGAATACCGCTCCTGAAGGCAAAGGCGCCGTGGCTGCCGCGCACAAGGGCAAGGCGGCGCCTGCGGCCAAGCCCAAGGCGAAAGCGAACTGAGCCCATTGGGGCCGCGCGAGTCGCCGGACATGGACGCCGGCACGGCGGACACCGCAGTCGATGCGCCGATGGAGGTCGCCCCGTCGTTGCACGACGATGCGCTGGCGGCCATCTTCCGCGAGGGCGGCACGCTGTCGAAAGCACTGCCGGGCTTTCGCTTCCGGCCGCAGCAACTCGCGATGGCGCAGGCCATTGCGCAGGCCATCGATACGCGGGGCCAACTCGTGGCCGAAGCCGGCACCGGCACCGGCAAGACCTTCGCCTACCTGGTGCCCGCGCTGATGTACGGCGGCAAGGTGATCGTCTCCACGGGCACCAAGACCTTGCAGGACCAGCTCTTCGAACGCGACCTGCCGATGGTGCGCGACGCGCTGGCGTTGCCGGTCACCGTCGCACTGCTGAAAGGCCGCAGCAACTACGTCTGCCACCATCACCTCGAACGCGCGGCGCATGAAGACCGGCTGCCGTCGCGCGACGACATCCGGCATCTGCCGAAGATCATCGCGTTCGCGCGCGCCAGCCAGCGCGGCGATCGCGCGGAACTGGCGGACGTGCCGGAGCACGCGTCGATCTGGCCGCTGGTCACCTCCACGCGCGACAACTGCCTCGGCCAGAA
This sequence comes from Burkholderiales bacterium, assembly GCA_038321425.1. GTDB lineage: Bacteria > Pseudomonadota > Gammaproteobacteria > Burkholderiales > Casimicrobiaceae > VBCG01. The sequence goes on along the minus strand of JBBQEY010000090.1, from coordinate 6,009 downwards.
CTGCGCGTATCACGGCGACTGCTTTGTGCTGAAGGCGCGCAAGGAAGCGCTGGAAGCCGATGTCGTCGTCGTCAATCATCATCTCTTCTTCGCCGACATCGTGCTGCGCGACGAGGGCGTGTCGGAGCTCCTGCCCAACTGCAACACGGTGATCCTCGACGAAGCGCACCAGCTGCCCGATACCGCCACGCTGTTCTTCGGCGAGAGCGTGGGTGCCGGGCAACTGGCCGAGCTGGCGCGCGATGCGGAGATTGCCGCGCGCACGACAGCGCGCGACGTTCCCGATCTACCGCACGCTGCGGAGGAGTTGGCACCGGTCGTGCGCAAGCTGCGTCTTGCTGCGGGCGACATCCCCGGCAAGATCGCGCGCGATGTGATTGCAACGAAGCCCGGTTTCGCCGAGGCGCTGGACGACCTGGCCGCGGCACTCGACCGGTTGGCGGCGGAGCTCGGACACTTCGCGGAACGGGGCGAGGATCTTGCCTCCGTTGCGCGGCGCGCGGTGGCGGCGTCGCGGCAGGTGGCGCGGTGGCGCGACGGTCGCTCGCCTGCCGACGAAGACGGGCAAGCTCCGCAGGAATGGATCCGCTGGATCGACATCACGGCCAACGGGTTCCAGCTGCAGGCCTCGCCGCTATCGATCGCACCGCTCTTCAAGCGGCAGCTGGACAGCTCTGCGCGCGCTTGGATCTTCACCTCCGCAACACTGGCGGTGGGCCGCGACTTCTCGCACTACACGGGGCAGATGGGCCTCGAAAATGCGGAGACTGGCGCGTGGGATAGTCCGTTCGACTATCCGACGCAAGGCCTGCTCTATGTGCCGCGCAACCTGCCCGCGCCGAACTCGATGGAGCACACGGATGCCGTCGTCGACGCGGCGCTGCCGCTGCTCGAAGCCAGCGGCGGCCGCGCGTTCCTGCTGTTCACGTCGTTGCGCGCATTGACGCGCGCGCGGGAACGGATTGCCGAGGCATTTGAACGCGATGGCCACGCCTTTCCGCTGCTGGTGCAGGGCGAAGGCTCGCGCTCCGAACTGCTGGTGCGCTTTCGTGAACTGGGCAACGCCGTATTGCTGGGCAGCGCCAGCTTCTGGGAAGGGGTTGATGTGCCCGGCGATGCACTGTCGCTGGTGGTCATCGACAAGCTGCCGTTCGCGCCGCCGGACGATCCGCTGCTGGCCGCGCGCCTCGACCGGTTGAAGGCCGACGGCGGCAATCCCTTCATGGCGTGGCAACTGCCGCAGGCGGCGATTAGCCTGAAACAGGGCGCGGGGCGATTGATCCGCACGGAGACGGACCGCGGCGTGCTGGCCATCTGCGATCCGCGTCTTACCGACAAGCCCTACGGCAAGCGCATCTGGCAAAGCCTGCCGCCGATGCGGCGCACGCGCGATGCGGAAGAAGCGGTGTTGTTCCTGCGGGAACTGCGCGCGGCCGCGGAACGCGCCGCTCCGTAGCGGTGATGTCGGTGTAGCGCTGTAGGCGAGGCTTCAGCCTCGCAGGGTCGGTGCAACATTTGTCCTGCGAGGCTGAAGCCTCGCCTACGGCCTGTGCGTCAACCGACCATCAATCCCAAAACTGCCACCACGGCTTGGTGGCGAGCTGGCCGGTGGGCGTCACACCGTAGCTGCGGCTCTCACGTTTTTCCTCGCGTTCCCAGAAGTTCCACCACGGCTTCTCGACGCCGCCCACGACATACTTGCTCTCGGGGTACGTCTTGGCGAGGATCTGCTTCGAGTCAACCGACAGTTGCTCGAGACCGAGCTTCTGGAAGCTGTTCTTCATGATGTCGAGCGCGCGCTCGTTGGCGGCCGTCTGCGGGAAATTGACCAGCGACGCCTGCGCACGATTGGCCGCCGCGAGGAACGCGCCGCGCCGGTAGTAATAGTTCGCGACATTCACTTCGTACGTGGACATCGCGTTGTTGAGATAGCGCATCCGCGCGATCGAGTCCTGGTAGTACTGGCTGTCCGGAAAGCGCGTGGTCAGTTCCTTGAACGCCGCGAAGGACGCACGCATTTCCTTCGGATCGCGCTCCGCCAGGTCGAGTTCGTACACATAGCCCAGGATGCCCTGGTCCTCGCGGAAGTGGACCAGGCCCTTCAGGTAGTACGCGTAGTCGACGTTCGGGTGATTGGGATACGTGCGGATAAAACGCTCGGTGGCCGCGATGGCCGCGGCCTGTTCGCCGCCGCGCCAGTTGGCGTACGCGGACTCGAGGATGGCCTGCTGGGCGTAGCGGCCATAGGGGAAGCGCGCCTCGAGCTGATCAAAGAGCTTGATGGCCCGTATATAATTGCCTTCCAGCATCGTGTCGTGCGCCGTCTTGTACAGGCGGTCGGCCGACCAGCCTGCCGTCTCCTCCTTGACCTCCGGCAGCAAACCGCAGCCGGCCAGGAACATCGCGACGCAGGCGACAATGAATCCGGCGCGGAAAAATGATGGCATGGAAATGCTTCGTTTCATCGTGACAATCCTCCGCCCCCCATTATAGCCGACCCCATGGCCACCATTGCCCCGCCGCCCGGGGCCCCCGCGCCTTCGCAGCATGCCTTCGTTGCGCCGGCCGGCGGGCCGGGGCAGCGGCTCGACCAGGCGCTGGCCACGCTGCTGCCGCAGCACTCGCGCACCCGGCTCAAAGGGTGGATCGAGGCGGGACAGGTCGTGGTGGACGGCAAGCCCATCCTGGAGCCCAAGTTTCGCATCCGTGGCGGCGAGGCCATCGTGGTCGTCGAAGGCGCGCCGGCGGCGGCGCTGCCCGACCATCCGGAAGACATTGCGATCAACGTGATCTACGAAGATGCGTCGCTGCTGGTCATCGACAAGCCGGTGGGGCTCGTCGTGCACCCCGGCAGCGGCAACCACGCGGGCACGTTGCTGAATGCCTTGCTGCATCGCGTGCCCGAACTCGCCAACCTGCCGCGTGCCGGGATCGTGCACCGGCTGGACAAGGACACGAGCGGCCTGATGGTGGTGGCCCGAACCGACATCGCGCAGACCGATCTCGTGCGGCAGCTGGCCGCGCGGACCGTCAAGCGCGAATACCTGGCGGTGGTGCACGGCGATCTCGCGCGCGCCTCCACGATCGATGCGCCGATCGGCCGCCACCCGGCCGTGCGCACGTCGATGGCCGTGGTCACTGCCGGCAAGCCCGCGCGCACGCATGTCGAGGTGGTCGAACGCTTCGGCATGGCCACGCTGCTGCGCTGCCGCCTCGAGACCGGACGTACGCACCAGATCCGCGTGCATCTCACCGCCATCGGCCATCCGTTGGTGGGCGACCCGACGTATCGCGCGACGCGCGGCCGCACGCCGGCGTTGCCCGCGGAGGCGCTCCACTTCGGCCGCCAGGCGCTGCATGCGCAGCGGCTCGGTCTCGTGCATCCAGCCACCGGTGAAGCGATGGAGTGGTCGAGCGCGCCGCCCGCGGACCTGGCGACGCTGGTCGTCACGCTGCGCAACGCGCGCACGCCGCCGGTGGCGACATGACGTTGCGGCGTCTCGCGTGAGCGTCGATCTCGCCGTGGCGTTGGCCGCGCAGCAACTCGATTGGATCGTGCCCGCGTGGGCAGGGTCGCCGCGCGTGCGCGCATTCTTCACCACGCGCCACGGCGGCGTCTCCACCGGGGCCGAAGCTACATTCGATGTCGGCCCCGCGCGACCCACACCGGAGCACGATCTCGCCTCGGTCAACGAGAACCGCCGGCGGCTCCGCACCTTCCTGCCCGCGGACCCGGTCTGGATCCAGCAGGTGCACGGCGTCGATGTGGCCGCCATTGCAGCACCGCCCGCGTCGCCACCTGTCGCGGATGCCGCCTTCACCCGTACCGCCGACGTCGTGCTCACCGTGCGCACCGCCGATTGCCTGCCCGTGTTGCTGTCCGATCGTGCCGGAAGCGTGCTTGCCGTGGCGCATGCCGGTTGGCGCGGCCTGGCCGCCGGGGTGCTCGAGCAAACGCTTGCCGCGATGCACGTCGATGCGCGCGATGTCGCCGCATGGTTCGGACCCGCGATCGGTCGCGATGCCTTCGAAGTCGGACCGGATGTGTGGGCCGCGTATTGCGACAACGATGCGAGCGCAACGCAATTCTTCCGGCCGCTACGCGAGGGCAAGTGGATGGCCGACCTGCCGGGCCTTGCGAAGCAGCGTCTCGCGCGAGCCGGCGTGTCTTCCATCGCCGGCGGCACCTGGTGCACGCACACCGATGCGGCACGATTCTTCTCTTATCGCCGCGATCCACGCGCCGGACGCACGGCCTTGGTGGCGTGGCTCGCGGGTTGAGCTGCAGGCGGGGCCAGAGCCTCGTAGGGAGAATGCGGCCGTTGAATCCGCGAGGCTGAAGGCTGACCTGCCGGTCCCCACGCGAACGCCGCCTACCAATTACTTACGTTGCCCCGGAACTGCCATCCTGGGCTAGAATGCAACCTTGTTGCACATGACATTGCGCCTTCGCCCAGCCATGCATCCACGCGCCGACTGATCGCACTCTTCCCGTGACCACCCTCGCCTACACGATCGCCGCGGCCATTGCCGGCGGCGTGCTGTCGACACTTGCCGCCGCCGCGACGCTGGCGCTGAAGCGCGGCGCAATCTCGCGGCTCGTTTCGTTTGCCGTGGGCGCGCTGCTGGGCGCGGTGTTCATCGAGCTCTTGCCGCACGCACTTGAAACCGGCAGCCCGTCACAAGTGATGGTCACGGTGTTGATCGGCCTGCTGGCTTTCTTCCTGCTTGAAAAAATGGTGCTGTGGCGCCACTCGCACGGTCATGAGGAGCACAGCGACGACGTCGAGGAAAGCGAGCACGACCACGCGCTGCACGGACATGCGCACGACGATGGCGGCCGCTCCGGATCCATGATCCTGATCGGCAATAGCGTGCACAACTTCTGTGACGGTGTCGTGATCGCCGCCGCGTTCCTCGCCGACACGCGGCTCGGCATTGCCACGACCATCGCCATCGTCGCGCATGCGGTGCCACAGCACGTGGGCGACTTCGCCGTGCTGATTCACTCCGGCTTCACGCGCGGGCGGGCATTCGCGTACAACATCGCCGCCGGCTTCGCCACCGTCGTTGGCGCGCTGGCGGGCTACTTCGCGCTCGCGCAATTGCAGAACGCGCTGCCGACCGTGCTGGCCGTGGCCGCGGCCAGCCTGCTGTACGTGGCGGTGGCCGATCTCATCCCCAGCCTGCACCGGCGGGCCGAGCCGCTCGAAACTGCGAAACAGATGGCGTTCATCCTGCTGGGCGTGGCCGTGATCGGCGCCGCGCATTGGTTGCTCGAGCACTGACGCGCCGGTGCGCCGTTGTGGGGCACGGCGCGGCGCCGCAACATTGAGGAACGCGCGCGGTCACGATACCATCGTGATCCCGCTTATCGCGTCCGCCACGCGGCGGGCATTTCGCGAAACCATCATGGCCCCATTGGACCCACTGGACCCGCAGGCCCCGCTGGACCCGCAGGATTCGACGACCGCCGTCGCGGCGCTCAATGTCCGCGTCGCATCGCGGGTCGATGCGCTGCTGCGGGCGACGGTCGAGGCCTCGTCGGGTCATGCCGTCCCGGAGGTCGTGGTGCCGCAGCCAGGGGATCGAAGGTTCAACGCCCCAGCCTGGCGCGATCAACCCTACTTCGCGCTGTTGAAACAGTGGTATCTGCTCTACAGCGAATATTGCCGCGATCTCGCGCGGCTGGCGCCCGTTCCCCCGGTCGACCGGCAGCGCCTCGAGTTCATCACCCGCCAGTATCTCGACGCCATCGCGCCGACCAATTTCCCCGCCACCAATCCCGATGTGCTCGCGAAAGCCGTGGCCACCGACGGTGCCAGCATCGTGCAAGGCTTGCGCAACCTGGCGGAAGACACCGAACGTGGCCGGATCACGATGACCGACGAAGCGGCCTTCGCCGTCGGCCGCAACCTCGCGATGACGCCGGGGCGTGTCGTGTTCCGCAACGACCTGATCGAGCTGATCCAGTACGACGCGACCACGCCCACCGTGCACCGGCGGCCG
>JBBQEY010000089.1:0-11894 GCA_038321425.1 Burkholderiales bacterium | reverse complement strand
ATGCCGGCACGTTGCGCGCCTTCGACGTCATTGCGCCAGGAGTCCCCCACCATCACCGCCTCGCCCGGGGCGCATCCGCAACGTTCCAACGCCCGCGCGAAGATCGCGCCGTCCGGCTTGGCGGCGCCCACTTCCTCGGACGTGACCAGCGCGTCGACGAATTGCGCGAGACCGAAGGTCTCGAGTTTCTCGGTCTGCTCAGCCACGGTGTTGTTGGTCACGACTGCGATGGTGACGCTGCCCTGCAGTGCGGCCAGCAGCGCGCCGGCGCCGGGCACCTCGCGGCGGGCCTGCATGTAGAGGCGTCGATGCAGTTCGGCGGCCCCGGGGGCATGCGTGGCGTCGGCTTCCGCGAAAGCAAAGAGCTGCCGGTAGCGCTCGATGCGCGCGGTACCGGCGGTGCGCCGGCCAAGGCCGACCTCGGCGTGGAGCATCTCGACCAGCCGGTCGTTCTCCGCCACCATCGCCTCGAGGTCGCGTGCCTGCAATGCAGCGAAAGTGTCGCGCACGCCCGCCACCGCAACGCGGCTTGCATGCAGGTGATCGACGAGCGTGTCGTCGAGGTCGAACAGCACCGCCTGCGGCAAAACCATCCTGCGAGGAGCTGCGCCACTTCGCGGCTTGCCTTGGATCGTGTTGGTGTCGCCCACGGCCGCTGCGCGCCCGTCTGGTCTCCGCCACACTCCCAAACTACGCCGCTTCCCGGCTTGCCTTCTTCCGCTCGTGTTCCTTCAAATGACGCTTGCGGATGCGGATCGACTGCGGCGTGACTTCGACCAGCTCGTCATCGGCGATGAATTCCACCGCGTATTCAAGCGACATCGCGATCGGCGGCACCAGGCGCACCGCTTCGTCGGTACCCGACGAGCGGACGTTGGTGAGCTGCTTGCCCTTGATCGGATTGACGACGAGGTCGTTGTCGCGACTGTGAATGCCGATGACCATGCCTTCATACAGCGCCTCGCCGGGGGAGACGAACATGCGGCCGCGATCCTGCAGTTTCCACAATGCGTAGGCCACGGCCGGGCCGTCCTCGGCGGAGATCAGTACGCCGTTGCGACGATCGGGGATTTCGCCCTTCACTTCGGCATAGCCGTCGAACACGTGGCTCATGAGGCCGGTGCCGCGTGTGAGATTCATGAATTCGCCCTGGAAACCGATCAGGCCACGCGCCGGAACGCGATACTCAAGTCGCGCCCGGCCAAGGCTGTCGGATTCCATGTTGGTCAGGTCGGCGCGACGGGTGCCCAAAGCTTCCATCACCGCGCCCTGGTGCGTTTCCTCGACATCGACCGACAGCGATTCGTACGGCTCGCAGGTGACGCCGTCGATCTCGCGCATCACGACACGAGGACGCGACACGGCCAGCTCGAAGCCTTCGCGGCGCATGTTCTCGATGAGGATGGTGAGATGCAGTTCGCCGCGGCCGAACACCAGAAACGAGTCCGTATCGCCGGTATCCTCGACGCGCATGGCCATGTTGGTCAGCAGTTCCTTGGTCAGGCGATCACGCAGGTTGCGCGACGTGACGTACTTGCCCTCGCGGCCGGCCAGCGGCGACGTGTTGACCTGGAAGTACATCGACAACGTGGGCTCGTCGACCATGATCGGCGGCAATGCCTCGGGATGCTCGACGGCGGCCAGCGTGGTGCCGATCGACATGTCGTCGATGCCGGTGACGAGAACGATGTCGCCGGCCATCGCCATTTCGACAGGTGCGCGCTCAAGCCCGTGGAAGCCCAGCACTGTGCCGATGCGCGCCTTGGGTGCGATCTGGCCGGGGGCCAGCGGGCCGTTGAGAATGGCGACTTCCTGACCGGGTTTCAACTTGCCGCGGCGGATGCGGCCGATGCCAAGGCGGCCGAGATAGCTTGAATAGTCGAGGGCGCTGACCTGGAACTGCAGCGGGCCATCGACATCGGCTTCGGGCGCGGGAACAGATGCGATCACCGTCTCGAACAGGGCCTTCATGTTGGCTTCGCCGTCCGGCAAGCCGGTCTTGGCGACCTTGACGTCCATCGTTGCCCAGCCGTTCAACGCCGATGCGTACACCACGGGGAAGTCGAGCTGGTCGTCGTTGGCGCCGAGCTTGTCGAAGAGATCAAACGTAGCGTTGACGACCCATTCCGGACGCGCACCCGGACGATCGACCTTGTTCACGACCACGATGGGCTTCAACCCTTGTTGCAATGCCTTCATCGTCACAAAGCGCGTCTGCGGCATCGGGCCTTCGACGGCATCGACCAGCAGCAGCACGCCGTCGACCATACCCAGCACCCGCTCGACCTCGCCGCCGAAGTCGGCGTGGCCCGGCGTGTCGACGATGTTGATGTGATATTCGTTGTAGTCGATCGAGCAGTTCTTGGCGAGGATGGTGATGCCGCGCTCGCGCTCGATGTCGTTGCTGTCCATCACCCGCTCGGCGATGTGCTGGTGCTTGGCGAAGGTGCCTGCCTGCACCAGCAGCTTGTCGACGAGCGTGGTCTTGCCGTGGTCGACGTGGGCGATGATGGCGATGTTGCGCAGATGGGTGCGCACATCCTTGGCTGTGGCTGAAACTTGCGGCGTGGTCATGTGGGGTCCGGGGGTCGCGTGGGCGGCGACGTGTGGGCTGTGGAACCCCATCACCGGACAGCGGCCCATTGGCCCCGACCGACGAGAGATTCCGCTTCACCGACGCACCGCAGCAAAAAAGCCCTCGATTGTAGCCCGTTTTGGCCACGCCACGCCACAAATATTTTGATAAATCCGCAACTTAGGCTATAATTCGACTTCGGGCGGCCGTTCCGGTCACCGCCCACCCTGCGCGGGGTTCAACGCTTCAGCCAACGCTGTCCGACCCACCCCGCCGCAACCCACCGCAACGTCGATCAACGCTGCCTGGACCGGAAACCGCGCTCACGCGAGGTTGGCCGCGCCAGGAGTCCTTCAATGAGCACCACGAGCTTTGTAGAGCTCGGCTTGAGCCCGGAAATCCTCCGGGCCGTGACCGAGAGCGGCTATACAACCCCCACCCCGATCCAGGCGCAGGCCATTCCCGTCATTCTGGCGGGCCGCGATGTCATGGGCGGCGCGCAGACCGGCACCGGCAAGACCGCCGGATTCGGCCTCCCCATCCTCCAGCGCCTGCAACCCCACGCCAGCAACAGTCCATCGCCCGCGCGGCATCCGGTGCGCGCGCTCATCCTGGCGCCCACGCGTGAACTGGCCATCCAGGTCGAAGAGTCGATCAAGACCTACGCGAAATACACCGGATTGCGCTCCACCTGCGTGTTCGGCGGCGTGGACATCAAGGCCCAACTGGCGATCGTCCGCGCCGGCGTCGAAATTCTCGTCGCCACGCCGGGCCGCCTGCTGGATCACATCGAACACAAGAGCGTGAACCTGGGCCAGGTCGAGATCTTCGTGCTCGACGAAGCCGACCGCATGCTCGACATGGGCTTCATCCCGGACATCAAGCGGATCATGGCGCTACTGCCGGTCACGGCCAAGCGGCAGAACCTGCTCTTTTCGGCCACGTTCTCCAATGAGATCAAGAAGCTTGCCGACCAGCTGCTGAACGAACCGCAACTGATCGAAGTGGCCCGCCGCAACACGGCGGCCGACACGGTCACGCAGGGTGTCTACCACTGCCCGCAGGATGCCAAGCGCGCGCTGCTCGTGCAGATCGTCACGTCGCGCAACCTGACGCAGGTATTGTGCTTCGTGCGCACCAAGCATGGCGCGTCGCGCCTTGCGCGGCAGCTCGAGAAAGACGGCCTCACCACGTCGGCCATCCACGGCGACAAGACCCAGATTGCCCGGATGGAGGCGCTCGACGCCTTCAAGGAAGGCAAGCTGCAGGTTCTGGTGGCCACCGACGTCGCGGCACGCGGCCTTGATATCGACGACCTGCCGCTGGTCGTCAACTACGAGTTGCCGCATGTCCCGGAGGATTACATCCATCGGATCGGCCGCACGGGTCGCGCGGGCGCCGAAGGTGCCGCCATTTCCTTCGTGGCGCCGGAAGAAGAAAAATACCTGAGCGAAATCGAAAGGATGCTCAAGAAGAAGATCGACGTGCAGTCGCTGGACGGCTTCGATCCCACTGCCGCCAGCGCGCGCGTGCCGCTGCGCGAACGCAGCGAGCGACCCGCCGCACGTGGTGGACGCCGCGACGGCCCGGCGCCAACGTCTTCCGCACCGGTCCGCACCGAAGTCCACGAGCGCGCCGAACCACGTGCCGAGCCCATCCGCCGCGAACGGCCGCCGGCCGAGCGCATTGAACGTGAGCGCGACCGCGATCTCGCCTATGCACTCAACCCGGACCAGCCGGCGCACGCCCTGCAGCCCGGTGGCCACGACAAGTCTGCGGGTCACGCGCGCGTCGCGCGGCCCAAGCAGGTCCCTGCGCTGCTGATGAAGCGTCCGGCACGCGAACCCGAAAACGCCTGACTCTCGCCGTCGCACGCCGCCACGGGTGACATCCTCCACGGGGACGTGGGTTGCGTATTGCCGCGCCGGCTTCGAGTCCGAAGCCGCGGCGGATCTGCAACGAATGGCGGCAACGCTCGATGCGCCGATCACGGTTGTGGCCGCGGCCGGCGCTGCGTTCGCGTTGGCACGCGGCCGCATCGCCGACCTCTCCCGGGTGGAGGAGGCGTGCGCCGCGGCGCCGCCTATCTTCACCCGCACGGTCTTCGCTGCGGGCGAGGTACTCGACCTGCCCGGAAGCGACGACCAGCCCGGACGCGCGGATCGCGTGACGCCGCTGCTTGCGGCCATCGACGCGCGTCGGGGGCAAGGCGATGGTCCGTGGCGAAGCGTCTGGGTCGAATATCCCGATACGAACGACGGCAAGGAACTCTCGCCACTCGCCCGGTCGCTCGAAACGCGCCTCGACGGTGCATTGCGCGCGAGCGGGTCAATCCACGCCGACGCGACGCTGCGCCTGCACGTTTTCCTGACGGCCGGAACCCGCGCGCTGGTCGGCACCAGCAGCGACCCGGAGCGCAGCGCGTGGCCGCTTGGCATTCCGCGCTTGCGGATGCCGGGGGACGCGCCATCGCGCTCTACGCTGAAGCTGGCCGAAGCATTCGCAGTCCTGCTCGACAGTGCCGACCGCGCAGCGCTGCGCCCGGGATTGCATGCGGTGGATCTGGGCGCCGCACCCGGCGGCTGGACGTGGCAACTGGCGCGCCGGGGATTGAAGGTCACCGCGATCGACAACGGCCCCCTGAAGGGCAGCGTTGCCGCGGATCCACTGGTCACGCACCTGCGCGAGGATGGTCTGCGCTGGCGTCCGCGACGCGCGGTCGACTGGCTGGTCTGCGACATCGTCGAGCAGCCGCTGCGCATCGCCGAGATGATCGGACACTGGATTGCGGATGGCGCCACGCGCCGGGCGATCTTCAACCTGAAGCTGCCGATGAAGAAGCGCTATGACGAAGTGCGCCGCTGCGAGGCGCGCATCGCGGACATCATCGACCGCGCCGGCCTCAACCACGCGTTGCGCGTGCGCCAGCTGTATCACGACCGCGAGGAAGTCACCGCCTACGTGAAGCGCATCGATTGACGCCAGGGGAACGGCTCAGCGTCGCGTCACCACCACGCGCCGGCCGTCGGTATCGAGGAACCGCATGGGCAAGCCGCCGGCCTGCAGCTTCTGATACGTTTCCGGGCGCATGACGGCATACGCCTGGCGCTCCGCATTCCACCGGTCGGCGAAGGTTTCGAGTTCGGCAATGTAGTTGCCCGGTTCGGCAGCAATGCCCAAGGCCAGCTCGTTCTTTTCCTTGACCAGGATGACCGTGCGGCCGAGGTAGAACGGCACCGTGTGATCGAAGAAGTCGACGCTGTAGAACGGCACCCGCGGCTGGAACGGCCGGTTGGACTCGCCGCCCATCACGCGTTCGATCAGCTTCTCGGCGGAGAAGTAGGCATCGATCCCATACCCCATCACCAAGGCCAGTTGGCACGAGAAGATCGAGCCCAGCACCAGCATCGTGAGAGACCGCAACGGCCGGCCGGACCGTTGCGACATGAGCGTGGCGGCGCCCGTGACGATCAACGCGGCGCCAGCGAGCATGAGCCAGCCATGGTAGTCGCGATACGCTTCGTAAACCTGTTCCATGCGTATCAGGCGCGCCACTGGCAGTGCAGAAACAACCAACACCAGGCCACCCGCAACGCATGTCCACGCCGTGATTCGTAGCGAGGCCCCCCAGCGCTGTGCCAGGGTCGGCGCCATTGCCAGCACCAGTGCCGGCAACGCGGGCATGATGTACGCCGGCAGCTTGGATGAGGAGAGCGAGAAGAAGGCGATGATGCAGATTACCCAGCACCAGAGGAAGCGCTGGGTCCTGAAGGCGCCGGGCGTCACCGCTGCCGGTGTGCCTGCGCGCCGCCGGGCACACGCAACGAGCGCGGGCAGCCAGGGCATCAACGCCACCGCCGCGATCGGCACGTAATACCAGAGTGCGCCGGTGCGGCGATGCTCGGGCGACGTGAATCGCTGCCAATGTTCGTGAATGAAGAAGTACGCAGTGAAGCCGGGGTTCTGGTGCTCGACGGCCACGAACCACGGCGCCACCAGCGCCATCAGGACGGCGAGGCCCCAGCCGATGTGCAGGCGCCGAAGCAACGACCAATCCCACGTGCTGGTGCAATAGGCCACCACCGCCATCGCCGGGATGACGACGCCGATGGCCCCCTTGGTGAGCACGGCCAGCGCACTCGCGGCCCACGCGACGAGCATCCAGTGACGGGTGTCGCCTGCGGTAGCCCCCGGACGTTGGGCGAGCACAAACGCGCAGAGCGCGAAGGTGAGCATCGCTGCCAGGCTCGTATCGAGGGTGACGAACTGCGTGCCGGCAAACGCTCCGAGGCACGAGGCCATCAGCGCGGCCGCCATCCACCCCGCGCGCCGCGAATGCAGCCGCCGCGTGGTGAACATCACCGCCACCAGCGTCAGCAAACCCGCCGTGGCCGTCCAGAGGCGCGCCGTCCATTCGTCCTCGCCCGCCACATGGAAGATCGCCGCGGTGATCCAGTATTGCAGCGGCGGCTTCTCGAGATACGGGAACCCGTTCAGCCGGGGCGTGACCCAATCGCCACTGGCCAGCATCTCGCGCGGGATCTCCGCATACCGCCCTTCATCGGGGAAATACAACCCGCGCAACTCGAGGCAGCCGAACCACAGCGCCAGGAAAGCAATCCCCACCAACATGGTGCGGCCCAACCGTTGCCGGCGCACCTGGCGCGCCTCCCGCACCGGTGGCACGAGCGGAACCGCGAGCGATTTGACACTTTCCAGGCTCATGCCGCGCTATCCGCCCAGCCGGTCGAACTGCTGCTGCAGCTTGTCGCGCGTGGCCTTGAAGGATTCAAGCCGCGCACGCTCCTGCTCCACGACGGCCGCCGGCGCGCGCGCGACGAAGCTTTCATTGCCGAGCTTCCCTTCGGCCTTGACGATCTCGACCTCGATGCGGCTCTTTTCCTTGCCGATCCGTTCGCGCTCCACGACCGGGTCGATTTCGATGTGCAACATCATGCGGAACACGCCGGCCACCGCCACCGGGGAATCGGAGGTGGGCAGGTCGTCGACGATCTCGACACTGGATACCTTGGCCAGTGGCAGCAGGTACGGCGTGAATTCGCGCAACGCTGCGGCATCGCCGGTGGCGATCAGCGGCACGCGCACCGCCGGCGAAAGGTTCATCTCGCCGCGCAGTTCGCGGCATGCGACCACGATGGCCTTCAGTTGCGCCATCTTCGCGTCGGCCGCGGGATCGACACGGTCAAAATTGGCCACGGGAAACGGCTGCGTGGAAATCGAGATGCCAGACTTGCCCGCCAGTGGGGCCACGGTCTGCCACAGCTCCTCGGTGATGAACGGGACGAACGGATGCGCGAGGCGCAGCGTGGCCTCGAGCTCGCGTACCAGCACGCTGCGGGTCCCTCGCGCCGCCGCCTCATCGCCCGCCGCATCGGCGACGGCCAACTGCACCTTGGCAAGCTCCAGGTACCAGTCGCAATACTCATCCCACACGAACTCGTAGAGCGCACGCGCGGCGAGATCGAAGCGGTACGTCTCGATGCCGTTGGCGATGTCGTGCTTGGCGTGCTGCAGGCGCCCCAGCAGCCAGCGATCGACAAAGCTCAGCGTGCGCGGCAGTGCGTCGTCGGTGCCGCAGTCCTTGCCTTCGAGGTTCATCAGCACGAAGCGCGTGGCGTTCCACAGCTTGTTGCAGAAGTTGCGATAACCTTCGCAGCGGTTGAGATCGAAGTTGAGCGTGCGATTGAACGTGGCCAGCGACGCGAACGTGAAGCGCAGCGCATCGGCGCCGAAGGCCGGGATGCCGTTCGGATACTGCTTGCGCGTGCGCTGCGCGATCTTCTCGGCCTGCCGCGGATCCATCATGTTGCTGCTGCTCTTCACCACCAGCGCGTCGACACCGATGCCGTCGATGAGATCAAGCGGATCAAGCGCGTTGCCCTTCGACTTCGACATCTTCTGGCCTTCATCGTCGCGCACCAGCGCGTTGATGTAGACGTCGTGGAACGGAATGCGGCCGGTGAAATACGTGGTGGTCATGATCATCCGCGCCACCCAGAAGAAGATGATGTCGAAGCCCGTCACCAGCACCGTTGAGGGTAGGAACGTGCGCAGCTCCGGCGTGTCGTCCGGCCAGCCGAGCGTGGAGTGACACCACAGCGCGGAGGAGAACCACGTGTCGAGCACGTCCTCATCCTGCCGCAGCGACGCCGGTTCGCGGCCTGTTCTGGCCACGGCCTGCGCCCGCGCGGCGGCCTCGGTGCGCGCCACATAGATGTTGCCGGCATCGTCGTACCACGCCGGAATGCGATGGCCCCACCACAGCTGGCGCGAGATGCACCAGTCCTGGATGTTGTTGATCCAGTGGTGATAGGTGGACAGCCACTCGCCCGGCACGAAACTGACCTTCTCGGGCGCACCGCCGCCGGGAGGTACGAGGCCCTCGTCGACTGCCGCGAGGCACAGGTCCTGGATCGTGCGGCCCGGAAAGAACGGATGCGTGGCCGGTGCGGGCTTCCGCATGTCCACGAACCACTGGTCGGTGAGCATCGGCTCCACCACTTCGCC
Organism: Burkholderiales bacterium; assembly: GCA_038321425.1. Taxonomy (GTDB): domain Bacteria; phylum Pseudomonadota; class Gammaproteobacteria; order Burkholderiales; family Casimicrobiaceae; genus VBCG01. The sequence goes on along the minus strand of JBBQEY010000089.1, from coordinate 2,791 downwards.
GGTGCGGCCGCTGCGCGGCACCACCATCCGATGGGGCTTCTCCGCCATTACCAGGCCAGCGGCGGCGAGATCGGCCAGCACCGCCTTGCGCGCCACGTAACGATCGAGGCCACGATATTTTTCCGGAGCGTTCGCGTTGATCGTCGCGTCGAGATTGAAGATGGTGATGGGCGCGAGACCATGCCGCTGCCCCACCAACCAGTCGTTGAAATCGTGCGCCGGCGTGATCTTCACGCAACCTGTGCCGAACGCGCGATCGACGTAATCATCAGCAATGACAGGAATCGTGCGACCCGTCAGCGGCAGCTTGACCGACGTGCCGATCAGCGCCTGGTAGCGCTCGTCTTCGGGATTGACCGCCACCGCGACGTCGCCCAGCATCGTCTCGGGCCGCGTGGTGGCCACGACTAGCGAATCGATGCCATTGACCACTTCCACCAGCGGATACCGGATTTCCCAGATCGTGCCCTGCTCTTCCTCGCTATCCACTTCGAGGTCCGACACGGCGGTGCCGAGTTTCGGGTCCCAGTGGACAAGTCGCTTGCCGCGATAGATGAGGCCATCCTCGAACATCCGGACGAAGGTCTCGACTACCGCAGCGGACAGACCCGCATCCATCGTGAAGCGTTCGCGCGACCAGTCGGCCGACGCGCCAAGCCGGCGCATCTGCCGTGTGATGGCGGAGCCGGACTCTTCCTTCCACGCCCACACGCGCTCGACGAATGCTTCGCGGCCAAGGTCGTGCCGCGACTTGCCCTGTGCCTTCAGGTGCTGCTCGACGACGATCTGGGTGGCAATGCCCGCGTGATCAGTGCCGACCTGCCACAACGTGTTGTCGCCCCGCATCCGGTGGTAGCGGATCATCGCGTCCATCAGCGTCTGCTGGAACGCATGGCCCATGTGCAGCGTGCCCGTGACGTTGGGCGGCGGCAGCGCAATGCAGAACGGCGCGGCGCCCGGCTTGTTGCCAGCCTTGAAGAGCCCGTGATCCAACCAGAACGGGTACCACTTCGCCTCGATGGCGTGGGGTTCGAAGCTTTTGGCGAGTTCCATGAGCGGCGGCGCCTCGTGGGCGCGCGTTGGTTGCGTAATGACTTGATATTGTAGCGGAATCGAACTTCGACCCGCCGCGCCCGCAACGCCGCTAGAACGTGCCGCGCAACCCCACGACCACGCCGCGTGCCGCCATCGGCGCGATATTGACGAGATACGAGACGTGATTGCGCGCGTCTTCGTTCAACAGGTTGACCCCATTGACGAACGCCGTCAGTCCATACCGATCGCGCGACAGGCGCCACGTGAAGGCCGCATTCAACATCGTATAGCCATCCGTGGGCAGTTCGTTGTCGGCGATCCGACTCTGCCGTTGCACCCGCATCACGTCGATCCGCGCATCCCAGGCGTCGCGCGAGTATTGCAGTCCGCCGCCAAAGCGCACCGGCGAAATGCGCGGCAACGGTTGACCGGTGGAATCATTCGTCGCGCGCAAGGAGTCCGCTTGCAGGTTCAGGACCCAGTCACCGCCACCGTAGCGACCGAGTTCGACATTGGCCTCCGCTTCGACGCCCTGGAACGTGGCCTTGCCGACCGCCTGGTAGACGTAGAGGGGCAGCTCGTCCTCGATTTCGCCGGTATTGACGAGGTTGATGAAATCGTCGAACCGGTTGTAGAAGTAGCCGAGGCTGCCCGTCCAACCGGACCCGCGTTTCCGCAACGCGATGTCGAGACCGATGGATTTTTCTCGCGACAGTTGCGAGTCACCCACTTCGAACAGCCCTGTCGCGACGTGAGCGCCATTGGCAAAGAGCTCCTGGTAGTTGGGAGGGCGCTCCGTGTACGCCACCGACGCCGCCACGGCATAGTCACCCATCACCGGCAACAGCATGCCAATGGAGCCGCTGGCCGTGTTGAAGGTACGCGCGACCCCCGGCCCGAATCTTTCATTATCGGATGAGGCCACCTTGGTGTTGTCGTAGCGCAGGCCGAAATCGACGGTCACGCCTGGGAGCTTCAACTGCTCGTAGATGAACACCGCGTTGTTGCGCGTCGTGGTGTCGGGCAGAAAGGCCTCGTCACCCAACGCGGAAAAATCGAAGTCAAGCGTTTGCAAGCCGACCGAACCTTCGAACGGCCCGAGCTTGTGGTGCACGAGATCGATGCGGCCCTCGTAGCCTTTGCTCTTGAAGATCGTCCCGACCTCCGCCCCCTCGAACTCCGTGTGCTGGTAATCCGATTGTGCAAACTTGAAGTCGACGGACTTGACCGCGGCCCAGGGTTCACGCACCTGCGCCGCGGCGTTCCACCGCTTCTGCTGCAGATCGATGGTTACATCCGGCTCGGCGACCGTGCCGTAGTTCGAATCGAACTGCGTGTACGAGGCACCAATGAAACCCTTGGTCCAGACGTAGGCGAGGCCTGCCGAGCCACCATCGGAATCACTGGCACTGTTAGGCAGGCGGAATTGCGGTCCCTGCTCGTCGGGGGCCAGCGTGGCCCGCAGTTGCGGCGAATACGCATAGCCGGCGATACGCAGGTCGTCGGTGCGGCGCTTGAAGCCATCGACGTGGAACTGCAGTCCCCGCTCCGTCCCGAACTCCAGGAATCCCGCAGCCGCCTTCTCGGTGGCGAAACTGCCATAACGGAGATCGATTGCGCCATTGGCACCGGTCATCGGCTCGAACGGAATCCGCGAATCGATGGCATTGACGACACCGCCCACCGCCGTGGCACCGTAGAGCAGCGTGGCCGGACCGCGCACGACTTCGATACGTTTCAACGTCAGCGTGTCGAG
>JBBQEY010000088.1:0-11917 GCA_038321425.1 Burkholderiales bacterium | reverse complement strand
GAAAACAGACAACGGCCCTCGCAACAGCGATGCGATCGACGCACCGCGACGCGAGGGCCGCATGTCGCGTTGCCGGGGAGCCCGCCGGGGGTACCTGGTTACCGCAACCGGACTACGGTCGAGGCTTGGCATCAGCCGCGGGCTTGACCTCCCCTTTGGCGGCGTGCCCTGCCGAGCGCGCGCCTTCCTTGGCGGCCGGTGCAGCAGCCACCTTGGATGGCGTGGCGGCCACCGCAAGGTCAGGGCGCAGGCGCTCGAGTTGCTTGGCACCGATGCCTTTGACATTGCGCAGGTCGTCGACGGCCTTGAACGGGCCGTTGGCCTTCCGGTAGTCGAGAATGGCCTGCGCCTTGGCCGGGCCGATGCCGGGAAGCGCGATCAATTCGTCCTTGGTGGCCGTGTTGAGGTTGAGGGCGGCGATGGCGATGCCGGCGCCTGCGAGCTGCAGGGCGAGCGCCAACGCGAATGCGGCGATGAACTTGGGCATGACGTGCTCCTTGCGGTGATGGAAAGGTTCGTCGGGACGTACACCGCAAGGCGCGGCGCGAATCCGATCAACGAGCCATCACCTTAAGGGGCGCTACTTCGACTGCGCCATCAGCCATTCGACGTAGCGTGACACCCCTTGCTCCACCGTGGCCATCGGCGGCTTGAAGCCTGCCTTGCGCAACGCCGTCAGGTCGGCCTGCGTGAAGCTCTGGTATTTACCGACCAGCGCGGCTGGAAACGGCACGTAGATGATGGCCCCGGCCGCGACCAGTGCGCCGAGCGTGCGCGGCGGCACGCCGTCGGCAGCAGCACATGCGTTGATCACGGCCACGGCCACTTCGTTGAAACTCTGCGCGCGCCCCGATCCCAGGTTGAAGATGCCGGACCGTGCCGGATGATCAAGAAAATCGAGGTTGACGGCGACTACGTCGTCGATGAACACGAAATCGCGGTGCTGCTCGCCCGCGGCGTATCCGCCTGACCCATCAAAGAGCCGTACCTTGCCCTCGGCGCGGTATTGATGAAAAAAATGATACGCCACCGACGCCATCTTGCCCTTGTGCGATTCGCGCGGTCCGTACACGTTGAAGTAGCGGAAGCCGACGATCGGCGCGGTGCGCTCCGGCAGCACGCCCCGCACGTACTGGTCGAACAGGAACTTGGAGTAGCCATAAACGTTGAGCGGCGCTTCGTGCGCCCGATTCTCGACGAACGTCATGCTGGCTCCGTACACCGATGCGCTTGACGCATAGAGGAACGGCACGTCGTAGTTCTGGCAATGATCAAGCAGCGTGACGGAGTACCGATAATTGTTGCGCAGCATGTAGCGGCCGTCGGACTCCATCGTGTCGGAGCACGCCCCCTGGTGCAGGATGGCCGTGATGTCGTCGTCGAAGTCGCCTGCGCCAAGACGCGCGAGAAACTCATCCTGGTCGAGGTAATCGGCAATGTCGGCGTCGACGAGGTTGCGGAACTTGTCCGCCTCTTTCAGGTTGTCGACCGCGATGATGCGGGCGTCGCCGCGGGCATTCAGCGCCCGCACGAGATTTGACCCGATAAAACCGGCCGCGCCGGTCACGACGGTATACACGTTGACTTCTCCCGTCCGCGGACGCTGAACCTACAACTCGAGGTCGATGCCGCCGACCTCGCTCGTGACGTGCGGAACGCGGGGCGCGACGGCACACAGCAATTCGTAACCCACCGTCGCCGCGGCACTGGCCACGTCGTCCACCGGCAGGCCCTCGCCCCACAGCACCACGGGACTGCCGACACGGGCCTCGGGCACTTCCGTCAGGTCCACCGTCAGCATGTCCATCGACGGCCGCCCGGCCATGCGCACCTTCTTGCCGCACACCAGCATCGGCGTGCCATTAGGCGCGTGCCGCGGATAACCGTCAGCATAGCCGCAGGCGACAACGCCGATCCGGTGCGGCCGCGACGCGGTATACGTGGCGCCATAGCCGACACTGTCGTTGGCCTTCAGTTCCTGCACCGCGATGATGGCGGAGCGCAACGTCATCACCGGGTGCAGCCCCAGCATGTCGGCCGTGTCGTACGGAAACGGCGTTGCGCCGTACAGCATGATGCCCGGGCGCACGAAATCCCCGCCCACCTGCGGGAAGCGCACGATTCCCGCGGAGTTGGCCAGCGAGCGCGGATACGGCAGGCCCTTGCAGGCGGATTCGAAGGCGGCCATCGGTTCGGTCAACCCGTCGTCCTCGTCCGCGCGGGCGAAATGCATCATTAGTCGCAACGCCGCCACCGAAGGCGCCGAGGCCAGTCGCTTGCACACGCCCGCCACCTCGGACGGCGCGAAACCCAACCGGTTCATACCGGTGTTGACCTTGATGAAGACCTCGAGGGGGCGCGCAAGGATGGTGGTCTCGAGGATGCGCACCTGCTCGACGTCGTGCACTACAGTCGCCAGGCGTTTTTGTGCGAATTCAGGAAGCTCGGTCTCTGCGAAGAAACCTTCCAGCATCAGGATGCGCCGCGAGTAGTGCGCCTCGCGCAGTGCCAGGGCGGCATCAAGTTCGACGAGCGCCAGTCCATCCGTATCGTCAAGAGCCGGCAACACGCGTTTCAGGCCATGGCCATAGGCGTCGGCCTTGACGACGGCCAGCACCTGCGCGCCGGGCGTGCGTTCGCGGACGCGGCGCACATTGCTGCGAAGTGCCGCCAGGTTGATCTGCGCAAAGAGCGGGCGGGCCATCCGGCGGAAGTGGGGATCGGGTTCCAGGAAAGGTGTCGGAAGCGCTACCGGACGCGCTGCGTCCATGTCTGCGGGTGCCGGTCGAACCGGTTTCCTGAGGCAATCATGGTATAAAGCGCGGGCCACGCGTCGTCGCCCATTATAACGATACGGCATCGCGCCGCGACCGGGGGCCCCCTCAAGTCGCGCGATCAAGCCTCAACCCCTCACCGCGCGGCCCGGGACGACACTTCGAGGATATGAAGCGCGGTTTCTACACCATCATGGCGGCGCAGTTTTTCTCGTCGCTGGCCGACAACGCGCTTCTCATTGCTGCCATCAAGCTCCTGCACGAGTTGAATGAGCCGGAGTGGATGACGCCAGCGTTGCAGCAAAGCTTCGTTGTCTCCTACGTGGTGCTGGCCCCGCTCGTGGGTGCCTTCGCCGACTCGATGCCCAAGGGCCGGGTGATGCTCATCACCAACGCGATCAAGATCTTCGGCTGCCTGTTGATGCTCACCACGATCCACCCGTTGCTGGCCTATGCGGTGGTCGGGTTTGGCGCTGCCGCGTATTCGCCGGCGAAGTACGGCATCCTGACAGAGCTGCTGCCCGCGCGTCAGCTGGTGGTGGCCAACGGCTGGATCGAAGGCACCACGGTGGGCTCGATCATCCTCGGCGTGCTGCTGGGCGGCGCACTGGTCAGCCAGAAGGTGTCCACTGCGTTGCTCGGCTTCGACCTGCCGGTGATCAACACAGGCATCGATACGCCGCCGGAAGCCGCCATCTGCGTGATCGTGTTCTTCTACGCTGTGGCCGCATTCTTCAACTGGTATATCCCCGACACCGGTGTCGATCATCGGGTGCCGAGCAAGAATCCGCTGTACCTGATCCGCGAGTTCTCGCATTGCGTCGTGCTGCTGTGGCGCGACAAGTTGGGCCAGATCTCGCTCGCCACCACCACGCTCTTCTGGGGCGCGGGCGCGACACTCAAGTTCATCGTGCTGGCCTGGGCCGCGAAGCAGCTGGGCTTCGACCTGTCGCAGGCCTCGTACCTGCAGGGCGTGGTCGCGGTGGGCATCGCGCTCGGCGCGGTCGTGGCTGCGCGCTACATCAGGCTGCGCAATGCGGTGAACGTGCTGCCCATAGGCGTCGCGATGGGCCTCATCGTGATCACGATGATCTTCGTCACCAGCCTGCCGGTGGCCATCGTGCTGATGATTGCCATCGGTGCCTGCGCGGGTTTCTTCGTCGTGCCGATGAACGCGCTGCTGCAGCACCGCGGCCACGTATTGATGGGCGCTGGCCACTCGATCGCCGTGCAGAACTTCAACGAGAATATCGGTATCCTCGTGATGGTCGGCCTCTACGCGTTCATGATCCGCGAGGGCATCAGCGTGAATCGCGCCATCGTGCTCTTCGGCGTGTTCATGTCAGGCGCGATGCTGCTGGTGTTGTGGCGCCACCTGTACAACCAGTCGAAGGGCGATTCGATGCACCTGATCGCCGATCACGACGGGGGTGAACCGGGCGAGAAGCCGCCGCATTGAACCTGTGGCTCGTCAAAGAATGACGGGCCGGTCCGACACCTCGTTGGCGCCGCCGGTGCCGGGCGCGTGCTCCACCTGCAGCGCCGTGATGGCCGCGATCCCGGCCTCGACCCCTTCGGCGTACCGGCCCGCACGAAACGCGACTTCCATCGTCTTGCAGATGGCTTCCCATGCTTCCGCGCCCACCTTCCCGTGGATGCCGCGATCAGCGACGAGCTCAACGTCTTTGTCGGCCAGCAGCAGGTAGAGCAACACGCCGTCGTTGCCCTCGGTATCCCACACCCGCAGCAGGCCGAAGACTTCCAGCGCCCGCTCGCGCGGCGTCGCGCCTTGCCATACGCGGGCGAGCGGCAGCGCCGCTTCGATGGCCACGCATAGTTGTCCGGCATGCCGGCGTTCGCCTTCGGCGATGACGGTCTCGATGCGCCGCAGGTCGTCTGGCGTGAACGCGCGATTCACCGCACCGCGATCGGTGACAAGATGCCGCCAGAGTCGTTGCTGCAGCGTGGGCATCGTCAGTCCCATCCACCCGACGCGCCGCCGCCGCCGAAGCCGCCGCCGCCGCCGGAGAAGCCACCACCACCACCGCCACCGCCGCCCCAGCCGCCGCCACCTCCGGGTAGCCATATCCCGCCGTTGGTGCCGCCCCGCCGCGCAAGGCCCGTGCCGGCACCGGCAAACAGCATGACGAAGAGCGCCACCACGCCCGCAATGCCCGCGATGAGGAGCGACCCCGCCACCACCCATGCGGCCGCGCCAACGACGCCCGCGCCGACCGTGGAACCGAGCGCCTTGCCGAAGATCCGGCGCAGGATGCCGCCCACCACCGGCACGACGACGAACAAGAGAATCAGCAGCATCTCGAAGGGCACCCCACCGCCCGACGATTTCTTCTGCGTTGCCACCGGCCGGGCCGCAAGCGGCTCGCCCTTGTCGACGACGCTGATGATCTGGTCCACGCCGGCCGTGATGCCCTGGGCAAACTGGTTCTGCCGCAACAGTGGCGCAATGGTGTCGGCGATGATGCGGCGCGACGTGACGTCGGTAAGCACGCCTTCGAGGCCATAGCCCACTTCGATGCGCAGCTTCTTGTCGTCCTTGGCCACGAGCAGCAGCGCGCCGTTGTCCTGACCTTTGCGGCCGATCTTCCACGCGTCGGCCACGCGGATCGAATAGGTCTCGATGGGCTCGGGCTTGGTGGTGGGCACGATCAGCACGACCAGCTGGTTGCCGGTCTGCTGCTCCCACGCCGCAAGCTTGGCGTCGAGCGACGCCAAGTCGGCAGCGCCGAGCGTTGACGTGAGGTCGGTGACGCGGGCCTTCAACGCCGGCAAAGGCATCAGGCCGTCGGTGCCGGCCTCCCACGCCGAGGCGATTGTGGCGAGTGTCACCAGCAGCAGCGCGGCGGCAAGCCGCGGCCAGGCTAGCCGCCTACCGGCAAGCGCGTGCGTGATGGCCATCGTCAACCCACTGTCAGGCGCACGCCATACCGTAAACGCGGCGTGGCGCACGCACGGCGAGGGTCAATAACCTTTCTTCAACAAGTCGGCGGACGGATCCGCCGGGGCTTCGGCCTTTTGTCCGTCGGGGGCACCCGAGGTCTTGGCGGGTGCAGGCACCACCGGCGCCGGCGGGGCTGCGGGATTCTTGCCGAAGTCCACCTTGGGCGGCGCGCTGATCACGACTTCGTTCTCCACGGTGAAGTTGGGCTTCACCGTGGTGTTGAACAGCATGGCCGTGAGGTTGGTCGGGAACGAGCGCACCGTGCTGTTGAACGTCTGCACCGAGTCGATGTAGCGCTTCCGCGCGACGGTGATGCGGTTCTCCGTGCCTTCCAGCTGCGATTGCAGGTCGCGGAACAATGCATCCGACTTCAAGTTCGGATAGTTTTCCGCCACCACCAGCAGGCGCGACAGCGCGCCGGTGAGCTCGCCCTGCGCCTTCTGGAAGCGCGCGAACGCCGCGGGGTCGTTGACGAGCTCGGGCGTGGCCTTGATCGCGCCGACATTGGCGCGGGCATTGGTGACGGCGGTGAGCACGTCGGCTTCCTGCGCCGCATAGCCCTTCACCGTGTTGACGAGGTTGGGCACCAGGTCAGCGCGGCGCTGGTACTGGTTGACGACTTCGGACCAGGCGGCCTTGACGCCTTCGTCCTGGCGCTGCAGGTCGTTGTAGCCACAGCCGGCCAGCATCAAGGTGGCAAGGGTGGCAACGACAACGGCGATTCGCTTCAACATGGAGACTCCTGAGCGACAGGCGGCGAGATTGGCCGCGATTCAACCAGCAATATGAGGCGTGCCGCCTCCCCGCGCAAGCATTCACGCGACGGGCGACGCCCCGTCCCGATCGCTGCCTGCGGCGCCGGACACGGTGCGCCGCGCCAGCAGCAAGTCTTCCCACGCCTTTGCCTTGTCGGCCGGCGTGCGCAGCAGATAGGCAGGATGATAAGTGACGATCAGCGGGACGCCGCCGTAGTCGTGGACGCGCCCGCGCAGGCTGCCGATCGTGGCGTCGGTGCGGAGCAGCAACGACGCGGCACTCTTGCCCAGCGCCACGATGACCCGCGGCCGCAGCAACGCGATCTGCCGCGCGAGGTACGGTTGGCACGACTCCGCCTCCGCTGGTTCCGGCGTCCGGTTGTTCGGCGGGCGGCATTTCAGCACGTTGGCGATGTAGACGTTGCGCTGGCGCGTCATCTGCAGCGCCGCCAGCATGTTGTCGAGGAGGCGCCCCGCCTGGCCCACGAACGGCTCGCCGCGCGTGTCCTCTTCAGCGCCGGGGGCTTCCCCGACGAACATCCATTCGGCTTCGGAGTCGCCCACGCCGGGCACCGACCGATTGCGGGTGCGGCACAGGCCACAGGCGTTGCAGGCATCCACGTCGGCGGCGAATTCCTTCCAGTTCAAGGCCGCGATACGCACAGCGCGAGCGTCGTCGCGTGCCGCGGGCGCCGGAATTTCGCGCGTCAGGGCTGGCGGCGCCACCGTCGCCACGACAGGCGGCGTGACCGGGGCCTGGCGCCGCACCCACTGCGGCGTCAGGCCCATCTCGGCCAGGACTTCGCTGCGACGAGCGCTCATACTCCACGAATCTCCGGTAGTCCGATCGCGCGCCGCATCACGAGCGCATCCTCGGGCACCTGCCCGCCCGGGTAATAGCCGTTGCGCCGGCCCACGCGCGCAAATCCGGCGCGCTCGTACAGCGCAATCGCTGCCACGTTGCTGACACGCACTTCGAGGAACACCTGCTCGGCCCCCAGGCGCCGCGCATCCACGATGAACAGATCGAGCAACGCGGCGCCAAGGCCTTCGCGGCGCGCGTCGTGCACGATCGACAGGTTGAGCAGTTGCGCCTCGCCGGGCGCGAGCATCAGTACCCCATATGCGACGATCCGGCCTTCGCGTTCACCCACACGCATGCTGTAGCCCGCGGCCAGCGCGTCGCGAAAATTGCCGGCGGTCCACGCCGCCAAATGAATGTGCGCCTCCAATGCCGCCACGTAGGCGACATCGGCTTCCGCCATCGGTCGCCATGCGACCGGGTTGCGCGACGGCATCCGCACGCTGGCCATGGCTACAACACCGCGCCGGCCGCGCGTTCGACGGTGGTCAGCGCGACGCGATGGCGCACATAGAGCGGACGCGCGTCGGCAGCGTCCACGCCTTCGCCGGCCGCGAAGCGCGGCGCGGCAAGCTCGGCGATCGCGCGGGCCTCGGGGCGCGTGGCTGCATCGTGCGCTGCGAGATCCAGTTGCGAAATCAGTCCTGGGTAAGTCGCATAGCCGTCGCCTGCGCCGAACCAGTCGCGGCCGGCATCCGCCACCGGCAGCGCTTGCGGCGGCGCAACGGAAGGTGGTCGAACTTCGCGCCAGCCGCGATCGATGCGCCGGTAGGCGGACGCATAGACTTCGCGCATCCGCGCGTCGAGGCAGGGTATCACCGCGGTGGCCCCGTGGTCGTGCCAGGCCGATTGCGCGATGGCCTCGAGCGTGCACACCGGCAGCAGCGGCCGGTCGGTCCCCAGGCCGAGGCCCTGTGCCACGCCACAGGCGATTCGCACGCCGGTAAAAGCGCCCGGACCTGCACCAAAGGCAATACCGTCCAAGGTGCGCAACGTGAACCCGGCTTCGGCGAGCAAGGTGTGGATCAGCGGCAACAGCCGTTCCGAGTGCCGGTTCCCGACATCCTCGGCGCGCGCCACGAACGACGTGCCGTCGCCGCAACCGACGGTGAGCCAGCGCGTGGACGTATCGAAGGCCAGCAGCTTCATCGGACAATTTTACCGGAGCGCCGGGTCGGTGTCCGCTGCGCCGGTACAATCGGCGGTTTACCGATTTCGCGCGCAATTGATGCGCATCGCCCGTATGCGCGCCACGTCCGCCCCCCGTTCTTTCCCTCCGCTCGACCTGCAGATCGAATCGCTCGACCAGGAGGGCCGCGGCGTCGCGCGCGTCGACGGCAAGACCATTTTTGTCGAAGGTGCACTGCCCGGCGAGCACGTCACGGCGGTCACGATCCGCGAGAAGGGAAGCTACGCGATCGCCCGCGTCGAGCAGATCCTGCGGCCCAACGCAAGCCGCGTCGCGCCGCGCTGTCCGCACTTCGGCGTGTGCGGTGGCTGCACGTTGCAGCATGCGCATCCGTCGCTGCAGATCGCCGCCAAGCAGCGCGCGCTGGAAGACGCGCTGTCGCGCATCGGACGCGTGCGTCCGGAGCGGATGCTCCCGCCCATCGAGGGCCCCGCGTGGGGCTACCGCTATCGCGCGCGCCTGTCAGTGCGCCATGTGGCGAAGAAAGGCGGCATGCTGGTCGGCTTCCATGAGCGCAAGTCGAGCTTCGTCGCTGACATGACGCAATGCGAAGTATTGCCGCGCAAGATCTCCGACCTGCTGCCGGTACTGCGCCAGGTGGTCGGCGCGCTGTCGATCCGCGATCGCCTGCCGCAGATCGAAGTGGTGGTCGCCGAGCGCGACGGCGCGCTCGTCTACGTCTTGCTGCTGCGGATCCTGGCGCCGTTGACGGCCGCCGACGAAGCCGGCCTCAAGGCCTTTGCCGCCGCGCACCAGGTGGAGCTGTGGACGCAGACCGGCGGCCCGGCCACCGTGATCCCGTTCTACCCGCCGCAATCCACCCTTGCCTATACGTTGCCGGAGTTCGGCATCGAGATGCCTTTCGGTCCCGGTGACTTCACGCAGGTCAACGCGGGTATCAACCGCGTGCTCGTCCGGCGCGCGTTGATGCTGCTGGCGCCGCAACCGGGTGAACGCATCGCGGACTTCTTCTGCGGCCTCGGTAACTTCACGTTGCCGATCGCGCGCAGCGGGGCCTATGCCATCGGCGTCGAGGGCGCCGCATCGCTCGTCAAGCGCGCGGCCGAGGCCGCAGCCCGCAATGGCCTCGCTGACCGTGCGCAATTCATCGCGGCCAATCTCTTTGCGGCCACGCCGGAAACGGTGGCCGCGATGGGCCCGCTCAACCGCGTGCTGATCGATCCGCCGCGCGACGGTGCCATCGAGCTGGTCAAGTCGTTGCCGGCACGCGAGGACGCCGGCGGACTGTCGCGGATCGTCTACGTCTCATGCGCGCCGGGCACGCTGGCCCGCGACGCTTCCGTGCTGGTGCACGAACGCGGTTATCGCCTCACGGCCGCCGGCGTGGTCAACATGTTCCCGCACACCGCGCATGTCGAGTCGATCGCCGTATTCGAGTAGGCGGGGCGGCTCGCGGACAAAAAAGGGCGCCTTTGCAGGCGCCCTTTTTCACGACCGGCGGGTCTCGGTTACTCGCGCTGCCCCGAGAAAAACATCAGGATGTTGAGCAGGCTGGCGAAGATGTTGTACACGCTGAGGTAGAGCCCCATCGTGGCCATGATGTAGTTCGTCTCGCCGCCCTGCACGACCCGGCTGACGTCGTACAGGATGTAGGCCGAGAAGATCAGCACGGCGATGCCCGACAGCGCCACCGACAGCGCCGGCACCTGGAAGAACAGGTTGGCCAGGGACGCGACGATCAGCAGGATGAGGCCGATGAACAGGAACTTGCCCATGAAGGAGAAATCCTTCTTGGTCACCGTGGCCAACGTCGCCAGTGCGAAGAAGATCGCGGCCGTCATGCCGCCCGCCAGGCCCACCAGCTGCCCGCCGTTGCGCAAGCCGCCCGCCACCGTCAGCAGCGGCGTCAGCATCAGCCCCGCAACGAACGTGAAGCCGAAGAGCGCGACGACGCCCCAGCCGCTGTTGCGCAGCTTGGTGACGACGAAGAGCGAACCCAGCATCGCGGCGAACATCAGTAGCGGCGTCATGATCGGCGCAGCCCGGAACAGGCCGATAAAATTGAACTGCATACCGACGAAGGCGCCGACAATGGTCGGCAGCATCGTCAGCGCAAGCAGCCAATACGTGTTGCGCAGGACGATCGCGCTGTTGGTGGACGAACGGTCCGGGCCGACGTCAATGACGCGGTCAGGGAAACCCGTGGCGGGGCGCTTCTGGCCACCCGACATCACTGGTTCAAATTTGCGTTCCATGGTGCCTCCAAGTAGGCCCTGGTGGGCCGTCAATGACTAAGACTAGCAGAATGGCTGTAGGTTTCAATCTTGTTCACGATTGTCCAGGCATGAAAATCTTCAACTGCTAATATGCCACCGTCTGCTGTGAAATCAAGCCCTTGGGTGACATGCAGCAGCCCCTAGGGAGGCGTGGCCGAGCGGTTTAAGGCACGGGTCTTGAAAACCCGCGAAGGGGTAACCCTTCCGTGAGTTCGAATCTCACCGCCTCCGCCAAAGGATCGCGCTGTAACCTCCGGGGCTTCCGGTACGACACAACGGAACCTAACGCCGCCAAACCACTCGAAACCGCCATGAACCGCCGAAATTTCCTGATGTACGGTACTTCTGCGCTGGCCGGCGCGGCCGCCCTTCCGGCCTTCACGCCGGCGTTCGCCCAAGCGGGACCGGACAAGGTCGTCAGGACGGAAGCCGAGTGGCGGAAGCTCCTGTCCAAGGAACAGTTCTACGTGCTGCGCGAGGAAGGCACGGAGCGCGCGTTCACCAGCCCTCTGAACAACGAAAAGCGCAAGGGCGCGTACCTCTGCGCCGGGTGTGACCTGCCGCTCTTCAACTCCGACACCAAGTACGACAGCGGTACTGGCTGGCCCAGCTTCTATGCGGCCATCCCGGGCAGTGTGGGCACCAAGGTCGATTACAAGCTGTTCGCGCCGCGCACCGAGTACCACTGCCGCCGCTGTGGCGGTCACCAGGGCCACATTTTCCCGGACGGCCCGCAGCCCACCGGCCAGCGCTATTGCAACAACGGGGTCGCGATCAAGTTCCTCGCGGCCTGAAGTCGCCGCGGCAACCGCCGCGCGTTCTAGGCCACAAGGACGTCACCATGAAGCTTTCGTTGCGTTACGACCCGGTGACGCGCGAGCTGGTGCTGCACACCACCCCGTAGTCGCGGTTGCCGGCGCGTTTTGCCAGAGGGTTTATCTGTGCGTCGTCTGTGCAACTGTAGGCGAGGCTTCAGCCTCGCAGGTTCAATGCCACGCTTTTCGCCGCGAGGCTGAAGCCTCGCCTACAGCCCTTGACGGGTCAGCCGGATACAGCCCTTAACGGGTCAGCCGGATACAGCCCTTGACGGGTCAGCCGGATACAGCCCTTGACGGGTCAGCCGGATACAGCCCTTGAC
>JBBQEY010000087.1:0-11944 GCA_038321425.1 Burkholderiales bacterium | reverse complement strand
CTTCACGCTGGACTTCGAATTCGTACTCAATCCTGAAACCGTCACCACCACCGCCCCATCCCCCAAGCAAACCCAAACGGCCTGACAAGGCCCCTCAACAGGAGACACACCATGATGAAGAAACGCAGCTTTATGGCCACCGCGCTGGCTACCGCGCTGATGGTCACCGGCATAACCACCGCACACGCCCAGCAGACATTCAAACTAACCATCGCTTCCAGCCACCCGACAACGCTGCCTTGGGTCGGCCTTATGAGCACGCTGTTCGTGCCAGAGGTGAACAAGCGGGTGGAAGCGCTTAACAAAGGCTACAGGATCGAGTGGAAAGAGGCCTATGGCGGCCAGCTGTACAAGATGAACGCCACTCTCACCAGCGTGGGTTCGGGCATTGCCGACATCGGCTGGGTATTTGCCAACCTGGAGCCCGCCAAGATGCCACTGGCACAGTTCGCCACCGTCACGCCATTTGCCACTGGCGACGTACGAACCATCCTCGAGGTGGTCAACGAGATGAACGAGAAGTTACCCGCGCTGAAAGCCGAGTGGGATCGTAATAATTTGGTGTTCCTTGGCGCCTCTGGGGTAGACACCTACCACCTTTTTACCAAGACGCCGATCAGCACCTACGCCGACCTGAACGGCAAAAAGATCTCGGCTCCGGGTGCGGTGGGAACCTGGTTGCGCGGCTCGGGCGCGGTGCCGGTGGATGGCTCGCTCACCAGCTACTACACCGACATTCAGACTGGTTTGAGCGAGGGCACCATTTCCATCTCCACCGGCATCCTGCCCAACAAGATCTACGAAGTAGCACCTTACGTGACCACAGTGGACATCGGCGCTCTCTACAACGGCGGCATGGCCATGAACAAGGACAGCTTCAACGCGCTACCGCCTGAGGTCCAGAAAATCGTCAAGGACGTGGGCCTTGAGTATTCAAAGACTCTGGGCAAAACGCTGATGCAACGCTACGAGGCTGCGCTCAAGACCATCGAGACGCAGGGCGCCAGCCAGCGCGTGCCAGTGAAGGTGGCGCCTATGGCCCCTGGCGAGCGCGAGAAGTGGGCCAGCACCATGCCCAATATTGCAGCTGACTGGACCAAGATCAACGCCTCGCGCGGCCCAGCCGCCCAGATCGTGAAGACCTACATGGAAGAGCTGCGCAAGCGCGGAGCGAAGCCGCTGCGTGACTGGGATCGTGGCTTGTGATCCCTATCCGCGCCATACGCCGCAACCCCCGCAAGGGGTTGTCACCAGCGGGCCGCCAGAGCCGGTTTCGCGATGACGTTGGGTGGCGTATTGACGCCTTGCCGCTTCTGGATTCTTCTTTCAGGATTTGCCAATGAGCTACGAAGCCAATACGGATCTCGACGAAGCGCCGGCGCCCAGCGCGCCGAGCAGTCCGTTCGGGTATCTGGTGGACGGGTTGAACGGGTTAGGGTCGCTGGTGATTGCCGCAATGATGCTATTGATGTGTGCCGACGTGTTGATGCGCAACGCATTCAACAAGCCCATTGATGGCGTGTCCGAAATGGTGGCGGCGTCCATCATCATCATCGTATTCTTGCAGTTGCCGAGCACGCTACGGCACGGCCGAATGAGCCGTGCCGATCTATTCCTTGACCCCTTCCTGTCAAAGCGCCCTCGCGCGGGGCTGCGCCTGCGTGCGCTGTTCTCTATGTTTGGCATCTTTGCCTGCAGCGTCATCGCTTATGCCACCTGGCCCATTGCCGTTCGTTCGTGGGTGAACAGCGAGTTTCTGGGCGTCGAGGGCGTATTCACCTTTCCAACTTGGCCGATGCGCTTCGTGGTGGTGCTGGGTGCCGCGCTGGCGGCGATTCAGTACGCACTGCTGGTGTGGCACGACCTGCGTGCCAGTGGTAGCACGACCAACACCGGTGCCGAAAAATGAGCGATCTCACTCTGGGCTTCATGGCCATAGGCCTAATGCTGGCCTTCATCGTGCTGGGCATGCACATCGGCGTGGCGCTCATCGTCACTTCCTTTGCAGCTGTCTGGGTGATCCGCTCGCCCGAGATCGCCGCGCGCTTTGTGGGTGCCGCCGCCAACGACGCGATCCGCGATTACCTCTTCGGCGTAGTGCCGCTGTTCGTGCTCATGGGCATGTTCGTCAGCGTGAGTGGGGTGGGGCGAGACACGTTCGACGTTTTCCAGTGGCTACTGCGCAAACTGCGTGGAGGTCTGGGCTTGGCCACTGTGGGCGCCAACGCGGTGTTTGCGGCCATTACTGGTATCTCCATCGCATCCGCCTCGGTGTTCACCAAGGTGGCCGTGCCCGAGATGATGCGGCACGGCTACACGCCGCGCTTTTCGGTCGGTGTGGTGGCAGGCTCCTCGGTGCTGGGTATGCTCATCCCGCCCTCGCTGCTGATGATCATCTACGGCGTGATCGCGGAAGAGTCGATCGGGCGCATGTTCCTCGCTGGCATCATCCCCGGTATCATGCTGGCGCTCATGTTCGCTCTGCTGATTCTGGCGTTCGCGTACTTCTTCCCGCACAAGATCTTTCAGGGCGGCGTACAGAAGGGCGATGACGATGTCGAGACCGAAACGCTGGCCACCGCGTCAGTGAAAATCTTGCCTATTCTGCTGCTGGTGATTCTGGTGCTGGGCGGCTTGTACAGCGGCTTCTTTACGCCCACAGAGGCTGGAGCCGTAGGTGCTGCCGGCGCCTTTGCCATTGCCATCGTTCGCCGGCGCCTGACTTGGCGCAAGCTCTGGAACGTGCTCACCGAGACCGGCTACGTGTCGGTGGCCGTACTGTTTCTCATCGCCGCAGCGTCGCTCTACAGCCGCATGCTGGCCATGACAGGCATGCCCGGCGCCATAACCGAGAGCATCACGCAGATGGGCCTGGGACCATGGGGCTTTCTGGCGGCCTATATCGCCATGGTCGTTCTGCTGGGCTGCATCATCGATTCGGTGTCGATCATGCTGATCATGTTGCCCATCGTGCTCCCAATTGCCACCGCCTTCAATATGGACCTGATCTGGTTCGGCGTGCTCACCGTAGTGGCCGTTGAAATCGGCCTGCTCACTCCGCCCTTCGGGGTGTCGGTCTACACCGTAAAGAGCGCGCTCAACAACCCCTCCATCACTATTCGCGACATCTTCGCTGGCACGTTCCCATTCGTTCTGGTGATGGTGCTGGCGCTGGTTATTCTGGCCTCTTTCCCGGGCCTGTCCGTATGGCTGGCACGCATGTGATTCGACCTTGAGCCAAACCATGATTTTCGTCTTTCACCTTCTCGACAAACCGCACGGGGCCGAACTGCGCCAACGCATGCGTCCCGAACACAAAGCCTATCTGGGTGCTGTGGCCAGCCGTATCGCCTTTGCCGGCCCACTGTTGGCCAGCGACGGCACCACCATGATCGGTAGCCTGTTGGCTATCGATTTCGACAGCCGCGAGGCCGCCGCGCAATGGCAGGCGGGCGAGCCATTCACCCGCGCCGGGCTCTATGCCAGCATGACGGTGCACGCTTTTCAGAACTTGTGGCCACAGAAGGCCGGGTTCGCTGCTGCAGTGTGATCGCATGATCAAGCACATCGTGATGTGGAACGTGCTCGGCAACTCAGCGGACGAGAAGGCGCGCAACGCCCAAAAGCTCAAGACTGCGTTCGAAGGCCTGCGCGACACCATCCCCGGCATGCTCACGCTGGAGGTCGGTATGGACCAAAGTCGCGTGGACTACGCCTGCGACGTAGTGCTCTACTCCGAGTTCGATAGCGCCGATGCACTGACCGCCTACGCACACCACCCCGAACACACCCGCGTGCGTGAAGCGCTCGAGGGACTGCGCATTGCGCGCCATCAGGTGGATTACACCGTTTGAAACCCCGCAGGAGGAAACCCAACGCGAAAGCCGAGACGGCAGGACTGCGCCGCATCGGCGCCATCTGAGTTGCGTTGGCCGGTCAGGAATCGCGGGTGTACATGCTGCCGTTCTTCAGCTCGACTCCCTTGCTAAAGCTTCGACGGTGCATCGTCGAAGCTTGTCCATTTGCGTTCATATTCCATGCGTTCAAACTGATCGACCAGAAAGTCTATGAAGGTTCTCACCTTCGCCGGCATGTGGCGACGGCTCTGGAAGGCGATGTTGATTGTCAGCCGAGGCAGATCCCATTCGTCGAGAACCGAGACCAGCCGGCCCGCGACAAGATCTTCGTAGATGATGTACCTCGGCTGCACCAGGATGCCCATTCCGTCGAGCGCCGCGACTCGCAGGATCTGTCCGTCGTTCGACTCCAAATGGCTCTTGACCTTTACCGCCTTCGTCTCGCTGCCTCGACTGAAAACAAGGTCGTTCGGATTGTTGCTGTGTGTATAGATCAGCATCGACCGCTGGGCCAGTTCCTCGACCGTTGCAGGAGCCCCGTGTGCACTGAGGTAGCCCGGTGACGCGGCGAGGACGCGGCGCGTCTCCGCGAGGCGACGGATGGTCACGCTTGAGTCGGGTTCGTATTCACGGGTGCGTATCGCCAGATCGATGTTGTTGTCGATGATGTCGTAGTACCGGTTGGCCGATTCGACGTACACGTTCACATTCGGATAGCGCGTCGTATAGGCGCGCAGCAACGGGCTGATGTGATGCACTGCGAAGGACAACGATGCGGTGATGCGCAAGGTGCCGGTAGGGTTCAGCGCGGCGGCATTGACGGCCATCTCGGCATCCTTCATGTCGGCCAGCACCGACTTGCAGCTGCGGCAGAAGGCTTCACCGACCTCGGTCAGTGTCAGGCGTCGCGTGCTGCGCTGTACCAGTCGGCCGCCCAGTCGCTCCTCGAGCGACGCCAGGTGGCGGCTGGCTGCGGCATTTGACAGCCCCAGGCTCTCCGCAGCGCGCGACATGCTGCCGAGTTCAGCCGTCTGGACGAGCAATTCGATTTCCGTCAAGCGATCCACTTGTTGCCTCCCATATTCAGGTCGACAGTGCTTGCCCAGGAAAGCGCCGCTCGTTGCGCGAACACTCCGAATGCCTGCAATGTCGCGATCCGTTTGCCAACAAAGGATTGCACGTTCCGATTGTTCAACGTCCGCATGTCGATTCAGGCTGCGATTTTGCATGATTTGTCGGTGATAACCCTGACTTTTGCATCGAATGTTCCACCAGACGGAAAGGTTGTTTTCGCCGGCTCGGCTTGGTCCGCACAAGCAACATTTCTATAGTTCCTCCACACGATAGCGATCAAGGAGGCATAAGTGCGAAATCTGAACGAAGACAACATCACCCGCGCAGTTCTGGCAACAAACTTCGGCGCCAAGGATGCTCGCCTGAGGGAGATCACGACCTGTCTCGTGCAACACCTTCATGCCTTCGCCCGCGAGGTGAAGCTGACCGAAGAAGAATGGTTCCAAGGTATCCAGTTCCTGACTGATGTGGGCCATATCACAGACGACAAACGCCAGGAGTTCATCCTTCTGTCGGATACGCTGGGCCTGTCGATGCTGGTGACTGCGCTGAACAACGCCAAACCGCGAGGCTGCACCGAATCGACGGTATTCGGCCCATTCCATGTGGAGGACTCGCCGCGTTACGAACTCGGTTCCGATGTCTCCAACGGCGCCAAGGGCGAACCCTGTTTTGTTCGTGGCCGAGTCGTTTCCATCGACGGCACGCCGGTACGCCATTCAGAGCTTCAGGTCTGGCAGGCCGATGCGGAGGGCAAGTACGATGTCCAGTACGAAAGTGCTGGCGACGACTGCGAGCATCGCGCTCGCGGCACGCTCTACTCCGACTTGGATGGTCACTTTCACTTCAAGACCATTCGTGCCGAGGCCTATCCCATCCCGCACGACGGCCCGGTCGGACAAATGCTCGAAGCCCTCGGTCGGCACCCTTGGCGTCCAGCACACCTGCACTTCATGATCACCGCGCCTGGATTCGAGCGGCTGATCACGCATGTCTTCCGCAACGGCGACCAATACCTGGATTCCGACGCCGTATTCGGCGTGCGCTCGTCGCTGATCGCCGATTGGATCGAACACCCTCCAGGGACCACCCCCGATGGGCAGCAAAGCGACGTAGCTTTCTACACGCTCGATTTTGACTTCGTCCTCAACCCCAAGCCGGCGTCGAAGTCTGGTCAGGCCTCCAGGGCCCAAGTGCGTTCGGCCTGATGCCGCAGAAATGGAAGGAATCGTCATGCGAATTGCAATGATTGGCGCAGGCAAGATGGGCCTGCAGATGGCGCGTCACCTGGCCGCCGCAGGCCATGTGGTCGCCGTACACGACAACAGCCCGGCGGCACAGGCAGCAGCGCGTGCCGCAGCCCTCGAGGTTGCGCCGACACTGGAGGCCGCAGTCGATGGGGTCGAAGTCATCCTGTCGTCATTGCCGCACGATCAAGCCTTGCTTGCAGTGGTTGCAGACGTGGTGAAGCACGCTGGCGCGGAGGCGATCTTCATCGATACCAGCACGGTTTCGCTGCGGGCCAGTGCAGCCGTGGCCGAAGTCTGTGCCGCGCGCGGCATTGCGCACGTGCGCGCCACGGTATCGGGCAACAACAAGATGGCCGAGCAGGCGCAGTTGACCGTGCTCGGCTCCGGCCCCAGGCCGGCCTACGACCGTGTAGAGCCCCTGCTGCGGCTGTTCGGACCCTCGCAGTTCTACCTCGGGGACGGTGAACAGGCGCGCCTGATGAAGCTTGTCATCAACCTGATGATCGCCTCGACGTCGGGCATGCTGGCCGAAGCGCTGACCCTGGGCGAAAAGGGCGGTCTCGACTGGCAACAGATGTGGGACGTGATCTGCGCCAGCGCAGTCGGCGCCCCGATCGTGCGCGCCAAGGCGGTCCAGTTGCGCGAGCGCGATTACACGCCGACCTTCACCGTCGAGCAGATGCGCAAGGACGTCGGCCTGATCCTTGAGGCGGGTGCCCAGCTCAACGTGCCAATGGCGCTGACGGCGCACGTCGACCAGATGCTGCGCGCCGCCACTGCGCAGGGCGACGCCGATCTCGACTACGCCGCGGTGATACGCGCCGAGGCGCGTTCGGCCGGCCTTCTGATCGCTACACGCTGACAGCGGGCGCGCGCGGATCCGCCCGTTGTCCGGAAATCTGGTTTCCGACAATGCAGCTGGATCCACGCCGCATCATTCCCTAGAGTCTCTTCCACACTCACATGCGGCAGACAGGCATGTGCCTCAACAAGCCCATCGACACCACACCCGCGCTACCGCCGCGGCCGTCCGACACATGAACCACGCTACCAACCGCTGCCTGATCACCGGCGCCACCGTCGTCTCGATGGACGACGAGATCGGCGTCGTCGAGGACGCGCAACTGCTGGTGGAAGGCGACCGAATCGTCTCGCTGCAAGCCGGCGCCACGGCCGGCGAGCCGGTGCGCGCCGACCAGATCGTCGACGGCCGCGGCTTCATCGTCTGTCCCGGATTCATCAACGCCCACATGCATACTTGGCAGACGGCATTGCGTGGCATGGCGAGCAACTGGACTCTGCTCGAATATTTCCGCTGGATGCACGCCGGTCTGGCGACGCAGTTCACACCGCAGGACATTGGTGTCGCCACCTACGCCGGTGCACTCAACCAGCTCAACGTCGGTACCACCACGTTGGTCGACTGGTGTCACAACAACCCGACACCCGAACACACCGACGCGGCAGTCGACGCGCTCGAGCGCAGTGGCATCCGGGCGGCTTTCTTTCACGGCAGCCCGAAGCCAGATCCCAAGCCCGGCCAGCGTCCGTTCTGGGAAGTCCCGCATCCGCGCGGCGAGATCGAGCGACTGCGAGGACAGCCTCGGTTCCGCCAAGGTGGTCTGCTGAACCTCGGCATGGCCGTGCTTGGACCGCACTACTCGACGCTGGACGTCGCCATTGCCGACTTCGAGCTGGTGCGGGAACTGGGCCTGATCGCCTCGATGCATCAGGGTGGTGGGCCGGCGCGTGCGCCCGACGGCTGGGACGTGCTGGAACGCAAGGGACTGCTCGGTTCGCACATCAATATCGTTCACGGCAACGACCTGAGCGACGCCCAGCTCGATCGCTTCGTCGACCTCGGCGTGAGTTTCTCGCTGACACCGGAAAACGAAATGACACAGGGCCATGGCCACCCGATCATCGGCCGCTTGCGTGACCGCGGGGTCTCGCCGTCGATAGGCACCGACCTCGAATCCGGGCTCTCCGGCGAGATGTTCACTGCGGCGCGAATCGCGATGGTGCACCAGCGTGCGCTGGACAATGCAGCGTTCCGGCGGGCCGCCGGGCCAGACGAGCCGGTGATCCCGCCGACCAGCACGATCACGACGCTGCAGGCGCTGCGCTGGGTCACGGTCGAAGGCGCCCGCATGCTGGGCCAGCTTGACCGACTCGGCACGCTTTCTCCGGGCAAGCAGGCCGACCTGGTGATGATCGACGCGCGGCAGCCGAACATGCAGCCGGTGCACAACCCGATCAACTCGGTGCTGATGCAAACCAGCCTGGCCAACATCCATTCGGTAATGGTCGGTGGCCGCTGGCGCAAGCTCGACGGCCGCCTGGTCGACGACGACGGACAGGCGCTGGCGCCTGAATCCTGGCTGGTGCCGCTGCGCGAATCGGGGCAGCGACTGGCTGCGTCTGTCGGCCTGGGCTCACAGCACTCGCCGAGCAAGCGCTCCGCGGCCTGATAGACGGCGACCCCTCGCTTCAATTTTCAACCACCGAAAGGACACCCATGAACAACCTCGACATCGTCGGCGTGTGCGGAAGCTTGCGCGCCGGCTCGCTCAACCGAATGGCCCTGAACCTGGCCGGCGAACTGATGCCCGACGGCATGAACCTGGACACGGCCGAGATCCGCGACGTCCCGTTCTTCGACGGGGACCTGCTGGCGAAGGGTTTCCCGTCGCCGGTGGCGGCGCTGCGCGAACGCATCCGCAAGGCTGACGGTGTCCTGATCGTGACCCCGGAATACAACTTCTCCATTCCGGGCGTGCTGAAGAATGCGCTCGACTGGATCAGCCGCGGCGATGACCAGCCGTTTGCCTTCAAGCCAGTGGCGATCCTGACCGCCTCGCCGGGCCCGCTAGGTGGCGCGCGGGTGCAGTACGACCTGCGCCGAGTGATGCTGTTCATGAACGCGCACGTGCTCGCCAAGCCCGAAGTGTTCATCGGCGGAGCGGTCGGCAAGTTCGGCGCTGACGGCAAGTGCACCGACGACACGACTCGCAAATTCGTCGGCGACCAGATGCTGGCGTTTCAGAAGTGGATCGCTGGCGTCAAGCGAATGTCCAGTCAATAAGACGATAAACCTGGCGCGGGGCTCGCCTCTCGCGCTAAGGGTCGTCAAACAAGAACACCGCGCGCCTCGGCCCGCGGTGTTTTTCATTGAGGGCAACGCTGAACAAGTCCCTCGCGGGGACTTATTCAGCGGCGCCTTAGTTAGGAGGAAAGCCCGCCGAATGTCGGGCCGGAACGCGAAGTCGTCCGACTCAGGCACTCAGGCACTCAGGCACTCAGGCCGAGCAGCGAGCGGGCTTCGACGACGGTGGCCGGGCGTCGATCGTAGTCGTCGCAGAGAGCGACGATCTGCCTGACCAATGCGGCATTCGACGGCGCGAGCGTATTCCGGTCCAGGCGAACGTTGTCCTCGAGCCCGGTGCGGCAGTGCCCGCCCAATTCCAGCGACCAGCGTGCCAAGGTCAGTTGCTCGCGACCGATCCCGGCGCCGGTCCAGGTCGCGCCCGGCGCCAGGCGCTGCAGCGTGCGGATATAGAACTCGAACACCTCGCGATCAACCGGCATCGCATTCTTGATACCCATCACGAATTGAACGTGCAGAGTGCCGCGTATCCTGCCGGCTTGTGCCAACTTTGCTGCCTGGAAGATCATCGAGAGGTCGAACGCTTCGATCTCGGGCTTGATGCCGTACTCGAGCATCTCCGACGCCAGCCAGTCGATCAGCTCCGGAGAGTTGTCGTAGACCCGGGTCGGGAAATTGACCGAGCCACTGGCCAGCGACGCCATATCCGGGCGAAGCGACAACATGCCGCCGCGCTCCTTGCCGGCACCCGAGCGGCCACCGGTCGAAACCTGCGTGATCATGCCCGGGCAGTGTTTCCGGATGCCATCCAGCACGGCGGCAAAACGCTCTGGCGCTGAGGTCGGTGATTCGTCGTCGTTGCGGACATGCAGGTGAACCAGCGTCGCGCCGGCCTCGTAGGCCTCGTGGGTGGATTCGATCTGCTCGGCAACGGTGACCGGTACGGCCGGGTTGTCCTTCTTGCGCGGCAGTGAGCCGGTGATGGCCACGGAGATGATGCAGGGTTTCATGATGGGTCGTTTCCAGTAAGTTGGGCGCCCTCGTCGGGGCGTCGGATGGCGGCGTTCAGGAGCGTTCAGTGGCCCGGACGCAGCCCTTCCCAGGCAGCATCCAGCAACTGCCGCAGTGGTTCGGGCTCGATCGGTCTCGGGTTCCAATACGGGTTGGACAGTGCGATCTCGAGCGCGCGAGCGAGTCCGTCATGCGGCATGCCGATGTCACGCAGTGCCAGTGGCGCGCCGAGCTCCGCGGCCAGGTCGAACAGTCCGCCGGCCGCGTCGCCATCGTCGTTTCCGATTGCACGAGCGATGCGCTCCATCTCTGCTGGCGCGGCAGCCGCGTTGTAGGCCAGCGCGTGCGGCAGGATCACGGTGTGCGTCTCGGCATGGGGCAGATTGAAACTGCCACCCAGCGTATGACACAGCTTGTGATGCAACGCCATGCCGACATGGCCGAGCACCGTGCCGCAAAGCCACGCGCCGTACAGGCAGTCGCTGCGCGCCGCGATGTCCGCCGGGTCGAGTTTGATACCACGCAACCCGGCCGCGACTGCACGTATTCCTTCCTCGGCCATCAGCGACATCACCGGATTGCCATCGCGCGCATACAAACCTTCAGCGGCATGGGCGATTGCATTGATGCCACTGACGACCGACATCTGCAGGGGCAGGCCGACCGACAGATCGGGGTCGTACAGCACCGTGCGTGGCAGGACGCGAAGGTCACGTCCGGTCTTCTTCTGGCCACTCTCGGTGATGCCGTAGATCGGTGTCATCTCCGAGCCGGCGTAGGTCGTCGGTACGGCAATGATCGGCAACGACGATTCGAGTGCGATCGCCTTGCCCAAGCCGATCGTCGAACCACCGCCGATTGCGATTGCACATTCGGCGCCGACCCGGTGCGCATGTTCACGGGCAAGCCGTGCCGTTTCTATCGGCACATGCATCACTGCGCCGTCAAAGACGCCGGCACTGAGCTCGCCGAGCAGGGCGGCCGCGGCCTCGGCCTGCGCGCGCTGCTGGCGAGTGCAAAGCACCAGTGCCCGTCGCACGCCGAGTGCCTCAACCTCCTGTGGCAACTGTCGCAGACTGCCGCGCGCGAAAACGACCCGCGACGGCTGGGTGGAGAAGACAAAATCGTGGTGTCCTGAAATCATGCTGCAGCCCTTTTATTCTCTGATTCGCTGGCGAAGTCGGCCGAAGGCGCGTAGTCCACTTGATATCGCGCCGTCCTGAGGACGGCCAGGTCTTTTTTGACCCGTTCATGCGCCGGATGGCGCGCACAGACGTCGAGCGCCTGCTGCGACTCGAATTCGGTGTACAAGACGACATCGCAAGCGTGTTCGACGCCACTCGTATCTGTTCCAACTTCCAGAAGCAGCAGGCCGGGAATTTTTCCGATCAAGCCCCCGAAGCAGCTCTTGAGAAATTGCGCACCTTGGCTCTTCTGATCTGGCGTGTCACCACGGATATTCCACATCACGATATGTTTGATCATTTTTGATTGCGCATTCTTCCTAAGCGTCAGAGTTGCACTAACTCTAGGGAGGCATGCAATCGAACAGAAGTGCCGAAGTGGGAAATCTAATTTTCGCGAGGCGGAAAAAGGTTCACGAACCGTCGCCGTCAATGCTGACTCACTTTGCGGCATCAAAACAG
>JBBQEY010000086.1:0-12083 GCA_038321425.1 Burkholderiales bacterium | reverse complement strand
ACGGGACAATCCGCGCCGGGCCGCGACGACAGTTTCTGGACCTGGCGGCAGGCGATGTACGCGTTCCTTGATCGCGTCGACGGCGAAGCATTCGAGGCCATCGCCGCGCAGGCCTATGTCGAGATGGTCAAGTCAGGCTATGGCGCCGTCGCCGAATTCCACTATGTCCATCACGACCCTGCGGGGCGTCCGTATGCCGATGCCGCCGAGCTTGCATGGCGCCTGGTTGCGGCTGCGCGCACCGCGGGCATCGCGCTGACGCTGCTGCCGGTGTTCTACGCGCACGCGGGCTTCGGCGGTACCGCCGCCACGGCGGGCCAGCGACGCTTCGTGCATACGGTCTACACGTTCTCGCAGCTCGTCGACCGGCTGCGTGCCGCCAGCGCGGAGCATGGTTACGTGCTGGGCGTGGCGCCGCACAGCCTGCGCGCCGTCATGCCCGCGGAACTGGACGAGGTGGTGGCGATGGCGGGGCCGGGCGCGCCCGTGCACATCCACGCCGCCGAGCAGACGCGGGAAGTGGACGATTGCTTCGCGTGGAGCGGCATGCGGCCGGTGGAGTGGCTGCTGGCGAAGGCGCATGTCGATGCGCGGTGGTGCATCGTGCATGCCACGCACATGACCGAACGTGAAACGGCGGGTCTCGCAGCGTCCGGTGCGGTGGCGGGCCTCGCCCTGACAACCGAAGCCGATCTCGGCGATGGCGTGTTTCCGGGCAGC
This sequence comes from Burkholderiales bacterium, assembly GCA_038321425.1. Taxonomy (GTDB): domain Bacteria; phylum Pseudomonadota; class Gammaproteobacteria; order Burkholderiales; family Casimicrobiaceae; genus VBCG01. The sequence goes on along the minus strand of JBBQEY010000086.1, from coordinate 11,363 downwards.
GCATTCGTGCATGCCGGCGGCCGTTTCGGCGTGGGCAGCGATTCCAACACCATGATTTCTCCGTTCGCGGAGCTGCGCCAGTTCGAATGGTCGCAACGATTGCGCGCACGCCGCCGAAACGTGCTGGCGCATGCGGACGACACAACGATCGGCACCGCATTGTGGTCGCGTGCCGCGGCAGGCGGCGCCCAGGCAGTGGCGCGTCGTACCGGGGCCATTGCGCCTGGCATGCGTGCCGACCTGGTGGTGCTCGATACTGATCAGCCGGCCCTGGCGGAACAGCGTTGCGAGGATCTCCTCGACGCCGCGATTTTTGGCACGGCGGCGTCAATCGTGCGCGATGTGCTGGTCGGTGGGGAGCGGGTCGTCACCGCCGGCCGGCATCGCGCTGAAGACGCGGTGTTCGCACGCTATCGCGCTGCCATGGCGCGGCTCCGGAGCTCCGCATGAAGGACCTGCGCTGCGACCTGTTGCTGGTTGACGTGCACGCGGCCACGATGCGCGCGGACGGCGTCGCCTACGGTGCGGTGCGCGATGCGGCCGTCGCGATGCGCGACGGCGCCATCGTATTCGTCGGGCCCCGCGCCGAGATGCCGTCGGGGATGGTGGCCGAGGAAACCCTCGAGGCTGGCGGGGCCTGGGTCACGCCGGGCCTTGTCGATTGCCACACGCATCTCGTCTATGCGGGCAATCGCGTCGAGGAATACGAGCGCCGCCGGCTGGGTGTCACCTATGCAGAGATCGCCCAGGAAGGTGGCGGCATTGCAGCCACCGTGCGTGCCACGCGTGCCGCGTCGGACGACGAGCTGGCCGCGCAAAGCCGGCCGCGCCTGCAGGCACTGGCCGACGAAGGCGTCACGACGGTCGAGATCAAGTCAGGCTATGGCCTTGAACTCGAAGCGGAGTTGGCGCAGTTGCGCGTGGCGCGGCGCATCGCGCGCGACGTTGGCGTTGACGTACGCACGACGCTGCTGGCCGCGCATGCGCTGCCGCCGGAGTTTGCGGGCCGGCCCGATGCATACATCGATACCGTGTGCATGCAGATGATTCCCGCTGCGGCCGCGGAGGGCCTGGCCGACGCGGTCGACGCTTATTGCGAGACCATCGGCTTCACGCAAGCGCAGACGCAGCGAGTGTTCGATGCCGCTCGCGCACACGGATTGCGCGTGAAGCTGCACGCCGACCAGCTCTCCGATATGAACGGCGGGGCCCAGGCCGCCGCAGCCAATGCGCTTTCGGCGGATCATCTCGAGTACACGAGCGAGGCGGGAGTGCGCGCGATGGGGGCGGCCGGAACCGTGGCGGTGCTGTTGCCCGGCGCGTTCTACACGTTGCGTGAAACGAAGCTGCCGCCGATCGACGCCATGCGGGCGCAGCGTGTGCCGATGGCGGTATCCACCGACTGCAATCCGGGCACCTCGCCATCGACATCACTGCTGTTGATGCTGAATATGGCGTGCACGCTGTTCAGGTTGACGCCCGAGGAAGCGCTGGCGGGTGCCACGCGCCATGCGGCGCGCGCACTGGGATTGGATGACCGCGGGACCATCGCGGTCGGCGCGCGCGCGGATTTGGTGTGCTGGAACATCGCCGCGCCCGCTGAGCTTTCCTACCGGCTGGGGGGCAATCCGCGGGTGGGTATCATCCGCGCCGGCCGGCTGACGCTCTGGGGGGTGTGATGGAACTGTGGGAACTGCATCGTGGCGACAGCCCGCTGATCATCGACGTGCCGCACGCGGGCACCGCATTGCCGGACGACATACGCGCACGATTGACCGATGCAGCACTGGCCGTGCCCGATACTGATTGGCATGTCGAGAAACTGTACGCGTTCGCGCGTGAGGCCGGCATCACGCTGATGGCCGCCACGCATTCACGTTACGTAGTCGACCTCAATCGTAATCCGGAGGGCGTGGCGTTGTATGCCGGTGCCGACAACACGGAGCTGTGCCCGACACGCACTTTCGGTAACGAGGCGATCTACGTTGAAGGCGCGGCACCTGCGCAAGGGGAGGTGAGTGCACGTGCCGCAACCTACTTCGCGCCCTATCATGCGAAGCTGGCGGCGGAGATCGAGCGCGTCCGCGCGCGACATGGCCATGCGGTGGTGCTCGATGGCCATTCGATTCGCGCCGAGGTGCCGCGCTTTTTCCCGGGTCGCCTGCCGGATTTCAATCTCGGCACGGCCGACGGTACAAGTTGCGCGGCGGACCTGCAGGCAGCCGCGACCAGCGTGCTTGCCGCAGCCAACCGTTTCACGCATGTGGTGAACGGACGGTTCAAGGGGGGGTACGTCACGCGGCAGTACGGCCGGCCGGCGCAAGGCGTGCACCTGTTGCAGCTCGAGATGGCGGAGGATTGCTACATGGACGAGGCACCGCCATACCGCTTCGACGCCGCGCGTGCGCAACCGTTGATCGACGTGCTGAAGCAACTGGTCCAGCCGTTGCAGGCGTGGCGGCCGCCGCGATGATCCGGATCTACATCGCGCACCATCGCTACGATGCGTGGCTGGTGGCCGACCGCCTCAACCAGGCCGGTATCCGCGCGCATATCTTCAACCAGTATGCATCGAGCATCGTCGGCGACGTGCCCGCTGATACCGCGCAACCGCAGGTCTGGATCGAGCGCGAGTGCGACCGCGAGCGCGCGGCCATCGTGCTCAAGGACATCGAAATGGCGGCGCAACGCAAAGGCAGCCTGTGGTGCGGGGCGTGCAAGGAAGAGTCGCCCGCCAACTTCGACCTGTGCTGGAATTGCGGCGGCACGCTGTAGTCGTGCGTTCGCGGGTTACGCGCGCGGGTCGTTCAGCAGTTCGCGCGCGCGTTCCACGCCGGCGTTGACGGCCGTGCCATCCACCGCCCCTGGTGTCTCCCGCGGTGGCCGCGCGCGCCGCCGCGACACCGACCACCAGACAACCGCGCCGCCGGCCAGCAACAGGAACGGCCCGAACCACAACAACCATGTGGAACCCTTCACCGGCGGCTTGTACAACACGAAATCACCGTAGCGCGCGACCAGGAATTCCTTGATCTGCACATCGCTTTTGCCGGCATCGGCAAGGCTCCGCACTTCGCGGCGCAGATCCTGTGCCAGTGGCGCGTTGGAGTCGGCCAGCGACTGGTTCTGGCAGACGAGGCAGCGCAACTCCTCGTCCAGCTTTTTCAACCGCGCGTCGAGCGCGGCATCGGACGTGGCGGCGATGGCGCCAACGCTGAACATCACCACCAGCAGCAAAGCCGTCGCGCGCATCATGCCTTCTGTAACTCGCGCACCAGCGGCAGGATGGTGTTCTGCAACGCCTCGGGCGTCACCGGCCCGATGTGCTTGTGACGGATGACGCCGGCCTTGTCGACGACGAAGGTCTCCGGCACACCGTAGACGCCCCAGTCGATGCCCACGCGGCCGTCGGCGTCCACGACTGAAATCTTGTACGGGTCGCCGTACTGCGCCAGCCACGCGATGCCTTCCGGCACCTTGTCCTTGTAGTTGAGGCCGATCACCGGCACGACGTTGGCCTGCGCCAGCTGCACCAGCAGCGGATGCTCGACGCGGCACGACACGCACCACGATGCCCAGACATTGAGCAGCCACACCTGGCCCTTCATGTCCGCGGTGCTGAGCTTCTGGTCTGGGGCCTTCAATTGCGCCAGCGTGAACGCCGGCGCAGGCTTGCCGACCAGCGGCGACGGAATTTTGCTCGGGTCGCGCGCGAGCCCGAGGTACAGGAACACCGCGATGACGACAAAGAGCGCGAGTGGAACGAGGAGGCGCAACGATCTCATCGGCGCTCCGGCGGCATCATCAAATGTGCACGCCTCGTGTTCATGCCGCCCGCGCGCCGGAGACAGCACCCGCCCACTTGCGCTGCACGGCCAGACGATAGCGGCGATCGGACATCGCCAGGAAGCCGCCCAGCGCCATCAGGAAGCACCCGCCCCAGATCCAGTCGACGAAGGGCTTCACGTAGATGCGCACGCCCCACGCGCCGGCTACACCCTTGTCGGTGACGGGTTCACCCAGCGACACATAGCGATCGCCGAAGATGCCGGCGTCGATGGCGGCTTCCGTCATCGTGCTGCCGCTGGCGTTGTAGATGCGCTTCTCCGGCCGCAGGGTTTCGAGCAGCACGCCGTTGCGGCGCATTTCGACGACGCCGGCGAGGCCCTCGTAGTTGGGGCCGGTGAGCGGCGTGACGCCGCGGAACGTGAATTCGTAGCCGCCCACGCTGACCTGCTGGCCGTGGTCCATCGTGATGTTTTCCTCGATCTGGTACCCCTTCACCAAGGTGACGCCGACGATGAACACGGCGATGCCCAAGTGCGCGACCAGCATGCCGTACCACGAGGCGGAGTTGGCCCGCAGCTTGGCCATCAATCCTGTCTGCGGCGCCTGCGCCAACCGGCGCGCGACCATCTGCACCGTGGTCAGCACGATCCACAGCGCGAGAAAGAGGCCCACAGAGACCAACGGTGACCAGCTGCCCATTACCAGCGGCAATAGCAACGCGGTGACTACGGCGACTGCCAGCGCCCAGCGCAGCCGCGTCCACAGGTCGGGCAGGGAGGCTTCGCGCCAGTTGGCGATGGGGCCGATGCCCATCAGGAAGGCGAGTGGCGCCATCAGCGGGAAGAAGACGGCATCGAAATAAGGCGGGCCGACGGAGATCTTGCCCATGTTGAGCGCATCGAGGAACAGCGGATACAGCGTGCCGAGCAAAACGCTGGCCGTGGCCACGATCAGGATCACGTTGTTGGCCAGCAGAAATGATTCGCGCGACACTGGGGCGAACGCAGCACCACCGCCAACGGCGCCCGCGCGGAATGCGTAGAGCGTGAGCGAACCGCCGATCACGATGACGAGGAACGCGAGGATGAACACGCCGCGCGTCGGATCGGTCGCGAACGCGTGCACCGACGTGAGCACGCCTGAGCGCACGAGGAACGTGCCGACCAGCGACAGTGAGAACGCGATGATCGCGAGCAGTACGGTCCAGCTCTTGAACGTGCCTCGCTTTTCCGTCACGGCCAGCGAATGCAACAGTGCGGTGCCGACGAGCCACGGCATGAACGACGCGTTCTCCACCGGATCCCAGAACCACCAGCCGCCCCAGCCCAGTTCGTAGTAAGCCCACCAGCTGCCGAGTGCAATTCCGAGCGTAAGCACGCCCCAGGCGGCATTGGTCCACGGTCGCGACCAGCGCACCCATTGTTGATCGAGCTTGCCGCCGAGCAGCGCCGCAATGGCAAATGCGAAGGCGACAGAAAATCCGACATAACCCATATAGAGCATCGGCGGATGCACGATCAGGCCGAAATCCTGCAGCACCGGATTCAGATCGTTGCCATCGGCCAGAGCCGGCAAGTGGCGCGCGAATGGATTCGAGGTCAGCACGGTAAATAGCAGGAATCCAAGACTCACGAAGCCGAGTACCCCGAGCACGCGCGCCATGAAATCGTCAGGCAGTTTCCGGCTCAAGGTGGCAACCGCGATCGTCCAGATATTGAGGATCAGGATCCACAGCAGCAGGGAACCTTCGTGCGCGCCCCAGACAGCCGAGAATCGGTAGTACCACGGCAGCAGCAGATTCGAATTTTGCGCGACATAGGCGACCGAGAAATCCTGGTTGAGAAAAGCCCAGGTCAGCACGCCAAATGCGAAGACGACAAACACAAACTGCCCGGCCGCTGCCGGCCGTGCCACGCCTATCAGAGCGCGGTTGCCGGTATGTGCGCCGATGATCGGCAAGACACATTGAACGGCGCTCAGCATCAGCGCGAGGATGAGGGCGAATTGACCGAGTTCCGGGAGCATGGCTGGGCCTGGGTTCAGAGGTGGGAGCAATCAATCATGCCGGGCTGGGTGCCCAAGCATGGCTACGGTGTTGGTTTATCGGCGGAAACGGGGACATCATGCTTGCGATGGGCATTTTCCATGGCTGCTGCAACATCGCGCGGCACGTAGGTTTCATCGTGTTTGGCCAGCACTTCGGTGGCAATGAACTTGCCGCCTTGCATGGAACCGGTGGCGATCACCGACTGCTTTTCGCGGAAAAGGTCAGGCAGGATGCCTTCGTATTCGACGCGCATGTCGCCATCCCCATCGGTCACGGTGAAACCGACAGTCAACGATTGGCCACGCTCGATCGAATGTTCCTTGACCATGCCGCCAATGCGAAAACGCGCATCGGCCGGTGATTTTCCGGCAATGATCTCGCTAGGCGTGTACAGATAGGTCATGTTTTCCTGCAGGGCGAACACGCTTAGCGTCGTCGCAACGGCAACGGCCAGCAGGATCAGGCCAACAAGGATGAATCGGCGTTTTCGGGTCGGGGTCATGCGGATTTTTCCTGACGTTTCTGCTGACGTTTGAGACGTCCGCGCAAATCGGCAACAACGCGTCTATTGCGCAGTCGCGGTGCAAGATAGTCGACCAACAGCAAGGTCAGAAAGATCGCGTATGACGACCAGACATAGGTGCCGTAGCCGCCCATGGCGAGAAAGTCATTCATGTGATCCTCCTGCGCGCAGTGCTTCGGCACGCGCCCACTCCTTGCCGGCTTCCAGTTCAAGCAGACTCACGCGGGATCGCGCGAAGACACTCGCGAAGAACCAGATGTGTGTGGCCAGGGCCAGCAACAGCAGAGGCCAGAGCATGCTTGAATCGATGCGTGACGGCCCGAGCAAACGCACGGTAGAACCTTGATGCAAGGTGTTCCACCAGTTGACCGAGAAATGCACGATCGGCACATTGACGATGCCGATCAAGGCAAGAAAGGCCGCCGCCCGCGCCGCTTGGCGCCGATCCTCAATCGCGTTGTACAAGCCGATTACGCCGAGATAGAGGAAAAGCAGCACAAGCTCCGAAGTCAGGCGCGCATCCCAGGTCCACCAGGTCCCCCACATCGGCTTGCCCCAGATCGATCCGGTTGCCAAGGTGATCGCGGTGAACACGGCTCCGACCGGCGCGCTGGCCATGGCCAGAATTTCAGAAATCTTGATGCGCCAGATCAGTGCGATGAAGGCATTGACGGCCATAAAAAAATACGCGAACAAACCCATCCACGCGCACGGCACATGGATGAAGATGATGCGGTAGGCATCGCTTTGCTGATAGTCGGCCGGAGCCAGTACCAGACCACCGTAAATCCCGACCGCGCCGATCAGCATTGCTGCCGCGAACAACCACGGATTCAACATGCCCGTGAGGCGGTAGAAAGTGGGAGGTGATCCGAATTTGTGGAACCAGAGAGTCAGGGTATTCATGGCCCGGATTATTCGTGAATGCGCGCGATGATTGCGCAGGACATTGGATCCAATCGGAGGCTCGCGATTGGGAGGATAGCGGGTTTCATCGTCGAATGAGCGGAATGCCGAGTCGATTCAAGGGGCAAGCAAGGGCGCGCGATTCATGAATATTCCGGGTCAGGTTATCGAGATCCGCAACGCCGCAGCGCAGGCCAATGGCGCAAGCACCAAAGCCAGGGCCAAAGCGGCACCGAGCCAAAGCAATGGAGCGAGAAATGGCAGGCCCGCCTGCGCCGCATTGCAGGCACCGGCGGCGAAGATGAGCACCGGCACATACAAAGGCAAAACCAGCAAGGCCAAGAGCATACCAGAGCGTCGCATGCCGACCGTGAGGGCGACACAGACCGCGCCGAGAAGGCTCAGCAACGGTGTTGCCAGAGCCAATGCGGCGAGCAAGACAGGCAGTACCGTTCTCGGCAGATGCAGCATCTCGCCGAGCAAAGGCGCGATCACGATCAAGGGCACAGCCGTGGTCAGCCAATGCACGGCGATTCTGCTTGCGAGCAACAGCGACAATGGATGCGGCGACAGCACCAGTTGTTCCAGCGTACCGTCGTCATGATCGGAGCGAAACAGCGTGTCGAGGGCGAGCAATCCAGCTAGCAGGATTGCGACGAAGACGATGCCTGCCGCGATGCGCGCGAGCTGGTTCGGTTCAGGGCCCAGCGCGAGCGGAAACATGACAACGACGATCAGCGAAAACAGCGCTGGATTCAGCGCGTCGCCGCGACGTCGCCACGTCAGCAGAAGGTCGCGACGAATCAGCGCAGCGCACGCCGAGGGAGTCGTGCCATATCTCATGCCGATTGTCTCAGTGGCAAGCGGCGGGGTGTTCCGGTCGTGAATGCATAGGCGCCATGCGAGGTGACCAAGGCCGCGCCACCGCGCCGCGCATGCGCATCGAGCAGGCGATTGACCAGATCGATACCTTCCTTGTCCAGGTTGGCATAGGGCTCATCGAGCAGCCATAGCGCGGCAGGCACCAGAAGCAGTTTTGCGAGAGCAACCCGCTTTTTCTGGCCAGCCGAGAGTTGCCGTACGGGCACGCTTTCATAGCCCTCCAGCCCGACACTCGCCAGTGCCAATGCAGGCGTGATGCCGGGGCGCATTCCAAAAACGCCGATCGTGAAACGCAGATTCTCCAACGGTGTCAGATCCGTCTTGAGCCCCGGAAGATGGCTGAGCAGGGCGACTTGGTGCGAGATTCGGGCGAGCGTCAGCGCTTCGCCATCGAGCTCGATCGAGCCACTGACCGGTTCGAGCAACCCTGAGAGGACCTTGAGCAGGGTCGTCTTGCCCGAACCGTTGTCGCCTTCAATCAGCACGACCTCCCCTCGCTGCAGCACGAAATCGAGCGGGCCAAACACAGCCTCATCGTTGCGCGCATAGGCAAGCCCCTGCGCTTGCAGCAAAGGAATGTCCGTTTGCGGGTGGTCTGAACTCATCAACAGAAGTCGTCTGGCGATTGGTTGCGCTCGCTGCGAATCTCGGTCGGCAGCAAACCGGACGATTGTAGTCGACAAAGTCCGGTTTGATGGCGCTACAAGCTGCCGCAGTCACGTTTCAGCGGGGCCAGCCGATGTCAAAGGAATTCGAACAAGAAATTATCGACTACGACCTATGGACGGAATACCATCCGTCCGTAGGACTAGGCCTCATGGGGTGAGGCCGGATCTTGGGGGTCGTTACAGCTTTCCCTTTTCGAATTTCCGCAGGGGTCAATCCAATGTCACATCAAGTTTCAACTCGGCAATCACGCCTCGGCCGAAGGCTCACACATAGCCTTGCTATCGCCTTTCTGTCAGCGGGCGTCGTATTTTCCAGCGGCGTGCTGGCAGCGCAGCCCGACAGTGATGGAAATGCACGCGCTGCCGGCGCGCCGCAAAAAACGACAGCGCCGAAGCCAGCGATCGTCTCAGGTCGCGCAGTCGCTTTCGGCATCACGCCTTCGATTCGCAGTCAGATGCCCTCCGCGATCACCCAGCGCAGTCTCAAAGACGAAGAAGACAAGAACGAAAACGAGCGCGTCAAGTTTCCAATTCCCGGACTTGGCGCCGACAGTGGCAACGGCTTGTTTTCCGATCCGCTGCTCAACCTCAGTGGGTCCACCAGCGCACCGATGGCGATGCCAACTGCGGTCACCTTCCTTGGCCAAACGGGCGCGGAAGCCTGCAACTGCAGCCCACCCGATACCAATGGCGATGTGGGTCCGAACCACTACGTGCAGTCGGTCAATGTCCGCGTCAGCATTTATGACAAGACCGGCACCCGGTTGCTCGGTTCCAATTTGCAGAGCAACACATTTTTCAATGGCTTGCCGAACGGCAATGCCTGTCGCAGCAGCGATGATGGCGATCCGGTCGTGCTCTATGATTCGCTGGCCGATCGCTGGATGATCAGCCAGTTCGAAATCAACGATGTTCCAGGCCATCAATGCATTGCGATTTCGCAGACGCCCGATCCGCTCGGCGCCTGGTATGCCTATGACTTTGTCATGCCAAACACGGATTTCTTCGATTACCCGCACTATGGCGTCTGGCCAGACGGCTACTATTTGACCGTCAATCAGTTCAACCAGGCGGGAGACGCATTCCTTGGTGGCGGCATCTTCGCGTTTGATCGGGTCAAGATGCTGGCCGGCGATTCGACGGCGTCCTACGTTTACCATGATGTCTTCAATGACGATCCCAATGCCGGCGGCATGCTGCCAACCGATCTGGATGGCTTTGTTCCGCCGCCGCCGGGTTTGCCGAATCGCGTTCTGGAATTCCGCGCTGACGAGTTTGGCGATCCGATCGATGCGATTCGTACCTATGAGCTGGTCCCTGACTATGCAGTGCCAGCCAATTCCACGTTTGTGATTCGTGCTGATACGCCGGTGGCCGCGTTCGACGCGCGCGCGCCCAGCGGTCGTGCCGTCGTCGAGCAAAACGGTGGCGTTGGCCTGGATGCCATTGGCGATCGCGTGATGTTCCGGGTGGGCTATCGGAACCTCGGCACGGTAGCCGCGCCAGAAAACTCGTGGGTCAACAATTTCACAGTCAATGTCAGCGGCGTGAATCCCACCAGCGCGGCCACCTATCAAACGGGCATCCGCTGGTACGAGCTTCGCAGCAATGACACCGCCACGCTGGGCACAGTGCGTGATCAGGGAACCCACAGTTCTGGGGCGATCAACGGAGCGACTGGCCTGAACAACTGGATGGGCAGCATCGCGCAGGACAACAAAGGCAATATTGCCCTCGGCTTCAGCCAATCAAGCAGCACGCAGAAGGCGAACATCATGATTGCCGGCCGTACCGGTCCAGGTACCGGGGCCGGCTTGAACGAAGGAGAGGGTGTGTTTTTCGCGGCGACCGGTTCGCAGACGAGCAGCAATCGCTGGGGTGACTACAGTTCGATGAGTGTGGATCCGGTCGATGAATGTACGTTCTGGTACAGCCAGGAGTATTTTGCGACGAGTTCAGCCAACGGATGGGCCACACGCATCGGCAAGTTTGTCTACCCCTCGTGCACGCCTCCCGCGCGCGGAACACTTGTGGCAGACATTACGGGTTGTGGCAGCGGTGTCCCCGTCCAGGGTGCCGATGTCATCGTCAACGGCGGCTTCTTTCGAGCCACCAACGCAGCCGGGCATCTGCAGTCGAATATCAGCTTGGCCCCGGGCACGTACTCGGCAACGGTCAGCAAGTCAGGTCTCGCCAGCGTCACCAATAATTCCTTGGTCATCACCGATGGAGGCACGACCACATTAACCGCGTGCCTCGTCGGTCAGCCGATTGTCAACGCCAGCACCCCCTTGTTGATCACAGCAGAGAACGGCGTGCCGCCAAACAATGCTGCCGATCCGAATGAAACACTCACGGTGAATTTACCGCTGGTCAATACCGGTTTGGCGGATACCACGAGCCTTGTGGCGACCTTGCAGGCGAACGCAGGCGTGACCAACCCGAGCAGTCCGCAGAACTATGGCGTGCTGCCTGCCGGTGGAGCGAGTTCGACGATGCCCTTCACATTCAAGGCATCGGGTGTTTGCGGCGACAGCATCACCTTGAC
>JBBQEY010000085.1:0-12093 GCA_038321425.1 Burkholderiales bacterium | reverse complement strand
TGATGCATGTCCAGCACCGTCGACAGCGCATGCGCGCAGGAATGCACGGCGCCCAGGTCCTTCTGGAACGCGATGGCGCCCATCATCGAGCTCATCAGCATGTCGGCACGGGCCTCGATGTCGTGCCCGTTGGCGACCGCGCGCGGCAATGCGCGCGCGCCAATGCGCACGCCTTCGAGCGCGATGCCGTCGCACAGCGGGTGATAGGCCGGCGACAGGTAGGACTCGATGTTGTGCGTCAGCGCGTCCATGCCGGTGGCGGCCGTGATCATCGAGGGCAGGTCGAGCGTCAGCTCCGGGTCGGCGAACACCACCTTGGCCAGCAGCAACGGCGAAAAGATGATTTTCTTGAGGTGCGTCTCGTCGTCCGAGATCACCGCTGAACGGCCCACTTCCGACCCCGTGCCCGACGTGGTGGGCAGCGCCACGAACCACGGCAGCGGCTGATCCATCGCGCGCACCTGCGGGTGGTCCCACGCGTATTCGAGGATATCCCCGGGGTGGGTGGCCATCAGCGCCACGGCCTTGGCGACATCGAGCGCCGCGCCGCCGCCGAGGCCGATGACGGCGTCAGCGCGGTGCGTCCGGTACGCGTCGGCGCCTTCCATTACCTGGCTGCGCACCGGGTTGCCCGAGATGCCCGAGAACACGCCGACGTCGAGTCCGGGCAGGTCGGCGAGAAACGCCTTCAGCAGCGGGAGTGCCGCGATGCCACGGTCGGTGACGAGCAGCGGCCGCTCAATGCCCTGGTCGGCGAGGTGCTTGGCAACCAGCTTGCGCGCGCCTGCGCCGAAGTGAATGGTGGTCGGAAAACTGAAACGTTCGGTCATGGTGTGGCGATCTCGGCCAAGCTCAGATGATTTCGAAATAGCGCTGGCGTTCCCAGTCGGTGACGGCGTCGAGCCATTGGCGCCATTCCCACTCGCGCGTGGCGGCGAAGTGGTCGACGAACGCATCGCCGAACCAGTCGCGAGCCGCGTCGGACTGCTGGAACACGCGCGTGGTCTCGATCAGCGTGCGCGGCGCGCGCGGCACGTTCTCGGAGCCCTCGTTGGTCCCGGTGATGGGCTTGGCGGTGAGCTTCAGCCCCTTTTCCACGCCGTTTAATCCTGCGGCGATCACCGCCGCCATCGCCAGATACGGGTTGACGTCCGAACCCGGGCAGCGCGTTTCGAGGCGCGTCGACTTGGGCGAGCCGGGGATCACGCGGAAGCTGGCGGTACGGTTATCCACGCCCCACGTCGGCTTCACGGGTGCCCAGAAGCCATCGACGAGGCGCTTGTAGCTGTTGATCGTGGGCCAGAACATCGGCGCGAACTGCATCAGCGCATCAACCTGGCCGGCCAGGTAGCTCTCGAAGAGCTTGCTCATGCCGTGCCGGCCCTTGGGGTCGTAGAAGCGATTGACCTTGCCGTCGGACAACGATTGATGGATATGGCCGGAACAACCGGGGTACTTGGCACTCCACTTGGCCATGAAGCTCGGCATGATGTCGAAGCGCGACCCGATCTCCTTCGCGCCGGTCTTGAAGAGTACCGCGCGATCGGCGGCCTCCAGCGCATCGGAAAACAGGATCGCAACTTCATAGACGCCCGGCCCCGTTTCGGTGTGCAGGCCTTCGATGGGCACGCCAAATGCGCCCATTTCGTTGAACAGTGCGGCGAAGTACGGTTGCGCCGCATTGGCGCGCAGCAGCGAGTAGCCGAACATGCCCGGCGAAATGGGCTCCGGATCCACGCCTTTCTTGGCAGCCCACGTCTGCGGCGTCTCGGCAAAATTGAACCACTCAAATTCCATGCCGCACATCGGCATCAGGCCCATGCTTTCCGCGCGTGCCAGCACCTTCTTCAGCAATTGCCGCGGACAGAGCGGGAAGGGGGCTTCCTTGCCGTCCTTCTGCCAGACGAAGTCGCCGAGGAAAAACGGCACGCCATCGTCCCACGGCACGTTGCGGTGCGTTTTGAGATCGATGCGTGCCAGAACGTCGGGAAAGCCCTTGTGCCAGCCGGTGATCGTCGTGTTGTCGTAGCAGACGTCCTGCGAGTCCCACCCGAACACAACGTCGCAGAAGCCGAAGCCGCCTTCGGCAGCGGAAAAGAACTTGTCCTTGTGCAGGTATTTGCCGCGCAACACGCCGTCGATGTCGGCGACGGCGACCTTGACGCGATTGCCGGGGTACTTGCGCACCGCTTCGAGAATCTTGGCCTGGGGAATCGCCACCGCCATGAGGTACTCCAATTGGGGTCGGGTCGTGCCGGAGAACATCGATTCTAGCGCACCGGGCATGCGGCGATGGCATCATCGAAGCCCCTTGACCGTCCGTGCCATCGTCTCGTGCCCAACGCAGTTCCACTGCTCTGCCTCCACGCCGCTGTGGTGCTGTTCGGGTTCGCCGCCCTCTTCGGCAAGTGGATTCCGTGGGATCCGGCGGCGATCGTGCTGGGACGCACGGTGGTGGCCGCCGCGGTCCTGGGTGCGTGGCTGATGGCGACAGGCAGGCCAACCTTGCGGGCATCGTGGACGCTGGCGATCAGTGGCGGCATCCTTGCGCTCCACTGGGTCACGTTCTTCCAGTCGATTGCGCAATCCAGTGTCGCGATCGCATTGCTTGGCTACGCGAGTTTTCCGCTGTTCGTATTGTTGCTTGAGCGCTGGCACCATGGCCGGCACTGGCATCGCGCCGATCTTGCCATCGCCGCGCTGGTCGTTGCGGGACTGGTGCTGACGGTACCCGAGTTCCGGTGGGATAGCGCCGCGGTGCGTGGCCTGGCCTGGGGCATCGTGTCGGGATTCATGTTCGCGTGGCTCGTCGTGCGCACGCGCGCGTTTGCCACGCACCGGCATGCATCGTCGCTTGCGTTCTGGCTCAACGTGTTCGCGACGATGGTGCTGGTCCCTGTCGTGGTCGCGCAGGGTGGGGTCGGCGGTCCGATAGACGGGTCCGCGCTGCTGCTGGTCGTATTGCTGGGCGTGATGTGCACGGCGCTGGCCCACACCCTGTTCATCGTGGGCATTGCGGGCACCAGCGCGATCACTGCGGCCATCATCGCGGCGCTCGAGCCGGTCTACGGCATCGCCCTGGCCTGGGCCTGGTTGGGCGAGGTACCCACGCTGCGCATCGGCGTTGGTGCAGCACTGCTGGTGACGGCTGCGATGCTGGCCTCGCGGCGGGGATCGACGTCTGCGGTGCCGTGACCGGATTGGCGCTGGCGCCTACGATTCGGTAGCATCGCGGCTCACGCATCACATCGACAGAACAAATTCATGGATATCGGCATCGTCGGCCTCGGCCGCATGGGCGGCAACATGGCCCGCAGGCTTGCGCGCGGGGGCGTACGCGTCACCGGCTTCGACCCGGATGCCAAGGTCGCCGCCACACTGGCGGCGGAAGGCGTCCTGGCGCCGGCCGCCACGCTGGTCGATCTGGCGCATGCCCTGCCGGCACCGCGGGTCGTGTGGCTGATGGTGCCCGCAGGTGCTGCCACCGAGCTCGCCATCGAAACGGTATGGCCGGAATTGCGCAAGGGCGACGTCATCGTCGACGGCGGTAACGCCAACTACAAGGATTCGCAGCGCCGCGCCACGGCACTGGCGGCCGCGGGCATCCATTTCGTCGACTGCGGCGTCTCCGGCGGCGTGTGGGGCAACGACAATGGCTATGCACTGATGTTCGGCGGCAGCGCTGCGGCAGCAGCCATCCTCGCACCCTATGCACGCATCCTGGCGCCCGCCGCAGACAAAGGCTGGCTGCACTGCGGGCCGGCGGGATCCGGACACTTCGTCAAGATGATCCACAACGGCATCGAGTACGGGATGATGCAATCATTCGCCGAGGGCTTTGCGCTGATGGAGAACAAGCGCGACCTCGACCTCGATGTGGCCGCGATCGCGGAGACGTGGCGGCACGGCAGCGTGGTGCGCTCGTGGCTCCTCGATCTCACCGCGGATTTCCTGGCGCATGACGCCACGCTGGGTGACGTGGCGCCTGTCGTAGCCGATTCCGGCGAAGGCCGGTGGACCGTCAATGAAGCGGTGGAGCAGGGCGTGCCCGCTCCCGTGCTGACGATGGCGCTGATGGCCCGCTTCGGCAGCCAGGGCAAGAGCGCATACGCCGATCGCCTGCTGGCGATGATGCGTCGCAGTTTCGGTGGCCACGCCATCACGCCCAAGGGTCCCGCATCGTGATCATCGTCGTGATGGGGGTATGCGGTTGCGGCAAGACGACCATCGGGCGGGCGCTGGCGGCCTCGCTGCACTGGCCGTTCCATGACGCCGATGACTTTCATTCCGACACTAACGTAGCCAAGATGGCGGCGGGCCATGCGCTCGACGACAGCGACCGTTGGCCGTGGCTCGACCGCATCGTGGTGGCGATGCAGGCTATCCAGTCCGATGGCGGCAACGCGGTGCTGGCGTGCTCAGCGTTGAAGCAGGTCTACCGCGATCGCCTGCAGCGCGCCGGCGACGTCCGGTTCGTCTACCTGCGCGGCGACCCCGCCACCATCGAGGTGCGGCTGGCCGCGCGCAGCCACAAGTACATGCCCTCGTCGCTGCTGCCGTCGCAGTTCGCGACGCTCGAGGAGCCGCAGGATGCGCTGGTGGTGGACATCCGGCAGGCGCCGGCGGCGCAGGTTCAGTTCGTGCAGTCGCGACTGACGCTGGCGGCAGCGTCGGGCGCGCCATGACTACGCGGCCACGCAAGCCGCTGACCGCTGTCGGTCACCTCGGCCGCGATCCGAAGCGTTGGCTGGGTGCGGTCAACACGCCGGTTTTCCGGGCGTCGACGATCGTGTTTCCCACCACCGCCGAATACTATGCCGCCCTCACGGGCGAACACGAAGGTCTGATCTACGGCTTGCACGGTCTGCCGACGGTCACCGACTTCGAACGCGCTTTCGCGGAGCTGGAAGGCGGCTATGCGGCACTGGCCGTGCCGTCGGGCCTGACGGCCACGACGTTGCCGCTGCTGGCGCTGACCAAGCCGGGTGATCATGTGCTGGTCACCGATGCGGTGTACGGACCCACGCGCCGCTTCTGCGAACTGCATCTTCGCCGCATGGGCGTGACCGTCGACTACTACGATCCGCTGATCGGCGCGGGCATCGCCGCGCTCTTGCGCGACAACACGACGGTGGTCTTCACCGAGTCGCCGGGTTCGCTCACTTTCGAAGTCCAGGACATCCCGGCCATTGCGGCGGCGGCGCACGCGCGCAACGCCCTGGTCGTGCTCGACAACTCGTGGGCCACGCCGCTCTACTTCCGCGCCTTCGATCACGGCGTCGACGTCTCGGTGCATGCGGCCACCAAGTACATCGGCGGACACTCGGACGTCTTGCTGGGATTGATCGTCGGCAACGCCGCCGTGTACCCGCGCCTGCATCGGCTGTGGACCGACATGGGCGTGACCGCGTCGAGTGACGATTGCTTTCTTGGCCTGCGTGGACTGCGCACACTAGGGGTACGCATGGCACACCAGCAGGCCAGTGGCTTGCGTATCGCGCAGTGGTTGCGCGAACGGTCCGAAGTCAAGGAAGTGTTGCATCCGGGACTGCCCGGCGCGCGCGGACATGACCTGTGGAAGCGCGACTTCACCGGTGCCTCCGCACTCTTCGGCGTGATCCTGCAGCCAGTGGCACCGGAACGGATCGCTGCGATGCTCGATGGCTTCGAGCTTTTCAGCATGGGTTTTTCCTGGGGCGGCTTCGAGAGCCTTGTGATCCCCACGGATCCCGAGCGCACCCGCACCGCCACGCAATGGACTGCTGGTGGCCCGTGTCTGCGCTTCGCCATCGGCTTGGAAGATCCGGACGACCTGATGGCGGACCTGGTGGAAGGGTTGAAGCGCCTCGCCGGCTGACCCCGGACGCGTCGTACGCGCTGCTGCGACCTCGCCGGCTGACCCGGACGCGTTGTATGTGCTGTTGCGGCCTCGCCGGCTGACCCGGACGCGTTGCACGTGCTGTTGCGGCCTCGCCGGCTGACCCGGACGCGTTGCACATGCTGCCGCGACCTCGCCGGCTGGCCCGGACGCGTTGCATTGCACCTGTAGGCGAGGCTTCAGCCTCGCTGGTTCGTTGCACGTGGTTCGAGGGATCGGCGTTGCCCCTGCCGCGAACGTCAGGCATGGTCCCCGCGAGGCTGAAGCCTCGCCTACAGCAGCGGAACAAGGATCGGAACATCCTCGCCGAGATACACCGCCTGCACGCGCGCATTGGCGCGAACTTCAGCCGGCGTGCCGACGGCGATCAATTGCCCCCGATCAAGGACCAGGATCCGGTCGGCGAAGCCGAACACCACATCCATGTCGTGCTCGGTGAACAGCACGGCGATGTCATCCTCCCGCGCGATGGTGCTGGCAATCTGCATCAGTTGCGCACGTGCGTCGGGGGCCATGCCGGCGGTGGGTTCGTCCATCAGCAACAAGCGCGGCGATCCGGACAACGCCAACGCAAGTTCCACGCGCTTTGCGTCCCCGTAGGCCAGTGTGGCGCAATGCCGCATGGCCAGATCTTGGCAACCCACGCGCTGCAGCAGCGCGTCGGCGCCGGCAAGTGCAGCGGTCATCCCAGTGTCGAGCAGCGCGCCATCCTGGCGTGCACTTGCCAGTCGCGCCAGCATCACATTCTCGCGCACCGTCATCGATGGAAACGTCGCCGCCACCTGGAACGTGCGGCCCACGCCCAGTCGCGCGATCACCTGGGGCGCCAATCCGCCGATCGGCGATCCCGCGAGGAGCACGGCGCCCGCATCGGGCACGAGCTGCCCGTTGAGAAGATTGAAGCACGTCGTCTTGCCGGCGCCATTGGGCCCGATCAGTGCCACGCGTTCGCCGGCTGCCACGTCGAACGAGACATCGTCGACGGCGCGAACGCCACCGAATACCTTGACGAGGCCGCGGGCTGCCAGTACCACACCACTTGATTGCGCTCCCCGGACGGCGCTGCGCGCCGCCTCCCCCAAGGGGCGATCGCCTGGGGACGGCCCAGCAGCGCTCACCGTCCGCTCCGCGCGTGCAGCAGGCGCCCCAGCGTCCCGCCGATGCCCATCGGAAAGCCCAGCACCAGCAGCAGGATCAATGCCCCCAGTGCGGCGCGCCAGTACTCCGTTCCGCGCGCCAGCGTGTCGGCCAGCCACGTGAATGCGCCCGCGCCCAACAGCGGGCCGAAGAGTGCATTGACGCCACCGAGCAGCACCATCACCAGCGCATCGACCGAGCGGGGTATGGCCAGCGTTTCCGGCGAGATGCTGCCCTTGGAGAACGCGAACAGTCCTCCTGCCACGCCGGCGAAAAGTCCCGCAATGGCAAAGCCGGTCCATTGCGTGCGGCGGACATCGATACCGATCGCCGCGGCGCGAAGCGGCGAATCACGAACCCCACGCAGCGCAAAGCCGAACGGCGTGCGCCGCAAGCGAACCAGCAGCACCAGCCCGAGCGTGACGACCGCGAGGCTGAAAAGGTAGAACGCCGTGCGCCCGGCGAGCCATGGCGCGGGCCAGACGCCGACGATGCCGTTCGACCCTCCGGTGACCGTGTCCCACTGGAACGCCACGGACCATGCGATCTGCGCGAAGGCCAACGTGAGCATGGCGAGGTACACACCGGAGAGCCGCACGCAGAACCAGCCGAAGACGATGGCGGCCACCAGCGCGGCCAGTGGCGCGGCGCCGAGTGCTATGAGCATCGGCCAACCCGCCTTGACGCCAAGCGCCGCCGCATACGCGCCGATGCCGAAATACGCCGCATGCCCGAATGACGTCATCCCCCCGGTCCCCAGCAGGAACTGCAGGCTCGCTGCGAAGAGGGCCGCGATCAGGATGTCGGTGGCCAGGACCAGCGTGTATTCGTCGCGCAGCCACGGCAATGCCACCAGCACGGCGAGCAAGGCGGCAGCAATGGCGATGTCGCGGCGGCTCGGAGGCAGCACCAAATCGCGCTGCTCGGGCAACACCGTAGTGGCCACCGGCACCTGCGGCTTGCCGAAGAGCCCTTGCGGTTTCACGGCCAGCACAATCGCCATCACGACGAATTCCGCGACCAGCGTCAACTTCGGAAAGGCGATCTCGATGCCGGCGAAGGTGACGGTGCCGAGTGCAATGCAGAACGCCTTGGTCATGCCGATCAGCAGTGCGGCGACATAGGCACCGGGAATGGACCCCAACCCGCCCACCACGGTGACGACAAACGCATCCACGATGATGGACAGGTCCATGTTGAGGTTCGCGGGTTCGCGCGGCAACTGCAACGCACCGGCGAGCCCCGCGAGAAATGCACCTAGCGCAAAGACGGCCGTGTAGAGCTTCGCCTGGTCGATGCCAAGGGCCGCCGCCAGCGTCCGGTTTTCCGATGCCGCGCGAATCAGCATGCCGAAACGCGTGCGTGTCACGAGCCACGTCAGCACCGCCAGGACCAGCGGTCCCAGCACCATCAGAAACAGGTCGTACTCGGGGACTGCG
Source organism: Burkholderiales bacterium (assembly GCA_038321425.1). GTDB lineage: Bacteria > Pseudomonadota > Gammaproteobacteria > Burkholderiales > Casimicrobiaceae > VBCG01. The sequence continues at coordinate 3,639 of JBBQEY010000085.1, read as the reverse complement.
CGGCCAAACCACGTGACCACGCCATCGAAGCCCGGCGCGCGGGGCCCCAGCAGGTCTTCGGCCCCCCATGTGGCCAGCACGGCGTCGCGGACGATCAGCACGACAGCGAATGTGGCCGTCAACTGCAGCAGTTCTGGCGCCGCATAGAGGCGCTTCAGCAGCAGGATCTCGATTAGCGCACCGATCGCGGCGACGACCAGCGCCGCCGCCAGGACGCCACCCCAGAACGCAAAGCCGCCGCGTCCAAGGTGTTCCGCCAGCCACGCGCCGATGCCGTACGCGAAGTACGCGCCCAGCATATAGAGCGAACCATGCGCGAAGTTGACGACGCGCGTGACGCCGAAGATCAGCGTCAGCCCTGCTGCCACCAGGAACAGCGCCGACGCCGACGACAGTCCGTTGCCCAGCTGCAGCAGGAACGACGCCAGCGACACTGCGCTAGGAGTTCACTGTTGCGGCCGCAGCGAACGCACGACCGAATCCGCTGGCTGGTAATCCTTGCCGTCGGCGTAGCGCCAGTCGACCATCACGCCCTTGCCATCCTTCACCGCCGTCCGCCCCACATAGGCGCCCATCGTCGACTGGTGGTCGATCGCGCGGAACGTCACGCTGCCAAACGGTGAACCGAAGGTCAGGCCTTTCATGGCGTCGACGATTTTTTCCGGATCCGTGGACCCGGCGCGCTTCAGCGCCGCGGCGGCGGCGATCACCGTGCTGTAGCCGACCACCGACCCCAGCCGCGGGTAGTCGTTGAAACGCTTCTGGTAGGCGTCGAGGAAGCGCCGATGCTCCGGCGTGCCGATACCGTACCAGGGGTAGCCCGTGACATACCAACCGACCGGTGCCTCGTCCTTCAGCGGATCGAGGTACTCGGGCTCGCCGGCCAGCAGGTTGAACACCGGGCGGTCCTTGAAGAGGCCGCGCAACTGGCCCTCGCGGACGAAGCGCGCCAAGTCAGCGCCGAAAAGGGACGAGAAGATTGCGTCCGGCTGCGCGTCGAGCAGCGCCTGCACGACCGCGCCCGCTTCGATCTTGCCCAGCGGCACCGCGATCTCGATGAACTCGAGGCCGCCGGCCTGCCGGACGTTCAGCTGCTTCTTGAACGCGGCGGTGGCCGACTGGCCGTATTCGTAGTTGGGGTAGACGATGGCCCAGCGCTTCTTGTTGAGCTTGGCGGCCTCGGGTACCAGCATTGCCGTCTGCATGAACGTGGAGGCGCGCAACCGGAAGGTATAGCGGTTGCCGTTTTCCCAGACGATTTTGTCCGTCAACGGCTCGGACGCTAGGAACGGGATCTTTTTCTGCTTGGCGAAGTCGGCGACGGCCAGGCCCACGTTGGACGGGAACGTACCCATCAGCATCGTCACCTTTTCGCGCGTCAACAGTTCGTCGGCCACGCGCACGGCATCGCCGGGGGTGCCGTTGTCATCGCGCGAGATAATCTCGATCCTCCTGCCTAGTACGCCACCTGCGGCGTTGACCTCGTCCAACGCCAGCTCCATGCCGCGCTTGTAGGGCTCGAGGAAGGCGGGAAACTGCTTGTAACTGTTGAGCTCGCCCAGGCGGATGGTTTGCGCGGATAGCGGCAACGCCAACCCCAACCCCAATGACAAAGCGAGGAGGGCCATGCGGACAACGACAGACATGCGGACTCCGAAGTGGATGTTCATGCGAAGGTGGCAACAACGCCGCCGGACCGTGCCGGGTTGACGCCGGCGCCAACCCGTCCGGGCACGCTGGTGACCGGACTCATGCAACCGAAGATTACCGCACGCAGGCGACCCCATAAGCATATGCCGTCGTGGCGCTGTCGGCACCTGGTCACAGCAGGGTAAAATCGAAGGTTCTGGACGGTTTGCCGGTGCGGCGACCGTCCTTTCACTGTCCGGACCCATGCTGAATCTCGCCCACGGCCTCACGTTCGCCGATCTCTACTCGATTGCCGGCGCCCAGCGCATCGACATCGCCTTCCGCGACCACCTGTCCGTGGCCGATGCGGTGCTGGCCGCCCGCCTCACTTCTGCCCGCGCGGACCCCGCGTCGCTCAATGCTCTGGCCGAGGCCACGCTGCTGCTGGCCGTGGCGCCGCATGTCGAGGATTTCCTGGCCACGCTGTTCGACATCGAGCCGGCCGTCCGCGCGCTGGAGGCGCGACACCATGAGCTCGCGCCATTGTTCGCAATCAAGCGCCAGTTCGTGCAACGCAAGGCCATGAATGCGTTCAAGGCCGACGTGGCGGCCACCTTCGACGGTCTGGCATTGCAGCAGACCATGGACACATTGCTCGGCACCGGTTGGTCCGAGCTCGCGTTCGCCAACGCCGTCACCGGCTGGCTGGCCGATGAACCGGCGCATGGGGAGGCGCTGGAAGTGGCGCAGCGCTACGCCGCGTGGGCCGCCCACACGCCGGCCGGGCGCGCCGCCACGCGGGGTGGCGTGCTGTTCCGCGCGCCGCGCAAGCTCGACTTCATGCACCTTGTGCCGGTTGCCGCAACCGCCGTCGAAGGCATATCCGCATGGGAATTACCTGCCGATCACGCGCGGCGCCATCGCGACGGCTTTGCGCTGACCGACGCGGGTACCGATCTCGTCGGCGGGCTCGACCAGGCGCACTACTGCATCTGGTGCCACGAGCAGGGCAAGGACTCGTGCGCCCGCGGCCTGCCGGACAAGAAGGCCGCGCCCGGGGCCATCCCGTTCAAGAAGTCGCCCTTTGACGTGACGCTGGCGGGTTGCCCGCTCGACGAGCGCATTTCCGAGTTCCACAAGCTGCGCGCGGAAGGACTGCCCCTCGGCGCGTTGGCGATGATCTGCGTCGACAACCCGATGGTGGCCGCCACGGGCCACCGGATCTGCAACGACTGCATGAAGTCATGCATCTACCAGAAACAGGATCCGGTCGACATTCCGCAATCCGAAACACGGCTGCTGAAGGATGTGCTGGCACTGCCGTGGGGTTTTGAGATCTATTCGCTGCTGACGCGCTGGAACCCGCTCAACCTGCGCCGGCCGGTGCCGCTGCCGCGCTCCGGCAAGCGGGTGCTGATCGTCGGCATGGGTCCCGCGGGCTTCACGCTCGCGCATCATCTCGTCAATGACGGGCATACCGTCGTCGGCGTGGATGGGCTGAAGATCGAGCCGCTCGATGCGAACCTGTCGGGCATTACGCTGGCAGGCGCGCGAGTACCGTTCGAACCTGTCGAGGACGTGACCACGCTGACCGAAGATCTTGATGACCGGATGATGGCCGGTTTCGGTGGCGTGGCCGAATACGGCATCACCGTCCGCTGGGACAAGAATTTCCTGAAGATGATCCGGCTGCTGCTCGAGCGCCGCGATCGTTTCGCGCTCTATGGCGGCGTACGCTTCGGCGGCACCGTCGACGATGGCGGTGCCTTCGCGCTGGGCTTCGATCACATTGCGCTGGCGATGGGCGCGGGCAAGCCCACGGTGCTCGACCTGCCGCACGGGTTGGCCCTCGGCGTACGTACGGCGTCCGATTTCCTGATGGCGCTGCAGTTGACCGGTGCCGCGAAGCTCGATTCGATCGCCAACATGCAGGTACGGTTGCCGGTACTGGTCATCGGCGGCGGTCTGACCGCGATCGACACCGCGACCGAATCCCTGGCGTACTACCCG
>JBBQEY010000084.1:0-12117 GCA_038321425.1 Burkholderiales bacterium | reverse complement strand
GATCAGGTTCGAGTAGTAAGAGTTCATGGAGCGGACCAGCTCCTTTAGCTGTTCCAGCGACGCTGGGTGCAGCGACCGCTGGAGTTGGGCCGACCCCTCGACGACTTGACGCGTTTTCAGGACGAGCGGCTCCACTCCCTGGCGGGGCAGGAGGGGTTCGAACTGACTTGGGTGGTTGTAGTGCTTCATACCGCCGCTCATGGGTCCCGAAGGGTGGGCCAGCAGGTCCTTTTTACGCCTAAGTTTTGCCGATCACTATGCCGATTTGTTTACCCACTGAAAGTATATTGAAACATATACATAACAAATGTCAACGGATGCGAAAAGAGCGATACACTGCCGATAGTTCTGCCGTTTTTCTAAAGCCTCGACTGTGACACAACTTTTATGCCGCCTTGCAAGTGGCGGAAACAGCTCTCGCGCGGCCTGTCAATCCCAACCTGATGAGCCGCGCGGAATGGAAACGCAAGCGTACGGAGCTGGACAGCGTTGCCGCGCGCACCGCGGCACAGCCGCGCCTGTTCGTCCTGGGGTCGGATGAAGAGCTTGGTTTTTCCGATTGCCTCGTGCTGGAATCGGCACGCAAGGCAGGGCACATTCCCCTTGGCACCTTTGACCGCCAGTTGGCCAAGCTTGAAGGTGCACAGCGACTGTAGCGTCAGGCGCGGCTGACCCTCCTGATTTCTGCGGTGATCACGCCTTCGCTGCCACGCGCACCGCGAAGGGGAACCTCCGCTATGCGCGTGCCTGCACCGGTTCAAGGTGAACCGGTGCTGTGGAACACCGGCCTACTTGGTCGCCTTCGTGACATCGGCCAGCAGCCCTGCAGACTGAGGACTGGTCGCCGTCCGACGAATCAGGATGTCCGGCGGCAGCAAGTTGGTCTTGCCGAAGAACGCGTCATTCCACGGGATGTTGGTGCTGACGACGGTGCCGTCGAGATTGAGGCCGCCGTAGATGCCCTTGGCGCGGGTGAACGTGATCAAGTCGGCCGTGACGGTCGACCGGGCGCTGGCGCCGACCGGACCGGCGGCAATGCTGGCGTCGCCGCCCATCTTGAAGCTGTTGGACAGGAGCGAATTCAATCCCTTGTCCGTCATCACGACGATGATCGCTTCAGAGACATCAAGCCCGGCCTGGAAGCCGACACTTGCGGTGGCCAGGTTGTAGAACGCAGGGCCGGCCCATGTCCGGCCATCGCGCGCGACCAGCACGGCGCGTCCGCCTGAGCCACCGAAGATGAAGCCCGCGCGGACGATTTGCGGGGCGATCATCACGGCCTTCGCACGGCTCAGGTTGTCCTGAATCCAGGTTTGGTCGGGGTCACGTAGGAAATTGTTGAGGGTGGTTTGCGCGTCGGCGACGAGCGTATCTGGCTCGGACCGCGATACCGGCTGCGTCGCGCAACCGGCCAGCGATACGACCAGTAACAGGGCCAAGGCGCTGCGGCGGCCGGGCATCGGCAGGGTGTTGGAAATTGTCATGGGGACTCCAGTGGGAAGCATTTCGAATGCGGATTGCGTGACGATCCGGGAGGCGGGTAGCCGTCCCGACTGCGTGCACGCAGCTATCGGTGCCCGCCGCCCACATGACTCGGAGTGAAAACGGTCGAGGTGCGGTAGCAGGCGGTCGACCCTCATTCTCACATGCGCGCGCCGGGGCCTCGGCTTGCAGGATGGACCGGGCGCTACCCGGCGACGATCAGCCGACCCCGCCTGGCCAATGCGGGGCGGGCAGGCGGCGCGTCGCCGCGGATGGAACTTCCGCTCAGGGTCTCGGCTCCAATGAAGTCGGATCACGGAGGCGCCATGTCCATTCCAATCTCGGATCGCGAACCGCATTACTCGGCGACGTCGGATGCGAGCAAATACTCCGACGCCGAGGGCCCGCATTCGCCGCAGGGCATGCGCGCCAAGCGGCCCGTGGCTGCGGTGATTGCTGCACTCGCGCTGCTGATGGGGTTGGGGGCGTACTACTATTTCTGGTCGCGCGGGATTGTTCCGGTGGCGCCAGTGGCGTCTGAGGCGCCGGTCCCGGTGGCATCGCCTGCGGCGCCCGCCGAACCTGCGATCCAGCATCCAATCGGCAAGGTGCCGGGTGCTGACGCGATTGCGGCCACGCCGCTGGTGCCGCTCGATCAAAGCGACACGATGGCGATGGATGCGATCGCGACGATCCTCAACGGTGATGCGGCGCTGCGTCTGCTGATTCCGGAGAATGTCATTCGGCAGATCGTGGCGACGGTGGACAATCTTCCGCGGCAGACGATGTCAACGCGCGTTCTGCCGGTGAAACCTGTGCCAAGTGCGTTCGAAACGGTCCCAGGTCCCGCTGGCGCCACGTTGCCAGCGCACAACTCGACGCGGTATGCGCCTTATGTGCATGGCGCCGAGGCGATCGATACGTCGCGACTGGTCGGACTTTACGTGCGGCTGTATCCGCTGTTCCAGCAAGCCTATATGGAGCTCGGCTATCCGAATGGTTACTTCAACGACCGGCTGGTCGCGGTGATCGACCATCTGCTGGCGGCGCCGGAGTTGCAGGGCGCCGTGGACCTGACGCAACCCAAGGTGCTGTATCAGTACGCCGACCCGGACCTGGAGGCACGTTCATCGGGGCAGAAGATCATGATGCGCGTGGGCCTCGACAATGAGCGTCGGCTCAAAGCCAAACTGCGGGAGATTCGCAAGGCGCTGGTCGCGGAGGCGCCGAAGCCTTAGTCGTCAGCCCTGTACTCGACCTGCCGCCGCGTCGCGCGCGTTAGTGCGGCGTTTCCTTGATCAGTGCTGGTTCCAGGTCGGGTTGTGCGGCGTCGATCACCGCTGCCCTGGCCAGGCGCTTCGCTCGTTCGTATGACGCTATCACCTGCGCCCCGAACAACAGGAACAGCGCAGCGATCTCGACGCTCAGCAAAATAGTGACCGCGGCCGCGAAGCTCCCGTACACGATCGAAATTTGCGACAGTGCACTGTAGTACCAGACAAGGATGTGGCGGGAAATTTCCCACAGCACGCCGGCGGTGATGCCGCCCAGCAGGGCATGACGCCACGAGACTTGTCCCACCGGCATCACGAGGTAGATCGCCGACAGCACCAGGATCTCGCCGACGACCCCCAGCAGGTACAGTAAGTAGTTCGATAAGCCCTCCAGCGAGAACGTCCCGCCAAGTACCTCGATATCCCGCGACGCGAGCAGAACCAGCCTGCCCGATACAAACGTCGCAATGACGAGACCTACTCCCAGGAAGAAAATGAACGTGTAGGGAAGGATGGCGGAGACCAGAAAGTGGCGTCGCCGCTCCGTTACCCGATGGTGAAAGATGACGTGCATGGCAGTTTCCAGCACAGTGAATGCCAGCGCGCTGAAGAAAAGCATCGTCAGCAGCAGGAATCCACCGACCGTCTCGCGATGATCAAGGACTGTTTGCAGCTGTTTCACCAGTACCGACGATTGTCCGGGAATCAGGAATTCCAGGTAATCGGCGAGTGTAGTCAGCAGCAGTTCCTCGTTCACGAAATGCGCCAGTCCGATCACGATCAGAATCAGCAGCGGCAGCAACGAGAGCAACGTGTAATACGCCACGGCGCCGGCCAGCAACAGCCCCTGGTTGGCGCGGAATTCCCGCAGCACATCCAGCATGAAGCGCGGAATCGATTGAATGACCTTCGGAATGTGCGTTCTCATGGACGAATCGTGCGCTAGAGGATTTCCCGTTTGTCGCTGCCTTTATACCGCGACGGCCCTTTACCCGACAGGTGCAAACAGGGAAGCGAAATTGTAGGACATCTGGATGCGCGTTTCGCTTACATGCGGGCGGTTAGAATTGGCGGATGATCGGAGCCATGCAATGAAAGCTCGAATCGCCCTCATCCACGCGCTCATGCACTCGATCGCGCCGATCAACGCGGCCTTCGAGGCGATGTGGCCCGAGTGCGACCGGATGAACGTTCTCGACGATAGTCTCTCGGCCGATCTGGCCCGGGTCGGGCGACTCGATGCGGCGATGACGGCGCGCTTTGTCGCGTTGGCGGGCTACGCGGTCAGCACGGGTGCGCAGGGCATCCTGTTCACCTGTTCGGCTTTCGGGCCCTGCATTGACGCGGTCAAGGACGCGCGGCCCGAGTTGCCCGTATTGAAGCCGAACGAAGCGACGGTGGAGGAAGCAGTGAGCATCGCTCGCCGGGGAACGGGTCGCGTAGCCGTTGTGGCCACGTTCGCGCCGACGCTGGCGTCCATGCCGCCGGAGTTCCCCATGGACATCGAGGTGGCGACGGCGTTCGTGCCCGGCGCGATGGACGCATTGAATGAGGCCGATGGCGCCACGCACGACCGCCTGATCACGGCCGCGGTGGCCGCTGTCCGCGACGTCGATGTCACGATCCTGGCGCAGTTCAGCATGGCGCGTGCGGCGGGCGCGGCGGCTTCGGCCACCGCGATCCCGCTCCTGACCACGCCCGGCAGTGCGGTGCGGGCGTTGCGGCACAGGATCGCCGACGGCATCGGGCAGCGGCGGGTTCCGATCCGTTAAGATTGCCGTGCCGGTACGCGTGGCGGCCGACCTCAGTTCCACACCACGCCATTCGAAACCAACAGAGGAAAGCCTGTGCCAAAAGCCTACTGGATCAGCACCTACCGTGTCATCAATGATGCCGACAAGCTTGCCGCCTACGCGAAGCTGGCCGGTCCGGCGATCATGGCCGGCGGCGGACGCTTTCTTGCGCGCGGCCTGCCGGCAATGGTGTATGAACTGGGAATCAAGCAGCGCACGGTGCTAGTGGAATTTGACAGCGTCGCGCAGGCCATGGCTGCGCACGACAGTCCTGCCTACAAGGAAGCACTGGATGCGCTGGGCGATGGTGCCGATCGGGAGATCCGCATCGTCGAAGGTAGCTAAGTCACACTCGCCGGAATTCAGCGCTGGCGTTGGCGCTGATCAGCGCGGCAACGAGGCCAGCGCGGCCTTGATTGCGGCGTCGGCCAGTTCAACCATGGTCCCGATCTGCGCGTCGCTGACAATGTAGGGCGGTGCGAACAGCACGTGGTCGCCGGAAACGCCGTCGGCGGTGCCTCCGCTCGGGTAGCAGAGCAGCCCCCGTTGCATGGCCTCGTGCTTGATGCGCGCATGCAAGGCATAGGCGGGGTCGAAAGGCATGCGGGAATTCCGGTCCGCCACCATTTCGATGGCGCGAAACAGCCCACGCCCGCGGATGTCGCCCACGTTCGGATGATCGCCGAAAGTGTCGCGAAGTCGCGCATCGAGCAGGGCGCCCATCGTGCGAACGTTGGCGAGCAGGTCATCGTCCTCGATGGCCTGCAAGACGGCCAGCGCGCCAGCACAACACGCGGCATGGCCCATGTAGGTGTGGCCATTGGCCAACGCCCCACTGCCGGCCGCGATCGCATCCACGATGCGTGCGTGCACCAGCACCGCGCCGATGGGTTGATAGCCGGCGCCCAGTCCCTTGGCGATCGCGATGACATCCGCGCCGATGCCTTCCTGTTCCAGCGCGAACAAGGTCCCGGTTCGGCCCGTCCCGCACATGATCTCGTCGGCGATGAACAGGACGTCGTGCCGGGCGCAAATGTCCCGGATGCGCTTGAAGTATCCCGGTGCGGCCGTCACGCAACCCGCGGTGGCTCCGACGACCGGCTCGGCGACGAATGCCGCCACGCGGCCTTCTCCGGCCGCCAGGATCGCCGTCTCGAGTTCGTTCGCGGCGCGCAGACCGTATTCCTCTGCGGTTTCCGCAGGTCCGCGATGGCGATACTCGAAGCACGGTGCGATGTGCACGGCATTGGGAAACAGCAGGGGCTCATAGGGCCGCCGGCGGGCGAGGTTGCCGCCGATGGACAGCGCGCCCAACGTATTGCCGTGATAGCTGGCGTCGCGCGCGATGATGATGTCGCGCTTGGGCTGGCTGCGCTCCAGCCAATATTGCCGGGCGAGTTTCAGCGCGGCTTCGATAGCCACCGAGCCTTCGTTGACGAAGAAGGCTCGCGCAATGCCCGGTGGAGCACGCGCCACGAGATGCGTGGCCAACGCCTCCATCGGCGCATTGGTGAAAAACGACGTGTGCACGGCCGGCAGTTCCTGCAGTTGCGCCGCGATGGCCGCAAGCACGCGGGGATGGCTGTGGCCCAGGCACGACACGGCGGCACCGCCGGAGGCATCGAGGTAGCGCTTGCCGGAGGCGTCGACGATGTAGCAGCCTTCGCCGCGCACCGCCACGGGCATCGGACCATCCAGGCGACGATGCAGGACCTTGCTGGATGACGCTGACTCGATCATGGCGATGGGTCCGGGGCCGAGTGCGTGGCGGGCGACGGCACCGGGCTTGAGTCGACCGGCAATCGCGCGAAGAACGCCGCCAGGCGCACCATCGCCAGCGTGTCGCGCGCGCAGTACGTCAGCAATGCGGTGGCCAACGCTTCGAGCCGCTCCGGTGTCGTGGCCGGATCGACCATCTCGAAGTAGATCGGCTCGACCATGTCACCGCTCTGCACCGTCTTCAGGTTGCCGTAGTTGAGGTCGGGCGCGATGGTCGGCAGTACGCGCTTGATCGACCACGAGCCCCGCATCGCCGGATGATAATAGTGCTCGCGCGTGAAGGGCAGCAGGTCGAAGAGGCGCGCGGCCATAGCACGCAACGCCGGCGCGAGATCGTCGAAGGTCTCCGCCATCTGCATCATCACGCCGCGTTCGAACGTGGCGTTGTAGACAACGATGATGCCGTGAGGGCCGATCGTACTGCAGAGGCTAGCAGCGAAGGCGCGACGCGGATCGGCGCCCGTCGTGTCGAGATAGGGGGGCAACTCCGTCAGTGACCCGTCGGCATCCTGCCGGTGACACGACCATTGCATGGGAATCTTCTGGTACGGCCGCGTGCCCTCCCAGCGGGGCACGGAGGGACCGACGGTCTCAAAGTCGAGGAAGTAGCGAGGCCAAGGCAGCGCATGGATCCTTGCCGCCGCCGCGGGATCGTTTTCTGCGTGGCCGCTAGTGGTGGCGCGCCAGATTCGGCGATGATCCTCCCTCGGCAACCGGTCGATCGGCACGTCGCGCAGGTCGGTAAAGCCTTCCTGGCGCAACGCGCGGGCGAGCCTGGTGCTGTTGGGCAGAAGCGCCACCGGGAAGGCAACATCCTCCGGCGCGCAGAACGCGAGGAACTCGCACTCGAAGGGATCGTGGCACTGCTTGCCGACGGCGATGTCGGGCATCGGCCCCGCGAGATCGCGCTGGGCGCCTTCGACCCATCCGGGAATCTGTTCCTGCAACGGTTCAACAGCCGCCGTCATGTCGGCGTGTTCGAAGAGTCCGCGATAGTCGTCGCCGCCGGGGTAGACGAATCTGTTGTCGATATGGGCCAGCTCCACCTGCTCGATGTCGAGGCCCGCGCCGCGGGCCACCCACGTCTGGATCGAAGCATCGGTGAGGTGGGAATCCTTGACCTTGGTGGAGGCCTTCACTTCGATCATCCGGTAGCGGCCCTTACGTCGGATCAGTACGTCCGCGCGTACCCGCACCTCCTGCCAGCAAAGCGCGGGTTCGAACAACGTGAGGTCGCCGTGTTGGGCCAGTGCCATGTCCGTGTCGCGCAATGCCGCCGGCAAGTCGAGCACGTGCCCGATCAACCGCCCCTGCGGAAACAGGCGCTGCGCGGCGGCGGCGACCAGGTTGCCCTGCGCCATCCGGTTCTCGGAGGCTTCGCTGCGCTGCGCCAGTTCGCGGCGGTGTGTTTGCAGCCACAAGCGCTTCGGGCATTGTCTATACGCCACCAGCCTGGACTTGGAGAGCCTCATCCGGCCGATTCTCGCCCGAAATGCCTTCCCGCACATGCAGCGCCATCGTGAAGCGTCGGAAAAATCCTACGCCACGACGCGAACCTGCCTTGCTGCGCTGTCGACCGCGCACGCGCACGATGAGGCCATGCAGTCGACGCCGACGCTGACGGGCGCCGGCACCCACGGACAAGGAGACATCATGCTGAATCTCGATCCCGACTCGCTGTTGGCAATTGAAGTGACTGTACTGGCCATCCTCGTGGCACTGGGCATCTGGCGCATCATGCGCGAACCCGACGCCAAGAACCGCACGGATGTGACTGAGCGCCCGTACGACATGCGGCGCGACGGCCAGCAGTTGACCGGTTGAACTGAAACGGCCCACCTGCGCTAGATGGTGAGCAGCTGATCGAGGCGCAGGCGGGCGATGGCGGCGACCTGCTGCAGCGCTTCCACTGTCTCCACAGCGGTTTTGCTGGCGGCACGTCGCTCGAAGTTCCGCATGAGGCTGGCCTTGGTGTGATGCCCGACGCAGACGATAAACGGGAAGCCGTGCTGCGTCCTGTACGCGGCGTTGAGTTCTGTGATCCGCATCATTTCTGCCCGAGTCAGCGCATTGAGCCCGGCGCGCTCCTGCTCGCGGGCCGAGGCCGCGGTCAGCGAACCCTGTTGCGCCTCGCGTCCCGCTAGTTCCGGGTGAGCGCGCAGCAATGCCAGTTTTTCGTCGTCACTAGCCTGCTCGACGATGCGTGTCATCGCCGCGTGTAGCTCCGGAACGTTCGCGAAGGGTCGATCCGCGAGTGCCCGCTCCGCCACCCACGATGAATGCTCGAAGATGTCGCCCAGTTCGGCAACAAAACGGTCCGGCGCAGCGACGTTGAGTTCACCCAGGGAGGTCGGACTGCTCATTGCGGACAGAACCCGGGTCATGGCGAGCATACCGTGTTCGCCGAACGCATCGAATCGTAGTGGTCCATGGGGAGGCATTCTAGACCTGCCCGCGAAATTGCACAGCGTGTAGCATCGGGGTTCCGGGCATCAAAATTGCGAGGCTAAAGCCTCGCCTACAGGGCCTATAAGGCAAAAATCAGGCAGCGCAGCCATGCTCGACTCCACCGCCAAGCCCAGCACCATCGTCGCCAACCTCGACCAGTACGTGATCGGGCAGCACGACGCGAAGAAGATCGTCGCGGTGGCGGTCTACTCGCACTTCCGCAAGATCGCCAAGTCACGCCAGGACGGCGTGCCGATCGTCAAGAGCAACCTGCTGCTGATCGGCAACTCCGGCACGGGCAAGACGCTGATGTGCGAAACGCTGGCGCGGGTTCTGGGCGTGCCCTTCGTCTCGGCGGAAGCCACGTCACTGGCGCAGACGCGCTTCGTCAACGAGGAGATCGAAGCGATCATGCAGCGGCTGGTCGACCGTGCCGGCGGCGACACGGATGCCGCGCGCTTCGGCATCGTGTTCATTGACGAGATCGACAAGCTGAAGGCCGAGGATGGCCAGGTGCGTGCCAGTTCCGGCGAAAGCGTCCAGCATGCGCTGCTGAAGATCATGGAAGGCGCACAGGTGAAGCTCGCCTCGGGTCAGTATGTCGACACCACCAACATCCTCTTCATCTGCGGTGGCGCGTTCGTCGGACTGGAGGACATCATCAAGTCGCAGACGCACGGCTACGGCTTCATTGCCACGTCGAAGGGCGACGACCAGAAGATCCTCGACCGGCTCAACACGCGCGTGAAGCCGACGGATCTCTTCACGTTCGGGCTGATCCCGGAATTCACCGGCCGCCTGCCGATCATCGCCCGCTTCCAGGACCTGACGCGCAACATGCTCGTGCAGATCATGACGGAGCCGCGCGATTCGCTGTTCCTGCAATTCCGCGAAATCTTCCGCATCGAAGGTGTGGAACTGGTCGTCGCGCCGCGCGTGTTCGAGCAGATCGCGGAGCTGGCGCTCGAGTACAAGACCGGCGCGCGCAGCCTGCGCGGCATCTTCGAGGAACTGATCACGCCCGTGCTGTATGCCATTCCGGATCATCCGGAAATCCGCCGCGTGACGATCTCCTCGCTCTTCAACGACCCACTGTACGAGCGCGAAGCCGTCGCCAGCGGCGGACCGTTGGCCTGACGGCAACCGCAGCGTGTCGCCGGAAGTGTTGCCGTGACACCGCGCGCGCGCGGGCGCGATGCGCTGATCCTGGCGGCATGCCTGCTGGGGGCGGCGCTGGCCTCGATTGGCCTGCGTCAGGATTCGAACTGGGACCTGCAGAACTACCACCTGTACAACGTGTGGGCCTTCGTCCACGACCGGTACGGCCTCGATTGGGCACCGGCGCAGCTGCAGTCGTTCTACAGCCCGTACCTCGATCTGCCGTTCTACGCGCTGTTCGCCGCCGACGTGCGCCCGCGCTGGATCGCGGTAGCGCTGGCGCTCCCTACGGGCGTTGCCTGGTTCGCGTTCGTGCAACTGACGTTGCTGCTGTTTGCGCCGATCCCCATGCCCGCGCGCCGGCATGCGATGGCTGCGGCCCTGGTGATCGGCATCACCGCGCCGATGTCGATCAGCCTCATCGGCCTGACGATGAACGACTGGTACGTGGCCGCGTTCGTGATGGTGGCGGTGCTGGTCGTGGTGCGCGGCCTTGTCCATGCGCAACTGTCCCCACGAGCGCTGCTCAGCGCGGGTGCACTCGTCGGGTTGGCGGCGGGGTTGAAGCTGACGGGTGCGATCTACGGCGTCGGGTTGATCGGCGGCCTGCTTACCGTGCCCGGTTCGCTGTGGACGCGCGCGCGCGCGGTGTTGGTGGCGGGCGGGGCGATGGCCGCGGCCTTTACCGTCACGGCGGGACCGTGGATGTTCACGCTGTGGCAGCGCTACGCCAATCCGCTGTTCCCGTACTTCAACGATGTGTTCCGTTCGCCGTGGGCGGACGCGGTGCCTTTCTCGGCGACGGCGTTCGGACCGGATGCGCCTGCGGAGTGGCTGGTGTTTCCGTACATGATGCTGTGGAAGCTGCAAGGCTATGTGGCGGAACCGGAGTTCCGCGATGCGCGGCCTGCGGTGCTGTACACGCTCGTGCTGGTCTCACTGGCGCTGATGGTCCTGCGGCGCTTGCGTGGCGGGGAGGCCAGCGTGCCGGCAGCGGCACCGGGCACCCGCGACGCATGGCAATTCATCGGCGCGTTGTTCGTGACTGCGTTCATCGCGTGGGCGCTGCTCTACCGGATCTACCGCTACCTGATCCCGCTCGAGTTGCTGGCCGGCGCGCTGATCGTGCACTTGCTGTTGGGTCTTGTTCCCGCGCGGCGCGTGGGCGCGGCTCTGCTGGTGACCATCGCGCTGGTGATCGTCACCGCGAAGTTTCCGACGTGGTGGCGGCAGCCGTTCGGCGAGCGCTTTCTTGCGGTGGAGATGCCAGCGGTGAAGGCGGGAAGCCTCGTGTTGCTGGTGTCGGGCGAGCCGATGTCGTACGTGTTGCCCTCATTCCCGGCCGATGCGCGTTTCGCAGGGCTCGCCAACAACTTCAACGACCCGTGGCGGCGCAACCGGATGCGCGACACGATTGCCGACACGATCCGCGATCACCCCGGCCCGCTCTATTCGCTGGCAGTCCCCGTCGACCGGGACATCGGGTTGCAGGCGTTAGCCGCGATGAAGCTGGAGCGGACGGCTTGCGAGCAGATCCGCACCAACCTGCGCGTGAGTCCGCTCGAACTGTGCGAATTGCGACGCCAGCCTTGAGCCGTAGCGCCTTTCGCCGATAATGCGCCCACGCGCTCCTCAGGACCTTGCACGATGACCACGCTCAACGCCACCCATGATCCGCAGCGCCGCAGCTTCGTCACCAGTGCCAACGATGGCGCGACGGATTTCCCGATCCAGAACCTGCCCTTCGGCATCTTCAGCACCGCGGCGGATGCGGCGCCGCGCGCGGGTGTCGCGATCGGAGACCGCGTCGTCGATCTCGCGGTGCTCGCCGATGCCGACATGCTGACCACCGTGCCTGCCGCGGTCTGGCGCGAGCCCGTCCTCAACGCGTTCATCGGCATGGGGCCGAAGGTATGGCGTGCCACGCGCGCGCGCCTGTCGGAATTGCTGGACAGCAACACCGGTGCGCTGCGCGAAGATCCGCTGGTCTGCGCGCATGCAATCGTGCCGCAGCACGATGCGACGATGCACCTGCCGGTCATGATTCCCGGCTACACCGATTTCTATTCGTCGAAAGAACACGCGACCAACGTGGGCTCGATGTTCCGTGACCCGAAGAACGCGTTGCTGCCCAACTGGCTCGAGATTCCCATCGGCTACAACGGCCGCGCGAGTTCGGTGGT
>JBBQEY010000083.1:0-12158 GCA_038321425.1 Burkholderiales bacterium | reverse complement strand
CGCGTGCTCCGCATCGAGCAGCAGCACGACGACATTGGCGTCCTCGATGGCCTGCAGCGTCTTGATCACTGAAAATTTCTCGATGGCCTCGAAGACCTTGCCGCGGCGGCGCACGCCGGCCGTGTCGATCAGCGTGAACTTTTGGCCGTCGCGCTCGAAGTCGAGGTAGATCGCGTCGCGCGTCGTGCCGGGCTCGTCAAAGGCGATGACCCGCTCCTCGCCGAAGATGGCGTTGACGAGCGTGGACTTGCCGACGTTGGGCCGGCCCACGATGGCGACCTTGATCGTGTCAGGCCGCTCGGGATCCTTCGATGCATTTGGTGTAGCGTCGTCGGGCCGTTCTTCCGCGGGCGGCAGCACGTCGAGTGCCGCATCGATCATGCCGCGCACGTTTTCGCCGTGCGCGGCGGAGATGGCAATCGGTTCGCCCAGGCCCAGCTCGTGGAACTCGGCGACGGTGCGCTCGGGTTGCAAGCCTTCCGCCTTGTTGACGACCAGCACGACCGGTCGGCCGGCCTTGCGCAGCAGGTCCGCGATCACGGCGTCCTGCGGCGTCAACCCGGCGCGACCGTCGACCAGAAAAACAACGACGTCGGACTCGGCGATGGCCTGCCGCGTCTGGCGCGCCATCTCGTGCAGGATGCCCGATGTCGCCTTCGGCTCGAAACCGCCGGTGTCGACGATGAAGCAACTGCGCTCGCCCATCCGGGCGCGGCCGTAGTGACGGTCACGCGTCAACCCGGGGAAATCGGCGACCAGCGCGTCGCGGGTCTTGGTCAACCGGTTGAACAGCGTGGACTTGCCGACATTGGGACGGCCGACCAGGACGACGGTTGGGAGCATGCTTCCCTTTTTCCGCTACTTGGCGGAGACGGAGAAGAGGTTGCCCGCTGCGGTCTGCCACAACGCGCTGCCGGCAAAAACTCCGGGTTGTGACGTGGGGGCGGAGCCGTCCGTGGCGATGCGGCCGACGTAGGCGCCATTGACGGGCGAAAGCAGATGCAGGTAGCCCTCCACGTCGACGACGCCGATGTAATCGCCGACGCGCTGCGGGCCTCCGATCTTGCGGGCGGCCAGCAGGTCCTGTTTCCAGACTGAGGCGCCGTTGGTGCGATCAAACGCATGGACGGCGCCGCGGTCATCGGTGACGTAGACGTTGGTGGCGTCGGACGCGAGGCCGTAGAGGCTCGAGACGTCGCGCGACCAGTTGAGCGTCCCGCGCGTGACTTCGAAGCAGGCGAGCCGGCCCTGGAAGGCCACCGCGCAGACTTGGCGATCATCGATCAGCGGAAGGCTGGTGACGTCGGCGATGCGTTCGAGCTCCGTCGCCCCTTTGGGATTGGCGACGATGCCGTCCCAGCCGATGATGCCAGTGATGACGTCCATCGCGAGCAGCCGGCCACCGGCGGTACCGACGAAAAGGCCGCCACGTGCCGACGCGCCGCCAGCGTAGTTGCGCACGGTCAGCGCCGGAACCGCGCGCTGGACCACCCACTTTTTCGAGCCGTCGTTCGCGTTCAGCGCGTGCACGCTGCCGTCGCCGACAAACACGGCGACCACGCCATCGGCCACACGCGGCGGGGCGATGATCTCGGTGGGCACGCGCGCCGTCCACAGCGGCTTCCCATCGGGGTCGAAGGTCAGGACCTCGCCTTTGTCGGTGCCGACGACAATGATCTTCGCGTCCGCGCCGACGCCGGCCGACAACGGCTTCCCGGCACTGACGCGCCACACGGTGCGGCCGGTGACGGGATCGATGCGGGTCACCGAGCCATCGGGTGCAGCCGCATAGATGGCATCCGGCAGCACGGCGGGGGTGAATCCGGGCACGCCTTTGCCGACGGCGATGTTGAAGCCGATCGCCGGCGTGATTGACGCCTTCAGCTCCGGCAGGGGTCCGGGTTTCTTACTGTCGTAGAGCCAGCGGAACGACATCGCCGGAATCGTCGGGATGTAGTCCTTGATGTTGGCGCAACCGCCAACGAGTGCCAGCACCGCCAGCAAGGCAGCGCGCGTCGCGAGCGGACGGTGCGACGAAGTCAGGCGCGGCATCATTTCTTCGGTGCGGCGGCCGGCGCGGGTGCGGCGGCTGGTGCAGCGGTTGGTGCTACGGCGGCAGCGGGCGCTGCGCCGCTTCCGCTGCCCGCGGCGGCGGCCGGTGCCGCCGCAGGCGAACCGCCGACCGCTTGCAGTTTCACCTGGACATAGGTGCGGTAGGGCGACTTCGGGTCGAGCTTGGCCAGCGCCGTTTCGTAGGCGGCGCGCGCGTCGGCGGGGCGACCTGCAGAAGCGAGGGCGTCGCCGCGCAGATCGGCGTAGAGCCCCGCAAACGCGTCGCCGTGCTTGGCATCGAGTACCTTCAGCGCCTCGTCGTACTGTTTCTGGTTGAGGTGGACTTCAGCCAAACGGTAGCGCGCGATTTCCTTCAGTTCGGTTTCGTTGGCGCGGTCGATCACCCACTGCAGCTGCGCGGTCGTACCCGCGGCGTCGCCGGCATCGAACTGCATGCGCGCGAGGATCAGCGCGCCACGCGCCGCGTACCCGGTTCGCGCGAAGCGATCTTCAAGTTCCCGGACCGCATCCTTGGCCTTGGGGAGGTCATTGGTGCGTGCAGCCTGGGCCAGCCCCGCGTACAGTGCCGAGGCTTCCTCTACCTGCTTCACATTCCACCATCGCCATGCCTGCCAACCCACCAGCGCCAGTGCGACGACCAAAGCCGCAGTGGTGACGACATTGCCCCAGCGTGTCCACCAGGCCTTGAGGTCATCCAGCTGGTCCTGCTCTTCGAGATCGTAAACTGCCATGGTCAATCCTTGAATGCGAAAATCATTCGTTGGCGGCGGCCAGGCGGGCAGGCGCGTCGCCGATGGCGATGGCGGCCTGTTCACCTGCGATCCGCAGCGACTTGATCGCCACGGTCCCGGCCTGTGCCTCGTCTTCACCGATAATCAGCGCGAACCGCGCGCCGCTTGCATCGGCCTTCTTCATCTGTGACTTGAAACTGCCGCCGCCGGCGTTGACGACCACCTGGTGGCCACCATCGCGCAGCGTTTCTCCGAGCTTGCGGGCCAGCGGCGCGGCGGCTTCGCCTACGTGCACGAGGTACGCGAGCGGCCCGATTCCGGTGCTGGTGCCCGCAGCGGCCAGCAGCAGGATCATCCGTTCGACGCCGATCGCGAAGCCGCACGCAAAATTGGGCTTGCCGCCCAGCAGCTCGAAGAGGTTGTCGTAGCGGCCGCCACCGGCCACCGTTCCCTGCGCGCCGAGTTCAGTGCTCGACGAGACCCATTCGAACACGGTGCGATTGTAATAGTCGAGGCCGCGCACCAGCCGCGGATTGATCGTGAAGCTCAAGCCGGCGTCCTTCAGAAGGCTTTGCAACGCGTCGAAGTGCGCGAGCGACTTGTCCTCGATGAAATCGACCAGCTTCGGCGCGGCTTCGAGCATCGGCTGCATGCCTTCGTTCTTGCTGTCGAGGATGCGCAGCGGATTGGAATGCAGCCGGCGCTTGGCGACCGCATCGAGCACGTCGGCGTGGCGCTCGAAGTAGGCGATGAGCTGGTTGCGATGCGCGAGGCGCTCGTGCGCATTGCCGATCGAATTGACCTGCAGCGTAATGCCCGAAAGGCCGAGCGACTTCCACAGCCGGGCCAGCATCACGATCTGTTCGGCGTCGGCATCCGGGCCCTCGAAGCCCAGGGCTTCGCAGTCGAGCTGGTGGAACTGTCGATACCGGCCCTTCTGCGGGCGCTCGTGGCGGAACATCGGGCCGCTGGTCCACACGCGCTGTGGGCGCTCGTAGGTGAGGTTGTGCTCGATCGTCGCGCGGACGATGCCGGCGGTCGCCTCGGGGCGCAGCGTCAGGGAGTCACCGTTGAGTTTGTCCTCGAACGTGTACATCTCCGTCTCGACGACGTCGGTGTACTCGCCGATGCCGCGCACGAAAAGCGTGGTGGACTCGACGATCGGCACGCGGATATTACGGTAGCCGTACTGCGCGAAGACGGCGCGTGCGGTGTCCTCGAAGCGCTGCCACAGCGCGGCTTCGTCGGGCAGCACGTCGTTCATGCCGCGTACGGCCTGCAATGCGGTCGCCATGCGGGGCCTTACGCAATCGCCTTGATGGCGATGTGCTTTTTGTCGGGTGAAAGATGCGCGGCGCGGACTTCGCCGCCGTAGGTGGCGCGCACGTAGTCGTCGACCAGCGCCTGGAATTCCTCGGCGATGCGATCGCCCTTCAGCGTGACCGTCTTCTGGCCATCGACGTAGACCGGCGCGACGGGGGTTTCCCCCGTGCCGGGCAACGAAATGCCCACGTTGGCAAGCTTCGATTCGCCGGGACCGTTGACCACGCAGCCCATCACCGCGACATGCAGGTCCTCGACGCCCGGATACTTCTCGCGCCATGCGGGCATCGCGGTACGCAGGTAGGTCTGGATGCGCTCGGCCAGTTCCTGGAAATACGTGCTGGTCGTGCGGCCGCAACCCGGGCACGCGGTGACCTGCGGCGTGAACGAGCGCAGGCCCATCGTCTGCAGGATCTCCTGCGCGACGATCACTTCGCGGGTGCGCTCGCCGTTGGGTTCAGGCGTCAGCGACACGCGGATCGTGTCGCCGATGCCCTGCTGCAGCAGTACGGCCATGGCGGCGGTGGACGCGACAATGCCCTTGCTGCCCATTCCCGCCTCGGTCAGGCCGAGGTGCAGCGGGTAATCGCAGCGGCGCGCGAGCTCCGCATACACGGCGATCAGGTCCTGCACCTTCGACACCTTGCATGACAGCACGATGCGATCGCGGGGTAGGCCCAGTTCCTCGGCGCGCTCGGCGCTGCCGATGGCGGAGACAATCAATGCTTCGCGCATCACGGCATCGGCCGTCTGCGGTTGCGAAAGCGCAGCGTTGGCGTCCATCATCCGCGCCAGCAGGTCGGCATCGAGGCTGCCCCAGTTGACGCCGATGCGCACGGGCTTGCCGTACTCGATGGCCTTCTCGATCATCACGGCGAATTGCGGATCGCGCTTCGTTCCCTTGCCGACATTGCCTGGATTGATCCGATATTTGGCCAGCGCGCGCGCGCATTCCGGGTAGTCGGTCAGGAGCTTGTGGCCGTTGAAATGAAAGTCGCCGATCAATGGCACCGCGCAACCCTGCGCATCGAGTTGCGCGCGAATGGTAGCGACCGCGGCAGCGGCTTCGGCGGTGTTGACGGTGATGCGGACGAGTTCGGAACCGGCGTCAGCCAGCGCGCGCACCTGCGCGACCGTGGCGGCAATGTCTGCGGTGTCGGTGTTGGTCATCGACTGCACGACGATCGGCGCACCTCCGCCAAGCACGACACCGCCGATGACCACCTGGCGGGTACGGGCGCGAGAAGACGAGGCTGTCTGGGTCATCTATTTCACCGTGAACTTGGCGACGTTCTGACGCGTGTGTGGCGTGAGGTCGAAGGCATCGCCGCGCAACGTGACGGCCACCGCTTCCGCGTTACCGATGACGACCTCCAGAGGCGGGACGCCGTCCACCGCGTGCGTGGCGCCGGGAAAGCCCATCGTCGACAGCAGGATAGCGCCGCGGCTGTCCTTGACCTCGACCCACGACGATCCGCGGAACACCAGCACCAATGGCGCATTGCCCGGTGCCATCGGCGCTACGACGGCGTTGAACGTCCTGGCGAGGTCAGAGGCCTTGGTCGCGTCGGTGGAGGGTGCGGCAGGGAGCCTAGCTGGCATGCCATCGGAGAGCGGCGCGGGGGCGGGCGCCGGTTGCGTGGGCACCGGCGTGGCGATGGCACCCGACTTGGCATCCGCGCCACCGCGCGGTGCTTCGGGAGCGTTGCGGGTCCACTCGTACACTGCGGCGATGGCCACGATGGCTACCAACGCCAGCGGGATGGCCCAGCGCGCCGTACCGGGCTTTGACTGCGCGTCGGCGGGGATTTCGCCCATCGCGCGCGGCGTGGGTGCGAGCGAAGGCTGGTTGAGCGATGGCGCCGCATCGCCCTCCGGCAACGCCGCCAGAACGGTGGCAGTATCGAGCCGCAGCAGGCGCGCATAGTTGCGTACGAAACCGCGCACGAACGTGCGTCCAGGCAGCGCGGCAAAATCGTCGTCCTCCAGCGCCTTTACCTGGCGCGGCGCGAGCTTCAGCTGCTGCGCGACGGCGTCGATCGAGAGACCGGTGGCGGCCCGCGCTTCGCGCAACAGTGAACCTGCCGACAACGGTTCGGATGCTGGCGGCGCGGTGTCCGGGAGCGGTGTGGCGTCGCTCATTCGCACACGCCGGCGGGAAGCGCCAATGCCTCCGCGGACTGCGGATGGCGATTCTTCAATTGGGATACGTATGACGTCTCGGACTGCTTGTCGCCCAGCTTGCGCTCGATGCACATGCCGAGATAGAGCGCTTCCGGCGGCGGACTGGTCTGTGCCATCACGCGGCGCATGTAGGTGCGCGCGTCGGCGAACTTGCGCTCGCGGTAGGCCAGCAGCGACAAGTTGTAGCTGGCGACCACGTTGTTGGGGGCAATGGCCAGCGCACGCTTGAAAAATTCCTCCGCGCGTGCGGTCTCACCGATCGACGCGGCGCACTTGCCGGCGTTGGCCAGCGACACATCCGGTGTCTTGTAAAGTGGATTGCGAACGGCAGTCTCGAACTCGGCGATCGATTCCTTCGCGCGTCCGTGCGTGCACAGGTACCAGCCCCAGTTCTGCCGGATCTCCGAATCATTGGGGGCAAGTTCGAGTGCTTTCTGGAAGTTTTGCTGCGCCTGCGCGTCCTCGCCCATCACCGTGTAGACAAGTCCGTACACGTTGTAGATCTTGGGGTTGCGTGGATCGAGCTTCACGGCCTCGCCCAGTTCCTGCAGCGCGACGTCGAGCTGGCCGCGCTCGAAGTAGGCGGCCGCGATCTCCGCGCGCAACTGCGCGCGATACGGGGCGGGCGCCTCCTGCAACGGGATCGGAGGCGGCGGCGCGGTGGGCACCGGTGGCGTGGACGGCCGCGTGGGTGACGAGGACTCGCAGCCTGCCAGCGCGACGACGGTCAGCATCAGGATCAACAACGAAGACGAGGTACTGCGCATGGAGGGCCTGGACACGTGCGGGTGAAAGGAGCAGCTAGGACGCCGCAATGGGCACGATGCGCGTCGAGAGACGGCGCGTGATGCGGTCCTGCACCTGCCCGGCCAACTGTCCGCAGGCGGCATCGATGTCCTCGCCGCGCGTCTTGCGGATCGTGGCCACGCGGCCGGCATCCTGCAGGATGGCCGCGAAGGCGACGATGCGTTCGCGCGGGCTCGTGGAAAATTCGCTGCCCGGAAACGGATTGAACGGTATCAGGTTGAACTTGCAACGCAGGTCGCGAGTGAGCGCGACCAGTTCAGTAGCGTGGTGCGGCTGGTCGTTGACGCCGTCGAGCATCACATACTCGAGCGTGATGAAATCGCGCGGCGCCACGTCGAGGTAGCGTTCGCACGCGGCCAGCAACGTACGCAACGGATGCTTGCGGTTGATGGGCACGAGGCGATCGCGGAGCGCGTCGTTGGGCGCGTGCAATGACACTGCCAGCGCCACCGGACATTCCTGCGCCAGCCGGTCGATCTGCGGCACGAGGCCCGACGTCGACAGCGTGACGCGCCGCCTCGACAGGCCATAGGCATTGTCGTCGAGCATCAATTGCAGCGCTGGTACCACCTGGTCGAAGTTGGCGAGCGGTTCGCCCATGCCCATCATCACGACATTGGTAATGGGCGGACGGCCATGCTCGATCCACCGCTCACGGCCATCCTGGCCGCGTCGGTGCCCGTCCGCGAGCAACGTGCGGTTGGCATGCCAGAGCTGGCCGATGATCTCGCCGGTGGTCAGGTTGCGATTGAAGCCCTGCTTGCCAGTGGAACAGAACGCGCAGTCGAGCGCACAGCCAGCCTGCGAGGACACGCACAGCGTGCCGCGGTCATCTTCCGGGATGAATACGGACTCGACCGCGTTGCCGTTGCCGGCGTCGAGCAGCCACTTGCGCGTGCCATCCGTGGCCGTGGAGTCGCGCAGCACGCGCGGCCCCTGGACGGAGGCCTCGGCGGCCACGCGCTCGCGCAGCGGCCGGGCGAGATCCGTCATGCCGGCCACGTCGTCGGCAAATCGCTGGTGTACCCATTGCGACACTTGCCGCGCGCGGAACGGCTTTTCGCCGCGTTCGGCGAAGAAGCGATCGAGATCTGCAGGCGACAGGTCAAGCAGGTTGATCATCGGTCAACGAGGATATACCGCCAATGCAGGGAAGAAATAGGCGATTTCGACGCGCGCTGTTTCAGGGGCGTCCGAGCCGTGGACTGCGTTCGCGTCGATCGATTGCGCGAAGTCGGCGCGGATGGTGCCTGCGGCGGCCTTCTTCGGATCGGTGGCGCCCATCAGTTCGCGGTTGGTGGCGATGGCATTGTCGCCTTCGAGCACCTGGATGACCACCGGGCCGGAAATCATGAAATCGACGAGATCCTTGAAGAACGGGCGTTCGCGGTGCACGGCGTAGAAGCCTTCGGCTTCAGCCCTCGACAGCCACGCCATCCGTACCGCGGCAACCTTGAGGCCGGCCTTTTCGAAGCGGGCAATGATTTCCCCGACGACGTTCTTGGCCACGGCATCCGGCTTGATGATCGAAAGTGTACGTTCTACGGCCATTTCTGTGCTCCAACGGAATAAAAGCGAATGAATTCAAAATTATAGCACGCGTGGCCCTTGCCGGTACGGGGTCCCCCGCGCCCAGTCCAAGGCGGATTCAGGCCCCGTTGAGGCTCGACAGTGCTTGGACAGCCTGTTCGTCAAGACGACGTTCCGGTGCCCGTGGGCAAGTCTTTCAGACCAGCTGTCAGGTGGCCGCGCGAAATCGCGTGAGACGACCATTCCCTACAAGCTCGCGTCGCAGAACGTGTGGAGCCCGATCATCAAGAAAGCCGGCGTCTACGCCGACTGATGCGCTGTTTCCGGCGTCAAGCGAGGGCACCCGGCGCACTGCCGCCGGCTGCGTCATCCGGGTGCCAGGCAATCACGATGCCATTGCCGGTCGGCGGGGCCGCGTAGCCGGCGGCCATGCCGATGCCGGGTACCCACACCAGCGCGTCACCGCAGAACACGAGCGGGAGTGCCTCGCGTTGCCAGACCGGCATGCCGGCGTCCTGCAGCAATGACTTCAAGGCCTGGCGCGGGCGGTCGATGCCCACGCGCATCCGTTCGCCGCCGCTGCGCGACACGATGCGCAAGGGCGCCAGGGTCAGGTGCGCCACGTCGAGACCGCCGCCTGCCTGCCGGGCGAGCGTGATGCGGCCGTGCGGCAAGCGCACTTCAGTCTCGCCGCACCAGGGCAGCGCGTAAGGCGCGGGTGGCAATGCGTGCACCAACACGCGGCCGCGATGGAGACCCACGGCGCGACCTGCATGCACGATGCGGATGCGCGCATCGTCGCGGGCATGGCGCAGTTGCCGGAGCATGGCGTCGAGGCGCGCGGACGAGGGCGCGGGCAGGCGGTGCTGCCGCAGGAACCAGCGCAGCACATTGGCCGCGCGATGCAGTGGCAATGCCGCGAGTTGCGCTCGATCGAGTGAGCCGTCGGCGGTGCGCGCGCCCGCATCGATCGCGGCGAGGTCGTCGGCCAGCCGCGCGGCGTCGGCCTGCATCCGCGCGGCGCGGGCCAGCGTTTGTGCGGGCCGTGGAAACACCGCTGCCAGGGCCGGCATGACTTGATGGCGTACTGCGTTGCGCCGGTGTGCGAGGACGCGATTGCTTTCGTCTTCGACGAAGCGCAGGCGTGCCGCCTCGGCATAGCGATCGATCGTGGCGCGCGCAACGTCTAGCAACGGGCGCAACCACGTCACGCCACCGGCGTCGCGCAGCACCGGCGGCATGGCCGAGAGACCGCGCGGTCCCGCGCCGCGCAACAATTGCAGCACCACGGTCTCCGCCTGGTCATCGCGATGGTGTGCGAGCAGCACGTACGCAATCCTGTGCTTCGTGGCTGCCGCAGTCAGAGCAGCGTAGCGTGCGCCGCGCGCACTCGCTTCGAGGCTGGCTTGTGGCAGGCGCGCAATATCGACGTGGCACACGTCGAGCGGCACCTGATGCGCGGCGCACAGCTCGGTGCAGAATAATGCCCATGCATCGGCGTTGCGTGACAGGCCGTGATGGACGTGGACTGCTGTCAGCGGATGGCCGGCCGCGGCGGCTGTGGCGACCAATGCATCGAACAGGGCGACGGAGTCGCGGCCGCCGGAAAGCGCAACGAGGATGGGTGCCGCCGGCGGCACATGCTCCTGGATCGCTCGGGCCACGACCGCGCGCAAGTCGCGGATCGGGTCAGCGTCGGGTTCGCGCCGCATGGTTGGCGCGGAAGGGTCGTCACCGGCGTCAACCGGCGGCGATTTCCTTGAACTTGCCGTAGGCAAGAATCTTGTCCTCGCGCTGCTCGAGCAGCGTGTCGAGTGGCAATTCCTGCAGCTGCCGCAAGGCTTCGGTGAGCGCTTTCTTCAGTGTCAGCATCATCGCGCCGTGGTCGCGGTGCGCACCGCCCACCGGTTCGTTGATTACCTTGTCGATCAGGCCCAGTTGCTTCAATCGCGGCGCGGTGATGCCAAGCGTCTCGGCGGCCTCGGCTGCATGATCCGCGGATTTCCACAAGATCGACGCGCAGCCTTCCGGCGAAATGACGGAATACGTGGAGTACTGCAGCATCAACGTGACGTCGCCGATCGCGATGGCTAGCGCGCCGCCCGAACCACCCTCGCCGACCACGGAGACGATGACGGGCACGCGCAGCCCGGCCATTTCGTACAGGCTGCGGCCAATCGCCTCGGACTGGCCGCGCTCCTCGGCGCCGATGCCCGGGTACGCGCCGGGTGTGTCGATGAACGTAAATAGAGGCAGGCCGAATTTCTCCGCGAGCTTCATGAGCCGCAGCGCCTTCCGGTAGCCCTCAGGTCGCGGCATGCCGAAGTTGCGGTGGATCTTTTCCTTGGTGTCGCGTCCCTTCTGGTGGCCGATCACCATGCATGGTTGGCCGTTGAAGCGTGCGATGCCGCCGACGATGGCGGGGTCATCCGCGTAATTACGGTCGCCATGCAGCTCGCGGAACTCGCTGAACATGCCGGCCACATAGTCGAGCGTGTAAGGGCGCTGCGGGTGCCGCGCGACCTGGGCGATCTGCCAGGCCGAGAGCTTGCCGTAGATGTCCTTGGCGAGCTGCTGGCTCTTCTTCGACAGCCGCGTGATCTCGTCGGAGATGTCGACTGCCGAGTCGTCGTGGACGAAACGAAGCTCGTCGATCTTCTGCTGCAGCTCGGCGATCGGCTGTTCGAAATCGAGGAACGTCTGTTTCATCGGGGCAACCGCAATGCCAAAGGCGCCGATCATAGCGCAACCGGGCGCCGGCGGCGACGTGCAGTCCCTCAGTGCGTGGCGGCGTCGTAGAGCAGCTTGAGGCCGGTGACGAACAGCAGGCCGTAGCTCAGGTTGAAGAACATCTGCGGCGAAATGCGGCGATGCAGCGCGATGCCCAGCCAGACGCCCAGCGGCGCCAAAGGCGCGAACAGCAGCGCCGTCGTCAGGTTGCCGAAGTTGAGCTGGCCCAGGAAATAGTAGGGAACGAGCTTTATGTAGTTGATGATCATGAAGAACACGGCCGACGTGCCGACGAACAGGGTCTTGTCGATCTTCTGCGCGAGCATGTAGATCGCGAAAGGTGGGCCGCCGGCGTGGGCCAGCGTGCTGGTGAAGCCGGAGAGCGCGCCCCAGAACGTGCCCGCGATCCGACCGGGCAGCCGCTGGTCGCGCGCCAGAACGCGGGCCATGCGCTCGGTGAGGCGCAGCCACTGGTTTAGCGCGAAAGTGACGCTGATGACACCCAGCAACGCGCGGATCATGTTGACGGGCAGGCTGCCGAAGGCCAGCGCGCCAATGCCGATGCCGAGCAACGCCCCCGGCAGCATGATCGCGATGTGGTGGCGCGACCACGAGCGCCGATACGCGTGCACGCCAAAGATGTCCATGGCGCACAGGATGGGCAGCATGATGCCGGCAGCCTCGGGCGGCGCGATGAAGATCGACATCAGCGGGACGGCAATGCCGCCCGAGCCCTGTCCGAAGCCGCCCTTCGCGATGCCTGTGATCAGGATGGCGATT
>JBBQEY010000082.1:0-12342 GCA_038321425.1 Burkholderiales bacterium | reverse complement strand
GAGCGGCGATTGCGTGACCGCGTGGCCGCGGGCGCGCAACGCGCTCACCACGGTGCCCGCGCCGAAGCGATACGCAACCACGGCACACCGCGCGCCGACTGCCTCGACCAGTTCGTCGACGATGGCGACCGAGCCGGACTGGAGCGTCGGCAACTCGACGGCAAGCATGTCGGCACTGACTCCGCGCAGCTGCTCCAGCGCAAAGGCAGGGTCGGCGCACGTCGCGACCACGTTCAGGTGCGGGGTCTCGCCGGTATCGCGGGCGGCTCGCTCGTTCAGTGCTTGACCCACGAGCGCGACCCGAACCGTTTGCATCGACCCTTCCCCCGCGCTGCGCGCCGCCCTATTCGCCGCGTCACGCATCGCGCGCAGTGACCCGAGCGGCAGGGTTGCGATGGCGCCGATTGGCGTTCCCATGCTCACCAGATGCTTGATAAGCGTCAGGCGGCTCACGTCCTCGGCGGAGTACAGACGATGTCCGCGCGCACTGAGTGCAGGCCCCACGACGCCGTAACGACGTTCCCACACGCGAAGCGTCTCTACCGGAATGCCCGCCAGGCGCGCGCAAGTGCCGCTGCGGTAGGTAGGGGCAAGGTGGGTACCATTCGGGGGGTCGATGGACATTGGGGAAGTGAACTATGAGCTTTAGGTGCCGCGCAGTATTTCATATTGAACCGGTTGTGACAAGTCAAAAGCAGTTCATGGCCCGCAGTCCTGTTGACAATACCAGTTCAACGCGCGTACTGTCCACGGGTAGAAGACCTTTGCATGGCTTTGGAAGCAGTCAACAATGCAGCCCAACCCTTTTCCCACTCACGGCATGGATGCCTGATGTCCTCACCCACCTATACTGCGTATTTCGATGCTGCTTGCCCGTCCGCGCACGCAGCGCCTGCTTCTACGGATCGATCCTGAGGTGAGCCTGCTCAACAAGCTGCCGGGGTTCAAGCGGTCGCCAGCCGGACTCGAGTGGGCACTGCTCCGCCGCCTGCCGCTATTCGTCTTCGCAGGGATCGTCGTGCCACTGCTGAGCCTGGCGATGCTGTGGCTTGCGGCCGCCTGGCCGGGCGATTTCATGCCAGCCAAACTCGTGACGTCCATTGAAATCGTGCTGGCAAGCCTGGTGATCCTTTATTGGATGATCGTGTTCACCGGGGCACTCGCCTGCGTGATTGTGCTGATTGCAAAAGGATCCGCCTACGTCGCCGACGCCTATCCACTTCCCGACGCCGACGCGCCGTTACCCTGAGTCTCTTCATGATCAACAAGGAGCTTCATGCTTCCCAGTACCACACCGTCGCCTGATGGCGATGACCATGGCGGCGACCTCCCGGTGTCCTCGCGCATTCGATCCCGCCTGATAGGCGCCAAACAGCGGTTTCACGCCAACGACAACATTTCCGCCTACGTCATGGAAGGCGAGATCGACGCGCTCCAGACCGAGGTCGAGGCGAAAATGGCCGAAGTGCTCAAGAGCCTCGTCATCGACACCGAAGGGGATCACAACACGCAGGGGACCGCTCGCCGCGTCGCCAAGATGTTCCTGACCGAGGTTTTCAAGGGCCGCTATCACGCCATGCCGGTGGTGACCGAGTTCCCGAACATCGAGCAACTCAACGAATTGCTGATCGTCGGCCCGATCACCGCGCGCAGCGCCTGTTCGCACCACCTCTGCCCGATTCTCGGCAGGGTATGGATCGGCATCATGCCCAACGAACGTTCCAATCTGATCGGCCTGTCCAAGTACTCGCGCATCTGCGACTGGGTGATGAGCCGCCCGCAGATCCAGGAAGAGGCCGTCATGCAGCTGGCCAACATACTCCAGGACAAGGTGAAGCCCGACGGCTTGGCGATCGTGATCGAAGCCGACCACTTTTGCATGCATTGGCGAGGCGTCAAGGACGCCGATTCCCGCATGACCAACAGCGTGATGCGCGGCTCGTTCCTCAAGGACCCCGACCTGCGGCGCGAATTCCTTTCGCTGCTCAGCAAGAAAAACGCTTGAACCCCACGCCGATAACGGAGCATTCCATGCTGGTACGCCTTTTGTATGCAAGCAGAGCAGTCGACGATGTTTCGCAGGAGGAACTACTCACGATCCTGTCGCAGTCCAAGGCCCACAATCCCGCCAGCGGCATCACCGGGGTTCTTTGCTCGAGCGGACGCCTGTTCTTGCAGTTGCTGGAGGGCGGACGCCTGCAGGTCAACGCCCTGTACAACCAGATTGCCGCGGATAAACGGCATGAAGATGTGGTGATCCTTTCCTACGAGGAGATCAGCGAAAGGAGATTCGCCAACTGGTCGATGGGTCTCGTCAACCTGGATCGCGTGAACGCGTCCCTGCTGCTCAAGTATTCGGAAAGCGCCACCCTTGACCCCTATGGGGTTTCCGGCTCAGCATCGATGGCACTGCTCGGCGAATTGATGGCTACCGCATCGATCGTGGGCCGCGCTGACCACCTGCCTTCTGCAGCACGCTAGGCTTTCATCAATCCCGCGCTGCCAAAAAGCAGACGACCACGCTTGACGATCAGGCGCCGGTCTGTCAGGTCGAGACAACCGGGTCGTTCCATCCACCTGGAGGCGCCAGGCACGATGCCTCCGGCGGCCCCCACTGTCCGGGCAGATATACGGATACCGGCGTACCGGCGGCGAGAACCGGGTCGACGATGCGCCAGGCCTCTTCCACGTAATCTTCGCGCGCGAACAGGGTTGCGTCGCCGGCCATCGCATCGCCGAGCACGCGCTCGTATGCACCTATCTCTTCGGCAACCGGATGGTGGCTGAGCATCAGTTCCACTGCCTCCCCCACATCACGTTCCGCAGGGTCCATCACCGTCGCACCGAGAGCCAGTTCGACATCGGGGCTCACGCGAAAGCGGAAGTGATTGGGTTGCGTCACGCACGACTTGAAAATCGTTGGCGGCCGCTTCATCCGCAGCAAGACTTCGGTGCATGTGACGGGCAGCGACTTGCCCGCGCGGATGTAAAACGGCACGCCCTGCCAGCGCCACGAATTGACCGCAAGCTTCACCGCCGCGAAGGTCTCGGTGCTTGAATTGTCCGCCACACCGGGCTCGCTGCGATAACCGTTGAACTGTCCTCGAACCACATCGCTGCCGTCGAGCGTACTGATCGCCCTCAAGACCTTGACCTTCTCGTCTCGTACCGTTTCGCTGTCCATGCGTACAGGCGGCTCCATCGCTAGATTGCACAGCACCTGGAACAGATGGTTCTGCACGACGTCGCGGATGGTGCCGGTCTGGTCGTAAAAGGCGCCGCGTCCCTGCACGCCGAACGCCTCGGCCATGGTGATCTGCACGCTATCGACATGCGTCCGGTTCCACAGTGGCTCGAGGAATTCATTGGCGAACCGGAAGAACAGCAGGTTGTGCACCGGCCGCTTGCCGAGATAGTGGTCGATACGGAAGATGTGAGCCTCGTCGAACGTGCGGTGCAGGATTGCATTGAGCGCCTGCGCGGACTTCTGGTCACGGCCGAAGGGCTTCTCGACGATCACGCGGGCCCCGGTCGTGCACTTAGCCGCAGTCAGGTGCTCGACCACCGGACCGAACAACGATGGCGGGATGGCCAGGTAGTACGCCGGATGCTGCGCGTCCTTCAATTGTGTGCGCAGCTGGGTGAACGTCGAGGGATTGGTATAGTCGCCGTCGACATACCGCAGCAGCGACACGAGCTTCTGGAACGCGGCGGCGTCAAAGTTGCCATGCGTCTCGATACTTGCGCGCGCGTGCGCGCGGAACTGGTCCAACGTCCAGCCGGACCGTGCCACGCCAATCACCGGCACGTAGAGCGTGCCGCGCTTGATCATCGCCAGCAGCGAAGGAAAGATCTTCTTATAGGCAAGATCGCCGGTAGCGCCGAAGAAGACCAGGGCGTCGGAATGTTCGGGGGTCATGGCCAGTGCGCCTCTTCGATGTTCACTTCTCGGTCAGCCGCGCGCCGCCACACTTCGGCCACGTCCGGAAGGTTGAGGTCGTACTGATGGTGCTCCGGATCGCGCAATGGCGTGGTCTCCCACTCCGATCATTCCGAGCTGCATGAGGTGCCATCCTTGTGTGGTTGCGCGAGCGCGGGGTCGCTCCCTTCCCGCGCGAACGCTTCAGGAAACCTTGGCCTTGCGATAGCGCCGAATGAGGGCGTTGGTTGAACTGTCGTGGTCGAGCGGCGGTACGACGGCGCTCTCCAGTTCCGGAATGATCCGTTGCGCGAGCACCTTGCCAAGCTCCACGCCCCATTGGTCGAACGAGTCAATGCCCCATATCGCACCCTGCGTGAACACGCTGTGTTCGTACAGTGCGACCAGTGTGCCGAGTGCCTGGGGCGTGAGCTGGTCGAGTAGCAGGGTATTCGACGGCCGGTTCCCCTCGAAGACGCGGTGCGGCACCAGAGCGTCGGGTGTGCCCTCCGCAATCACCTCGCCGGCAGTCTTGCCGAAAGCGAGCGCCTCCGTCTGCGCAAACACGTTGGCGAGCAGGATGTCGTGATGCCGCCCAAGCGGGTTCAAGGACTTTGCGAAGCCGATGAAGTCGCACGGAATGAGCCGCGTACCCTGGTGGATCAACTGGTAGAACGAGTGCTGGCCGTTGGTCCCCGGTTCCCCCCAGTAAATGGGCCCGGTGTCGCAGGCGACGGGTGTGCCGTCGAGCGTGACATGCTTGCCATTGCTCTCCATCGTCAATTGCTGCAGGTACGCCGGAAAGCGCTTCAGGTACTGCTCGTAGGGCAATACCGCCACGGTCTGCGCGCCGAAGAAATCGTTGTACCAGACGGCGAGCAATCCCATCAGTACCGGCAGGTTGCGCGCGAACGGCGCGGTGCGGAAGTGCTCATCCATCGCATGGAACCCGGCCAGCATCGCGCGGAAATGCTCCGGGCCGATCGCGAGCATCGTCGACAGTCCGATGGCCGAGTCCATCGAGTATCGCCCACCGACCCAGTCCCAGAAACCAAACATGTTCGCGGTGTCGATGCCGAATGCGGTCACTTTTTCCGCATTGGTCGACACGGCGACGAAATGTTTGGCTACGACGGCGACCTCACCGCCCAGCGCCGTGAGCATCCAGTCGCGGGCGGTATGGGCATTGGTCATCGTCTCCAGCGTCGTGAACGTCTTGGACGAAATGACGAACAGCGTCTCGCCCGGATCGAGATCGCGCACCGCTTCCGCGAAGTCGGTGCCGTCGACGTTCGACACGAAGCGAAACGTCAGGTCGCGCGCGCTGTAGAAGCGCAGCGCCTCGTACGCCATCACCGGCCCGAGATCCGAGCCGCCGATGCCGATGTTGATGACGTTGCGGATGCGCTTCCCGGTATGGCCCTTCCAATCGCCGCTGCGCACACCATTGGAGAACGTACTCATCCGTTCGAGCACCGCGTGCACATCCGCGACCACGTCGTGACCGTCGACCACGATCGACTCACCCCGGGGCGCGCGCAATGCGACGTGCAGAACCGACCGATTTTCGGACACGTTGATTCGGTCGCCGCGGAACATTGCATCGATCCGCGCACGGAGCCCGGACTGTTCCGCGAGTTGCACCAGCGACGCGACCACTGCGTCGTCGACGCGGTTCTTCGAATAGTCCAGATAGACACCCACCGCCTGACAGGCAAGACGCTCGCCGCGGTTGGGGTCCGCGGCAAACAGCTCGCGCAGGTTCGTGGCCTGGATGCGCGCGTGATGTGCCGCGAGTGCTGTCCAGGCCGGTCGCTCTGCCAACGGCGTGACAGGCTGCCCGGCGATGCCATCTTGGCGCGGGGCGGCACGCTTACCAGCCTTCACCGCCGCGCCCCACTGCTCATGCGGCCTTGCCCAGGGCAGAAGTCTTGGCCTCCAGCACTCCCATCAACTCCTTCCACGACCCCACGAACGCGTCGGCGCCTTCGTTCTGCAGGCGCGTCGCGAGCGCATCGATGTCGACACCGGCCTTGCGAAACTCGTCGAGGACGGCCTCGCAATCTCCGCCGTCGGCCGGCATGAGCGGTCCCACCTCGCCGTGGTCGGCAAACGCCTTCAACGTGCCCTCGGGTATCGTGTTGACGGTATGCGGCGCTGCCAGCGCCGCGACGTACATGACATCGGAAGCCTTGGGATCCTTGGTGCCCGTGCTGGCGAACAACAGCCGCTGGGCGCGTCCGCCTTCGTTTAGCACCCGACCGTAACGCGGCGCGGCGAGCAGATCGTTGTAGGCCTTGTAGGTGCGCTGCGCGACCGCAATTCCGAGCCGGTTCTTGAGCGCGGCAGGCACCTTGTCCGCCACCGCGACGTCCCAGCGGCTGATGAACACCGAAGCGACCGACGCGATACAGGGGTCGAGCCCCGCCGCGATACGACGCTCGACGCCGCGCAGATACGCTTGCGCCGCCGCGACGTACTGCTCGCGCGAGAAGAGAAGCGTGACGTTCACGGGAACCCCTGCAAAGATCGCCTCCTCGATCGCCGGCAATCCTTCGTTCGTTCCAGGAATCTTGATGTAAAGGTTGGGCCGGCCGGCGCGCGCGTGCAACGACCTGGACACGTCGAGCGTGGTCTTAGCGTCGCGGGCGAGCAGCGGCGAAACCTCGAGCGACACCCAGCCGTCGACGCCGTTGGTGCGGGCGAACACGGGGCGGAACAGATCAGCCGCACGGGAGATGTCCTCGATGGCAAGTTCGAAGAAGAGCGCTTCGCCCGCCTTGCCCGCCCTGAGCTTGCTGCGGATGGCGGCGTCGTAGTCGCTGCTGCCCTTGATCGCATGGTCGAAGATCGTTGGATTCGACGTGAGGCCAGTCACCGACCATTCGGCGATATAGCGCGCCAGCGTGCCGCTCTCGAGCAGGTCACGGGTAATGTTGTCGAGCCACAGGCTTTGCCCAAGCGCGTGGAGCTTGTTGGTCGCGTTCATGGGGACATCTCGCGGGTGCGGAAGGAGGTATTCATCATAGTCGAGAACGGGTATGCAGCGCGCGTCCGGGCCACGTCCAGTTGGCGAAGCGTGGGTCGTCGACGTCGTGTTCGTCGGCATGGTTGCGAGCGCTCGCTCGCGCACTTGGCCGTCGCGGGACTCGGCCACGACGCGGCGCTGACGCAGCGCCGATGCAGCGCTAGGGGTGCGCCTCCGCAGCCAGCTCGCGATACAGCGCCGCGTATTGCTGCGCCGGACGTCTCCAACTGACATCCACCGCCATCGCCCGTGCCTGCAGCCGTTTCCACGATGCGGGATTGCGCCACAGTGAGAGCGTTCGCTCGATACCGCCTCGTAGCGCGTCACTGGTCCCCGGCACGAACTGCACGCCGGTGGCCGCGTTGGCCGCCAGCGCCGTTGCGCTCGCGTCCACTACGGTGTCGGCCAGGCCGCCGACGCGCGCTACGACAGGTATCGCACCATACCGAAGCGCGCACAGTTGCGTGAGGCCGCAGGGTTCGAAGCGCGAAGGCACGAGCAGCGCGTCGACACCGGCCTGCACCAGGTGCGCGAGCGCCTCGTCGTACCCGATGATCGACGCTACTCGTCCCGGCGCGTACTGCGCGGCGGTCGCGAAGCCGTGCTCCAGCGCGGCTTCGCCCGTTCCTACCAGCACGAGCTGTGCACCCGACGCGGTCAGGGCGGGCACCGTGGCAAGCAGGAGATCCATGCCTTTTTGCCAGGTGAGCCTGCTCACAACCCCGAAAACCGGTACGGCGGGATCGGCGGCGAGTCCTACACGCACCTGCAACGCGGCCTTGTTGCCAACGCGCGCTGCAATGCGCCAACGATCGTAAGGCACCGGCACCAGCGGATCGGCCGCCGGATTCCAGTACCGGGTGTCGATCCCGTTGGTGATGCCGCTCAACAAACTCGCGCGGTGACGCAACAAGCCGTCGAGGCCCATGCCGAATTCCGGCGTGCAGATCTCCGCCGCATAGGTCGGCGAAACGGTCGTGATCCGATCCGCGAGCGCAAGCCCGGCCTTGAGATAGCCGATCGAGCCGTAGTACTCCACGCCGTCGATTGCATAGGCCCGCGGCGGCAGACCGAGCGTCCCCAGCAGTGACGCGGGAAACTGCCCCTGAAAGGCGAGGTTGTGCACGGTCATCACCGTGCGCGGCCGTGGCGCACCACCGTAATGCAGATACGCCGGCGCGAGACCCGCCTGCCAGTCGTGCGCGTGCACGATGTCGGGAAGGAAAGCAGGCACACAGCCGCGCCCGATCGCCGCCCCAGCTGCAGCAAGCGCGCCGAAGCGCTGCGCATTGTCCGGCCAGTCGCGCCCATCCGGACCCGCATACGGACTACCACCGCGGGCATATAGATGCGGCGCGTCGAGCACGAACAGATCAAGTCCCGCCACCTGCGCTGACAACAGCCTGGCAGCGCCACCCTGCATGGAACTGAAGACGAAGAGCGAGGTCGCGTCCCGGAGTGCCCCCAGCACGGCCGGGTACCCGGGCACCAACGTGCGCACCGCCACCGCTTCGCGGGCCAGCGCGGCCGGCAGCGCACCGACGACATCGGCCAGACCGCCGGTCTTGACCAGCGGGAACACCTCGGAGGCGACCGAGAGCACCCGCAGCGTGGGGCGCGTCATTGCGCCATGCGATCCAGCATCGGTTGCGTGATAAGGCATACCCCGCGCTCGGTACGCCGGAAGCGCGTCGCATCGAGCTGCGGATCTTCGCCGACAACGAGACCGTCGGGAATGCGCACACCGGCGTCGACGATTACGTTGTGCAGCCGGGCATGCCGTCCGACCGTCACCATCGGCAGGATCACCGCGTGGTCGATCTCGCCATAGGAATGCACATGCACACTGTCGCATAGAAGCGAATTGCGTAGCGTCGACCCAGAAACGATGCAGCCACCCGATACCAGCGAAGAGATACCCATGCCACGGCGCCCATCGACGTCGTGCACGAACTTCGCCGGCGGCGAGATCTTCGCATAGGTCCAGATCGGCCACTCGCGATCGTAGACATCGAGTTCGGGCAAGACGTCGGTGAGGTCGATATTGGCCTTGAAATAGGCATCGAGCGTCCCGGCGTCCCGCCAGTAAGACACGGTCTCCGCCTTTGAACGCACACACGATTGCTCGAAGCGGTGGGCGACCGCCTTGCCATTGCGCACGAGGTACGGAATTACATCGCGGCCGAAATCGCGGGTCGAATGCGGATCCGCCGCATCGCGCCGCAATTGCTCGTGCAGCAGCGTGCGGCGAAACACGTAGATCCCCATGCTGCCCAGCGAACGGCCGGGCCGGTCAGGTATGTGCGGCGGCTCCTCTGGCTTCTCGACGAAGTCGATGATGCGGTCGTTCGCGTCGACATGCATGACGCCGAGGCTGGAAGCCTCCGCGCTGGGCACCTCGACGCAGCCCACCGTCACATCCGCATTGTCGTTCACATGCTGGATCAGCATGCGTTCGTAATCCATCTTGTAGACGTGGTCGCCCGCGAGCACGACCACGAACTCCGGCTCGTAGCTGTCGATGATGTCGATGTTCTGGAACACCGCATCGGCGGTGCCGGCATACCATTGGTTCTCCGCCACGCGCTGACTCGCGGGCAGGATGTCGAAGCTCTCGTTGCGCGTCGGCTGCAGGAAGTTCCAGCCGCGCTGCAAATGGCGGATCAGGCTGTGCGCCTTGTATTGCGTGGCCACGGCCATGCGGCGAATGCCGGAATTGAGCGCATTCGACAGCGCAAAATCGATGATGCGCGCCTTGCCGCCGAAGTAGACGGCAGGCTTCGCGCGCACTTCGGTGAGTTCGTACAGCCGCGAGCCGCGTCCACCGGCAAGCACATACGCGAGCGCGGAGCGGGACAGCGGCTTCGAATAGGTGAACCGGTCGATTTGTGGTTGCATCGTCTCCTCCGTCACCTTCGGTATGCTGCGCTTGCTTGCCCTTTGGAAGCCGCAACATCAGATCGCGGCCGCCACGCCCCAGATTTCACTCGCGTAGTCGCGAATCGCGCGATCGGCCGAGAACCAGCCTACCCCCGCGGTATTGCAAATCGACCGATGCCACCAGGCATGCGGCTGGCGCCATACGGACTCGACGTCGGACTGCGCCGCGCAGTAGGCGTCGAAGTCCGCAGTGACCATGAAGTAGTCGTGTCGGCGCAGGCCGTCGACGAGCCCGCTGAACCGGGTCGGGTCATCGGGCGAGAAGCGCCCGGTGGCAACGGCATGCAGCACGTCACCCAGGACCGGCGACCGCGCGATCGCATCCTGCGCAGCGGTATCCTGCCGGCGCATCGCGTCGACTTCCGCTGCCGTCATCCCGAACAGGAAGAAATTGTCGGCCCCCACATGTTCCCGGATCTCGATGTTGGCGCCATCGAGCGTGCCGATCGTCAACGCGCCGTTGAGCGCCAGTTTCATGTTGCCGGTGCCGGATGCTTCCATTCCGGCGGTCGAGATCTGTTCCGAAAGATCCGCGGCGGGGATGATGGCTTCCGCGAGGCTGACGTTGTAGTTCGACAGGAAAACCACCTTGAGCCGACCCTGCACGGCCGGATCGTTGTTGATCGTCTTTGCCACATCGTTGATCAGCTTGATGATGAGCTTCGCCTGCCGGTAGCCCGCCGCGGCCTTGCCGGCGAAAATCTTGACTCTCGGAACCCGGCTTCCTGCAGGATCGGCGCGAATGGCGTCGTAGAGCGCGATCGTCTCCAGAATGTTGAGCAACTGCCGCTTGTATTCGTGGATACGCTTGATGTGCACGTCGAAGAGCGCGTCCGGATCGAGGCTCACGCCGGTCCGTTCGACCACCAGCCGCGCAAGGGCCACCTTGTTGCCGCGGCGGATAGCGCGAAGGCGCTCGTGCAGCCCGGCATCGTCAGCGAGCGCAGCCAGTGCACTTAGCTCCTGCGCGTCATCGAGCACTGCGGGCCCGATGGCGTCGACGATCGCGCCGGTCAGCGCGGGATTGGCCTGGAACAGCCAGCGCCGAAACGAGACACCGTTGGTCTTGTTGACGATCCTCTGCGGATGAATCGTATGCAGATCGCGGAACACGGTTTCGCGCATGAGCTCGGTGTGCAGTGCAGACACCCCGTTGACGCGGTGCGACCCTACGAAGGCGAGCGGCCCCATGCGCACGCGGCGACCGCCGTTCTCCTCGATCAGCGACACCGCAGTCAGAAAGGCATCGCCACGGCCATGCGCGCGCTGCGCGTCGAGATGCCGCGCGTTGATACCGAAGATGATCTGCAGATGGCGCGGCAGCATCCGTTCGAGCGACCCGACCGGCCAGGTTTCCATCGCCTCTGGTAAGAGCGTGTGATTGGTGTAGCTGAAGACCGCGGTCGTGATCGTCCAGGCTTGTTCCCATGGCATGCCGTAGTCGTCGACCAGCAGGCGCATAAGTTCCGGCACCGCGATGGCGGGATGCGTGTCGTTGAGCTGGATGGCGACGTGATCGGCGAGCGAAGACAATTCTCCGTATTGCTGCTTGTGCCGCCGCAACAAGTCCTGCAGCGAGGCCGACGCGAAGAAATATTCCTGCCGCAACCGCAAGTCGGCGCCCGCCGCAGTCTCATCGCTGGGATACAACACGCGTGAGACCGCCTCCAGCCGCACGCGGTCCGCGAGCGCGCCGACATGGTCACCGGCATTGAAGTCCGCGAGATTGATCACATCGGCCGCCCGTGCCGACCACAGTCGCAGTGTGTTCACGTGCGCCCCACGCCAGCCGGCGATGGGGGTATCGAATGCCAAGGCGTTGACTGCCTCGGCGGGATGCCACCGATAGTGCCGGGAACCATCGGCGCGCGCGAGCTCGTCGACGGTGCCGCCGAAGCCGACCGAATACATGACTTCCGGCCGCTTGAACTCCCAAGGGTTGCCGAACGACAGCCACTCCTCCGGCAGCTCGTGCTGCCAGCCATCCTGCAGCACCTGCCGAAAGATTCCGTGGTCGTAGCGAATGCCGTACCCGTGCGCGGCGATGCCCAGCGACGACATGCTCTCGAGAAAGCAGGCGGCGAGACGGCCGAGTCCGCCGTTGCCGAGCGCGGCATCAGGCTCCAGCTTGGACAGGCGATCGAGGTCGACGCCGAGCTCCGCCAGCGCTTCGCGGACCGTCGCCGTCAGGCCGAGATTGCCCATCGCATCGAATAGCATGCGGCCGATCAGAAACTCGAGCGAGAAGTAGTAGACACGCTTGCTACCCTTGCGGTAGGTGGCACGCGTCGAATCCATCCAGCGATCGGTCACCCGGTCGCGTACCGCCAGCGCCGTGGCCATGAACCAGTCGTGATCGAGCGCGTGTCCAGGGTCCTTGCCCACCATGTAGGTCAGCTTCTCGACGATTGCCGCGCGCCACTGCTCCGGCGACATCGGGTCAGGCGAGTAGGTG